>NZ_JBIRVR010000006.1:0-351302 GCF_044387105.1 Streptomyces sp. NPDC020379
CAAGCGACCCGAGACGCTGATCGAACGCGACCGGAACAGACCACAGCGACCACAGCCTCAATACAGAGAGTGACCACCCGATGTAAAGGAACAAGTGGAGGCCGACGTCACGCACACGGCCCGTAATTCGCCAACAGCGTCCCTTCCGGAGGGGGCGGGCCGTCGCGCATGTGTCAGCGCCGCGGGCGGCTGCCCTTCTCCTGTCGCGGGGGCGTCTGGCCGGAGCCCGGCAGGGCCGGCTTGGGCAGGTGGGTGACGGCCCACTTGGCCTGGGCGAGCTGCTTGGCGGTGTCACGGGGCAGCGCGGGCGGCCGCGGCGCGGGCCGCGGGAAGCCGAAGGCCGAGGTGAGGTCGCCGAAGGTCCGGCGGCGCCAGGCGCTGATGTTGGGCTCCTTGACGCCCGTCACCACCTCCAGGAAGCGCAGGCAGGAGGTGTGGTCGAAGGCTTCCCCGGCGGCCCAGCCGCCCACCGTCCAGGGCGAGATGATCATGCACGGCACGCGGAAGCCGCCGCCGATCGGCAGGCCGTGGACGAACTCGTCGGGCGTGCCCCGGGGCGGCACCGGCGGGCGCACGTGGTCGAAGAGGCCGTCGTTCTCGTCGTAGTTCAGGATGAAGACGGTCTTCGCCCACACGTCGGGGTTGTCGGCGATGGCCCCGATCTTCCTGGCGACGTAGTCCGCGCCCGCCGCGGGCAGGTAGGCCGGGTGCTCGGACTGCCCGGCGGTGGGGATGATCCAGGAGACCGTGGGCAGCCGGTCGTTGCGGGCGTCGTCCTCGAAGGTGCCCGCCTTCTGGCGGCGCATCCCGCGCTCGTAGAGCGCGCTGCCGGGCTTGGCGTTCTTGAACTGCTGGAACTCCTCCAGCAGGTTGCACTCGTAGTTGTCCTCCTCCTGGTAGACGCGCCAGCTGACGCCGGCGGCCTGGAGGCGCTCCGCGTAGGTGGTCCAGCGGTACGGCTTCGGCGCGCTGTTGTCGATCACGGGGCCGCCGTGGCCGCCGCCGGGGTCGATGGTGCCCGTCATCCAGTAGAGCCGGTTGGGCCAGGTGGGGCCGAAGACCGAGCAGAAGTAGTTGTCGCAGAGGGTGAAGCTCTCGGCGAGTGCGAACTGGAAGGGGATGTCCTCGCGCGTGTGGTAGCCCATCACGTAGGGCGCCCTGGCGCCGTCCGCCTTGCGGTGGGCGGGCAGCCAGCGGTCCATCCTGCCGCCGTTCCACGCCTCGTGCTGCACCTCCCAGGCGTGCGAGGTGCTGGGGATCGCCTGGGCGCTGGTCTTGCCGGTGTTCAGCCGGAACGGCAGCAGGTACCCGTCGGGGTTCTCCGCGTCCGGCTGGTGGAAGACGCTCTTGCCGTTCGGGAGCTTGATGGCGTGCGGGTCGGCGAAGCCGCGTACGCCCTTGAGAGTGCCGAAGTAGTGGTCGAAGGAGCGGTTCTCCTGCATCAGCAGGACCACGTGCTCGATGTCGCTCGGCGTGCCGCGCCGGGCCGGTCCGGCGGCGACCGCCCGCTGCACGCTCGGCGGCAGCAGCGACAGCGCCGCGGCGCCGCCCACCGCTCCCGCCGCCGCGCCGAGGAGTCTGCGTCGGGTCATCTCGGGCATGGCGTGCCCCTCTCCCTGGAGTCGCGTGAGGCCACAGTGTGACCCGGCCGACTCTCCCGGCACAGGTGTGACGAGGGCAGGAGGGGGCGTGTGAACGGCGCGTCAAATGGCGGTGAAGGGGCACCAGTTGGGAGAAAAGGTCATCGTACGTACGAGGGAGTTCCACCCCATCGGGGGATGCGCCGCTAGCCCGTACGGCAGCGTGTTTCCGGGCGTCAGCCCTGCGTGTTGCCGCCGTTGGGGTCCTCGCGCCGCAGCGAGCGGAGGAACTCGGGGTTGTCGTCGGGAGCCACCCACCGCTGCCCGCCGCCCGGCCCGCCCGCGCCGGGCCGCGCCGCCCCGCGGCGACGGCCCGCGATCACCCACGCGACCGGCCCGACCAGCACGCCGCCGAAGAGCAGGATGACGATCACCCAGCCGATCTTCGGCAGGCCGCGCACCTCTTCCTCGGGAGTGTTCAGGCAGTCGATGAACGCGTAGATCCACAGGCCCAGGACCAGCAGAGTCGGCAGATACCTGAGCATGGTGGCGGGCTCCCCGAGAGCGGCGGTACGGGCCGGAACGCGGCCCCCGTGACGGGTCCAGGGTAGTCCGTGCTTGATACTGGAACGCATGGCTTATGACGATCTACGCTCGTTCCTCCGGGCGCTGGAGCGCGACGGTGACCTCAAGCGCATCAAGGCCGAAGTCGACCCGTACCTGGAAATCGGGGAGATCGTCGACAGGGTGAACAAGGCCGGTGGCCCCGCCCTGCTCTTCGAGAACGTCAAGGGCGCGGCGATGCCGCTCGCCATGAACGTCTTCGGCACCGACCGCCGGCTGCTCAAGGCGCTCGGCCTGAAGTCCTACGACGAGATCAGCGACAAGATCGGCGGACTGCTCAAGCCCGAGCTGCCGCACGGCTTCGTCGGGGTCCGCGAGGCGTTCGGCAAGCTGGGCGCGATGGCCCATGTGCCGCCGCGGAAGGTCAAGGAGGCACCGGTCCAGGAAGTGGTGCTGACCGGCGACGACGTCGACCTCGACCGGCTGCCCGCGCTCTTCACCTGGCCCGAGGACGGCGGCTCCTTCTTCAACCTCGGCCTCACCCACACCAAGCACCCCGAGACCGGCGTCCGCAACCTCGGCCTCTACCGCCTCCAGCGGCACGACAAGCGCACCATCGGGATGCACTGGCAGATCCACAAGGACAGCCGCAACCACTACCAGGTGGCGGCCAAGCGCGGCGAGAAGCTGCCCGTCGCCATCGCCTTCGGCTGCCCCCCGGCCGTGACCTACGCCTCGACCGCGCCGCTCCCCGGCGACATCGACGAATACCTCTTCGCGGGCTTCCTCTCCGGCAAGCGGATCGAGATGGTCGACTGCAAGACCGTGCCGCTCCAGGTCCCGGCGAACGCCGAGGTCGTCATCGAGGGCTGGCTGGAGCCCGGCGAGATGCTCCCCGAGGGCCCCTTCGGCGACCACACCGGCTTCTACACCCCGCAGGAGCCCTTCCCCGCGCTGACCATCGACTGCGTGACGATGCGGCGCCGCCCGCTGCTCCAGTCGATCGTGGTCGGCCGCCCGCCGACCGAGGACGGTCCGCTGGGCCGGGCGACGGAGCGGTTCTTCCTGCCCCTGCTCAAGATCATCGTGCCGGACATCGTGGACTACCACCTGCCGGAGTCGGGCGGCTTCCACAACTGCGCGATCGTCTCGATCGACAAGAAGTACCCCAAGCACGCCCAGAAGGTGATGCACGCCATCTGGGGCGCCCACATGATGTCGCTGACCAAGCTGATCGTCGTGGTCGACAGCGACTGCGATGTGCACGACCTGCACGAAGTGTCCTGGCGGGCGCTGGGCAACACCGACTACGCGCGCGACCTCACGGTCGTCGAGGGCCCGGTCGACCACCTCGACCACGCCTCCTACCAGCAGTTCTGGGGCGGCAAGGCGGGCATCGACGCGACCGCGAAGTGGCCCGAGGAGGGCTATACGCGGGACGGGGGCTGGCCGCACATGGTCGAGTCGGATCCGGAAGTCGCCGATCGGGTGACGAAGCGCTGGAAGGAATACGGGCTCTGATGATGTCTGCTGCCGAAGGGGTCCTCGGGCCCGGCCCCGCGCCGTCCACCGGCAGGGTGAGGGCGTTCCTGCGCCTCGTGGTGATCGAGCACTCGGTCTTCGCGCTGCCCTTCGCCTACATCGCCGCGCTCACCGCGATGTTCCAGGAGTACGGCGACGTCCACTGGACGCGCCTGCTGCTGGTCACCGTCGCCATGGTGGGGCTGCGCACCTTCGCGATGGCCGTCAACCGGATCATCGACCGGGAGATCGACGCGCGCAACGCCCGTACGGCGGGGCGTGAGCTGGTCACCGGCGCCGTCTCCGTGCGGACGGCGTGGACGGGCGCGCTGATCGCTGTCGTGATCTTCCTGGGCGCGGCGGCGCTGCTGAACCCGCTGTGCCTGGCGCTCGCGCCGGTCGCCGTGGTCCCGATGGTGGTCTATCCGTACGGGAAACGGTTCACCAATTTCCCGCACGCGATCCTCGGCCTGGCGCAGGCGATGGGCCCGGTCGGCGCGTGGCTCGCGGTCACGGGGGAGTGGTCGTGGACCGCGGTGATACTGGGCCTGGCCGTGGGCATCTGGATCGGCGGCTTCGACCTGATCTACGCCTGCCAGGACGTGCTGGCGGACCGGGTCCACGGCGTGAAGTCCACCCCGGCGCGCTTCGGCGTGCCGGCGGCGCTGCACGGTGCGCGCGCGTGTCACGTCATCACGACGGGCCTGCTCGTCTGGTACGGCCTCGCGATCGACGCGGGTGCCTTCTGGTGGGTGGGTCTCGGCTTCGCCGCGGCGTCGTTCGTCTATGAGCACACGGTCGTCCGGCCGCACGACCTGTCCCGGCTGAACAGGGCGTTCTTCACGGTCAACGGCGTGATCGGCATCGTGCTCTTCGTCTTCGCGCTGCTGGACCTCGTGAGCGGCGGCCTCGGCTGGTAGCTCGTACGGGTGGTCCGTCCCGGCCCGCTGCCCGCTGGGTGGCGGGCCGCTGCGGATAGGCTCAAGACCGTGGAGCCGTACGAAGAGACAGCCGCGCGCGACACCCCGGCCCCGGGCCGCAGGCCCTGGGTGGTCGGGGTGTCGGGCGCGTCCGGGACGCCGTATGCCGCCGCCGTGGTGCGGGGGCTGCTGGCCGCCGGTGAGGCAGTGGACCTGGTGGTGAGCCGCGCGTCGCGGCTGACGCTGCTGGACGAGACCGGGATCAAGTTCCGCGACGCGCACTGGCGGGAGGATCTGCGCGACTGGCTGGAGCTGGGGGCGGACGGGAAGCCGCACACGTTCGAGGTGGACCTCGCGGACGCGCGGTACTGGCCGGCGGGGGATCTCGCCGCGGGGCCGTCCTCGGGGTCCTACCCCGCCAAGGGGATGCTGATCGTCCCGGCGAGCACGGCCTGTGTGGCCGGGGTGGCGCTGGGGCTCTCGAAGGATCTGCTGCAGCGCGCGGCGAGCGTGACGCTCAAGGAGCGGCGCCGGCTGGTGGTCGCGGTGCGCGAGACGCCGCTGAGCGGTCAGACGCTCAAGCAGCTGGTGGCGCTCGACGAGGCGGGCGCGGTGGTGCTGCCCGCCTCTCCGGCGTTCTACGCGGGTGCGACGCACATCCAGGATCTGGTGGACTTCGTCGCGGGGCGGGTGCTGGACGCGGCGGATGTGCCGCACCAGCTGTACCGCCGGTGGAAGGGAGAGCTGGGTGAGGCCCGCTCCCCCTCCGGGGGTTAGCGCTTCTTGGCGCGCGCGGTGCGGGCCGCCTTGGCCTCGGCGCGACGCTCGGCGAACTGATGGGCACGCGAGCGGTTGGCCGTGTCCTGCAGCTCGCGCATACGGGCGTAGGCCATCTCGATCGTGTACACGGGAAGATCACTCCTGAAGGATCGTCGTTGATCTAGCGGATCTTGCGAGAAATCACAGGGCGTGGACCCCTGTATGCCTTAGATTCTACATGCAATGCGGCGAGTTCGCTCATTATTTGAAAGGTTCCAGGCAATGGACGCGGTGGACAGGCAGCTCATCCAGGCCCTCCGGGAGAACGGCCGGGCGTCGTACGCGGAGCTGGGCCGGCTCGTCGGCCTCTCCGGGCCCAGCGTCACGGACCGGATCAACCGCCTGGAGGCGGCCGGCGTGATCACCGGCTACCGCGCGACCGTCGACGCCGCCTCGCTCGGCCTCGGCGTCACGGCGCTGATCGGCATCCAGCTCTCCGATGCGGCGGACCACGAGGACGTGGCGCGGCGGCTGCGGGACCTGGAGGAGATCGAGGACTGCTGGTTCATCGCGGGCGACGACTCCTACATGCTCAAGGTCCGCGTCGGTGACGTGGACGGCCTGGAGCGCACGATCCGGCGGCTGTCCGGGACCAAGGGCGTGAGCCGGACGCGCACCACGATCGTGCTCTCCACGAAGTGGGAGAACCGCGTGGGAGAGCTCCCCGAGGAGGCGTAGGGGGTCGGGCCGCCCGAAAAGCCGGGGGAGTACGCTCGATCGGGTCGCAAAAGGCATCAAGGCAGGAGAGGCCGACGCATGGACGCTGGACTGAAGCGTGAGCTGGAGGAGAAGGTTCACGCGGGTGAGCGGCTGACGCGCGAGGACGGTATCGCTCTCTACGAGTCCGATGACCTGGCGTGGCTGGGCGGTCTGGCCCACGAGGTGCGGACGCGTAAGAACGGCGATGTCGTCCACTTCAACGTCAACCGCCACCTGAACATGACGAATGTGTGCACGGCGTCGTGCGCGTACTGCTCGTTCCAGCGGAAGCCGGGTGAGAAGGACGCGTACACGATGCGCATCGAGGAGGCCGTCCGCCTCGCCAAGGCGATGGAGAACGAGAACCTCACCGAGCTGCACATCGTCAACGGCCTGCACCCGACGCTGCCCTGGCGCTACTACCCGCGCTCGCTGCGGGCGCTGAAGGAGGCGCTGCCGAACGTCTCGCTGAAGGCGTTCACGGCGACCGAGATCCAGCACTTCGAGAAGATCTCCGGCATGCCGGCCTCGGAGATCATGGACGAGCTGATCGACGCGGGTCTGGAGTCGCTGACCGGCGGCGGCGCGGAGATCTTCGACTGGGAGGTCCGCCAGCACATCGTCGACCACGACACCCACTGGGAGGACTGGTCGCGCATCCACCGCCTGGCGCACTCCAAGGGCCTGAAGACGCCGAGCACGATGCTCTACGGGCACATCGAGGAGCCCCGCCACCGCGTCGACCACGTCCTGCGTCTGCGCGAGCTCCAGGACGAGACCGGCGGCTTCCAGGTCTTCATCCCGCTGCGCTACCAGCACGACTTCGTCGACATGAAGGACGGCAAGGTCCGCAACCGCCTCCAGGCGCGCACGACCATGGCGACCGGCGCCGAGGCGCTGAAGACGTTCGCCGTCTCGCGGCTGCTGTTCGACAACGTGCCGCATGTGAAGGTCTTCTGGGTCATGCACGGCGTGCAGACGGCGCAGCTGGCGCTGCAGCACGGCGCGGACGACATGGACGGCTCGGTCGTCGAGTACAAGATCACGCACGACGCGGACAACTACGGGACGCCGAACAAGCTGACGCGTGACGACCTGCTGGACCTGATCCGGGACGCGGGCTTCCGCCCGGTGGAGCGCAACACGCGGTACGAGATCATCCGTGAGTACCCGGGCCCGGACGCGTCGCTGCGGGAATCGCCCCAGCCCATGCGCGTCTGATCCGTACAGCCTGATCCGTACGATCCGCAGGAAAAGCCCCGGTGCGCGTCCGCCGGGGCTTTTTCCGTTGCGCCCGCGCCTCACGTAATGGTTGCATTGCGGCTATGCCGCTTACCTTCATACGCGACCCCGAGCTGACCCCGGCGCTCCGCGAGGAGTTGCTCCGCCTGTGGGTGGACGTCAGTCAGGCCGGTGGCTCCGTCGGCTTCGTGCCGCCGGTGACCGCCGATGTGGTGCGCCCGGTGGCGGACGCGCTGACCGCGGACGTCGCCGCGGGCCGGGCGCGCATGCTCGGGGCGTACGAGGAGGGGCGGCTCGCCGGCACCACGTTCTTCAGGCTCAACGCCAATCCGCTGATGAGCCATTGGTGCACCCTCGTCACCGTGATGATCCACCCCTCGCTCCAGGGCGGCGGCCGCGGCCGGCGGATGCTGGACGAGGCCGCGGAGATGGCCCGTGACCTGGGCTTCGAGGCGCTGCGGCTCGAAGCGCGCGGTGGCATGGGCCTGGAGGACTTCTACGCCGGCCGCGGCTACAAGGAGGTCGGCCGGGTGCCCGCCGGCATCCGTGTGGCGGCCGGTGACGATCGCGACGACATCACGATGTGGCGCCCACTGGACTGATCGCCTTCCGGGCGTGCTTGACTGGAGGGCGACCCTTTCGGTTGTCGTTGAGAAGAAGGTCCCGTCCGTGAGTAGCCAGAAGTTCGCCTCGCTCCGCTACACCGCTCTGCGGTTCGGCCTGCTCATCGCCTGCTTCGCCGTCGTCTGGGTGCTCTGCTCCATGCACGTCATCCCGCTCGGCGTGGGCAGTTCGAACCTCATCTGGATGGTCCTGCTCGCGCTCGTCCTCTCCGCCCCGCTGAGCTGGGTGCTGCTGCGCAAGCAGCGTGACGCGATGTCCGAGCAGATCGTGGAGCGCGTCGACCGCGCCAAGGCGCGCTTCGACGCCAACGCGGCCCAGGAGGACGGGGTGGCCTGAGCCTCCCGCTATCGGGACTTATCGCCCTGATCGGGTGTAAGTCTCCTCACATCACCGCAACGCCCCGCCGTGGAGCAGCCGCTCCACGGCCGGGCGTTGCCGCTCTCCGGCCTGTGCGCGACCGGCAACCCAAAGAAGACCTTTGAGACCCTCAAAGCCCCGGTGTTAACGTATTGGACATGAAGACAGCAGCAGCGCACCGATTCCCCATGAGCCCCGCGCTCGTGGCGCGCCTGCACGTCGATCTTTGCCGCCGTGTCTCCGCGGCCTGTCGCCGCCGCTGACGTATGCCGACCCCGGCCGGAGATCCCGCAGCGCGTACGGACCTCCCTGGCGCCCCACGCCCTTTTTCTTGACCTCCCGGAGCTTCCGTTGTCCTCGACACCCGTGTCGTCCAAGGCGTCCCTGCGCGGGCGCATACCCAAGGTCCCCTTCTGGGGCCAGATCCTGCTCGGTCTCGTTCTCGGCGCGCTCCTCGGCTGGGCCGCCAAGAGCGGTGACATCCACTGGCTGGAGGTCACCCTCGGCAAGATCGGCGACATGTTCGTCCAGCTGCTGATGGTGGTGATCGCCCCGCTGGTGTTCTTCGCCATCCTGGTGTCGATCACCAATCTGCGGAACGTCTCCAACGCCGCCCGGCTGGCGACCCGCACCCTGATGTGGTTCATGATCACGTCGCTGATCGCGGTCCTCATCGGCCTCGCGATCGGCCTGCTCACCGACCCGGGCGCCGGCACCGGCCTCACCGCGGCCGACGGTGCGGAGCCCAAGAAGCACGGCTCGTGGCTGGACTTCCTCACCGGGATCGTGCCGACCGACGTCATCACGCCGTTCAGCAAGCTCGAGGTCATGCAGATCGTCTTCATGGCCGTGGTCGCGGGCATCGCGATCCTCCAGGTCGGCGCCAAGGCCAAGCCCGTGCTCGACTTCAGCCAGGCCGCGCTGGAGCTGCTGCAGAAGGTGCTCTGGTGGGTCATCCGGCTCGCCCCGCTCGGCAGCCTGGGCCTGGTCGGCACGGCGATCGCCACCTACGGCTGGGACCTGATCGGGAAGTACGCGACGTTCACCGCGGACATCTACGTCGGCTGCGCCATCGTCCTCTTCGGCGTCTACCCGCTGCTGCTGGCCACGGTCGCCAAGGTGAACCCGCTCCAGTTCTTCAAGGGTGCCTGGCCCGCCATTCAGCTGGCCTTCGTCTCCCGCTCCTCCGTGGGCACGATGCCGCTGACGCAGCGGGTCACCGAACGCCTGGGCGTGCCCAGGGAGTACGCGAGCTTCGCCGTGCCCTTCGGCTCGACGACCAAGATGGACGGCTGCGCCTCCATCTACCCCGCGATCGCCGCGATCTTCGTGGCGCAGGTCTTCGACGTGCCGCTGGACATCCGTGACTACGTCCTGATCGCGTTCGTCTCCGTCGTCGGCTCCGCGGCCACGGCCGGTCTGACCGGTGCCACCGTGATGCTGACCCTGACCCTCTCGACGCTCGGCCTGCCGATGGAGGGCGTGGGCCTGCTGCTCGCCATCGACCCGATCGTGGACATGATGCGCACGGCGACGAACGTCGCGGGACAGTCGGTGATACCGATCATCGTGGCCTCCCGGGAGAAGATCCTCGACCGGAAGGCGTACGACTCGGCCACGGCCTCGCCGCTGGACCAGGCCGAGCAGACCGCTCCGGTGCCGGCCGCCGCGGCCTGATCGAGGTGGCTTGATCCTTTCGTTCCGGCGCTTTCGGCTGGATCTTCCCTCCTCGGCGTCCCTCCTCCCCGTAACATTACCTGCCGGTAACGTAGCGGGGGCGGAGGGACGTTTGTCGTGAATGCTGCACAGACCGACGCTGCTGAGGCCGGAATGAAGCAGAAAGGCAGGGCCAAACGCATGCCGCGCGCGGTGCGCGAGCGCCAGATGCTCGACGCCGCCGTGGAGGTCTTCGCGCGCCGCGGCTACCGCGCGGCGTCGATGGACGAGATCGCCGAGCTCGCGGGCGCTTCCAAGCCACTGGTCTACCTCTATCTGAACTCCAAGGAAGATCTCTTCAGCGCCTGCATACGGCGCGAGGCCGAGGCGCTCATCCTGGCGGTGCGTCAGGCGGTCGACCCGCTCGCGCCCGCCGACCGGCGGCTGTGGCAGGGGCTCCGCGGCTTCTTCGCGCACACGGCCGCGTACCCCGACGGCTGGGCCGTCCTGCACTGCCAGGCCCGTACGCACGGGGAGCCGTTCGCGCTCGAAGTGGCCGCGCTGCGGCAGGAGCTCGTCGACGTCGTCACCCAGCTGATCGCGGCGACGGCCGCGGAGAACGGCTGCGACACCCCGCTGCCGTGGCAGGAGGCGTCCGGGCTGGCCCACGCGCTCGTGGGCGCCGCCGAGTCGCTCGCGGGGTGGACCAACGCCCGTACGGATGTGGCCCCCTCGGGGCGGGACACGGCGGAGACGCTGATGAACTTCGCCTGGGCCGGGCTGGACAACCTGATGAACGGGCGGCGCTGGGCGCCCGCCCGTTCATAGGTTCCGCCCCGCCCCCGTGTGCCGCGGGGCTCAGCGCTCGCTCTTGCGGCCGCGGGCGGCGAGCAGGCCCGCGCCGCCGAGGACGCCGGCCGCGGCGAGTGCCCCGCCGATCAGGCCGGGGTCGGTGTCCGGGTGCTTCCGCGGCGCCTCGCCCGCGGCGACGCCGCCCTTGGGCAGCTTCTTGACGTCCTGCGCCCGCGGGGAGGCGTCCTTCTTGGACGTGTCCTTGGCGGAGGCGTCGCGGGCCGCCTCGCCGTTCCGGCTCTTGACCGTGGTCTGGATGATCCTGCCGCTCTTCTGGTCGAGGGTGACCTTCAGGCCGCCGTCGAGGGTGACCGAGGGCGAGCCCGCGGTGAGCGTGCCGAAGACGAAGCCGTCCGGACCGGTGATGACGGCCTTGTACGAGCCGTCGCCGAGCTTGGTGACGACCGCGTACTTCCCGTCATCGAGCTTCACCGTGCGGGACGGCTCGCCCTTCTTGTCGTCGCCCTGCGTCTTCGCGGTCACGTTCTGACCGTCGAAGTGCACATAGACGCCGTCGTTGTAGGTCTGGCCCTTCGAGAGCACGGCGAGGACCTTGCCGCTGCCGATCTGCCTGAGGTACGCCTTGCCGTCCTTGATCTCGGCTTCCATGCCGCCACCGATGTCGACGGTGCGGCCCGCCGCCGCGGCGCTCGGCGCCGGTTCCACGGCGAACGCGGCCGTGGGGACGGCGACGGCGCCTGTGAGGACGGTGGTGGCTATGACGGTGCGGAGGAGGGTGCGGCGGGCGGTGTTCATGGCTTGGGTCTCCTTACGGCGACGGCTCGACACATAAGAAGTTATTTCGGCCACGTGGGCACGGACATCGGCAAAACGGGCAGGGCTTCGGGGGTCGTAAGGACTAGCGGGTGCGGCTCGCTGCCGGGAAGGGGCGGGGCCGGGGAACAAACCAAGCACACCCCCGGCCCCCTGGAGCGCACGCGCGACACCGCGTAGATTGGCCGCGATTTACCGCTGAGTAGGTATACGCCGGCCACGAACAGGAGCCGCACGTGTCCGAACCGCACAGCGCAGCCGACGTCCTCCACCCGCCCCGCACGACACTGGTGCACGGTGTCGTCCGTGAGGCCGCCGTACCGCCCCTCGCCCCGCCCGTGACCAGCGGGTCCCTCGGGGACCTGCCGTTCGAGAACGCGGCCGCCGCACCCACCGATGTCGTGCTCAGCCGGAAGCAGCCCGACGGGACCTGGCGCGATGTCACCACCGCCACCTTCGCCGCGGAGGTGCTCGCCACCGCCAAGGGCCTGATCGCGCACGGCCTGCGGCCCGGCGACCGGCTCGCCATCATGGCCCGTACGACCTACGAATGGACGCTGCTGGACTTCGCGGCCTGGGCGGCCGGGCTGGTCGGCGTCCCCGTCTACCCCACCTCCTCCGCCCACCAGGTCCGCTGGATCCTCCAGGACTCCGGGGCCTCCGCGTGCGTCGTCGAGGGCCCGGCCCAGGCGCGGCTCGTCGAGGACGTGCGCGCGGAGCTGCCGCGCCTGGCCCATCTGTGGCGCTTCGACACCGGGGCGATCCGCTCGCTCATGGCCGCGGGCCGGGAGTTACCCGCCTCCGTGGTCACCGAGGCCCGCGCCACCCGTACCCCCGCGGACACCGCCACCCTCATCTACACCTCGGGCACCACCGGCCGCCCCAAGGGCTGCGTCCTCACCCACGGCAACTTCTTCACCGAGGCGGACAGTTCCAGCGAACTGCTCCACCCCCTCTACAAGGCGACCGCGAAGTCCCCGGCCGCCACCCTCCTCTTCCTGCCGCTCTCCCACATCTTCGGGCGGACCGTCGCCGTCGGCTGCATGCGGGCGCGCGTACGGGTGGGCCACGCGCCGTCCATCAGGACCGACGACCTCCTCGCCGACCTCGCGGCCTTCCGGCCGACCTTCCTGCTCGCCATCCCCTATGTGCTGGAGAAGGTCTACAACACCGGCCGCGCCACCGCCGAGAGACTGGGCCGCGCCGCCTCCTTCGACCGCGCCGCCCGGATCGCGACGCGCTACGGCGAGGCCGAGGAGGCCCGCCGGCACGGCACCGGCCCGGGGCCCGGCCCGGCCCTGCGCGCGGCCCGCGCCTTCTACGACCCGCTCGTCTACCGCCGCGTCCGGGCCGCGCTCGGCGGCGAGGTCCGCTACGTCCTCAGCGGCGGCTCACCGCTCGGCCACCGGCTCGCCGCCTTCTGCGCGGGCGCGGGCATCGAGGTCTTCGAGGGCTACGGCCTGACCGAGACCTGCGCCGCGGTCACCGTCACCCCGCCGCTGCGCCCCCGCATCGGCACGGTCGGCTGGCCACTGCCGGGCAGCGCCGTACGGATAGCCGACGACGGGGAGGTGCTGCTGCGCGGCGGGCAGGTGTTCTCCGGTTACTGGGACGCCGAGCGCGGCGAGGCCCTCCCCGCGGCCGACGGCGAGTGGTTCCCGACCGGTGACCTGGGCGCGCTCGACCAGGACGGCTATCTCACCATCACCGGCCGCAAGAAGGAGCTGATCATCACCTCCGGCGGCAAGAACGTCGCCCCCGCGCCCCTGGAGGACCGGCTCCGGGCGCACCCGCTGGTCGGCCAGTGCCTGGTGCTGGGTGACGACCGCCCGTACATCACGGCCCTGGTGACGCTGGAGGAGGACGGCCTGGCGCACTGGGTGCGGATGCGGGGCAAGTCCGCGGTGCCGACGGCGGAACTGGTGCGGGACCCGGAGCTGCTGGACGAGTTGCAGAAGGCCGTGGACGACGCGAACTCCCTCGTGTCGCGGGCCGAGTCGATCCGCCGTTTCGCCGTCCTGCCGGTGGACTTCACCGAGGAGTCGGGCCACCTGACGCCGTCCCTGAAGCTGCGGCGGGCGGCGATCGCCCGGGACTTCGCGCGGGAGATAGCGGATCTGTACGCGCGCTGACGCGCGTCCGCTCCGGGCGCCGGGCGGACCGGAAAGGGCCCGCCCGGCGCCCGGAGGTCAGCAGTTGCCCGGGGCGTCCTTGCCCGCGAAGCGCTCCGCCAGCCAGTTCGCCGCCGGGACCGCTTCCGTGATCGCGCCCACGACGTGCTCGCCCAGCGGCAGCCCGTGCCACCGCACCGGCACTCCCTTCTCGCACCAGTCGGCGCGCAGCTTCTGCCCGATCGCGTACGGGACCAGCTCGTCGACCACCCCGTGGTAGAGGTAGACGGGCCGGTCGGGCGCGTGCGAGCCGAGGTCCGAGGAGTGCAGCACGCGCTGCCAGTCGGGTGCGTCCAGCGGGTTCCTGACCGTCACGTCGGAGATCCGCTTGAAGAGGCCGGCGACCGTGTTGACCGCCACGCAGTGGTGCTTGAGGAAGTCGACGTAGTAACGCCCGCGGTCGTTGAGGTAGTTGTCGAGCCGGAGCTCCGGATAGGCCGCGTCCTGGCCGACGGCGGCCATGAGGATGAGGCCGGCGCCGATGCTGCCGTCGTTGTACTCGGCGGTCCTGATCAGATCGGCGGGCACCCCGCCGGTCGCGGTGCCCTTGAGGTTCAGCTCGGGGGCGTACGAGTCGTGCAGCTCGGCGGCCCAGCTGCTGGCCTGGCCGCCCTGGGAGTAGCCCATGATGCCCACGGGCGAGTCGGCGGTGAGCCCGGTGCCGGGCAGCCGTAGCGCGGCGCGGGCCGCGTCGAGGACGGCGTGGCCCTCGGAGCGCCCGACGACGTAGGTGTGGTCGCCGGGGGTGCCGAGCCCCTCGTAGTCGGTGACGGCGACGGCCCAGCCGCGCAGGGTGAGCTGCTGGATGAGGTTGGCCTCGACGGCGGTGCCGTTGGGGAAGCCCGCGGAGGGCGCGCACTGGTCGGCCATCCCCACGGTGCCCACCGCGTAGGAGACGAGCGGGCGCGGCCCCGGTCTGCCGTCCTGGGGCACGATCACCGTGCCGGAGACGACATCGGCCGCGCCCCTGGCGGTGGTGGAGCGGTAGGTGATGTGCCAGGCCCTGGTGTTGGTGGGCTGGCCGGGCAGCGGGTGGAAGGAGGTGGGCGCGGCGGTGACGACGTCGCCCGGGGACGCGGCCCCGGGCTTGCCGGCCGCCGTGCCCGTGCCCGTGAGGCCGAGCGAGAAGGCCAGCGCGGCGACCGCGGCGAGGGCGGTGGAACGCAGGTGCATGCGGACTCTCCCGACTGTCGGTGGTGCCGGGTCAGTTGTGGCGACCGTAGTGACGTACGGGTCAGTAAGGCGGTGACCCGGGAGCTCAGCTTTGCTGACCCGGCCGCACCTCTCGCTCCAGGAGGCGGTACGCCCCGGGTGTCGTACCCGTCCAGCGGCGGAACGCCCGGTGGAAGGCGGTGTCCTCCGAGAAGCCCAGCCGCGCCGCCAGCTGCGTGATCGGCTCCCGCCCCTCCGCCAGGCTGCGCACCGCGGCCTCCCGCCGCACCTGGTCCTTCAGCCTGCGGTACGAGGTGCCCTCGTCCTGGAGCCGGCGCCGCAGCGTCGCCGGGCTCACCGCCAGCCGGGCCGCTGTCTGCGCCACCTCCGGCAGCCGGACGGCGCGGCCCTCGCGCAGCGCCCGCGCCAGGGAGCGCCGCACCTGTTCGGCGACTGTCGTGCCGTACTCGCGCTCGCCGAGCAGGCCGGCGGGCGCGTGCCGGAGCAGGGCCTCCAGGGCGGCCTCGTCCTGCACGACGGGGGCGGCCAGCCAGCGCGGGTCGAACCCGGCGCCGGTGCGGTGCGCGCCGAAGCGGACGGTGCAGCCGAAGAGGAGGTCGTACTCCCGGGCGTACGGCGGGGCGGGGTGGGCGAACTCCGCCCAGCGCAGGGTGATCCGCCGGCCGGTCAGCCAGCCGGCCATCCGGTGCCAGACGACCATCAGGGCCTCGGCGAGGAAGCCGCTCTCGGGGATGTGCCGCAGATCGCTGCGGACCGTGAGGACGGCCTCCGCGGGCCGCCGCTCCAGCGCGAGGTCCGGGCCGCCGGGGAAGAGCCCGTAGAAGCGGATGCCGCGCTCCATGGCCGTGCCGAGGTCGCGGCAGCCGGAACAGGCGTAGCACATCATCGCGAACGTGCCGGGCCTGCTGGGGGAGGGGCCGAGGCCGAGGAACTCGTCACCGGTGGCCCGCCGCAGCTCCTTGACCAGCAAGCTGAACTGCTCGGGGGTCACCCGGGCCCGTTCGTCGGCGAGGAGGGGCGGCGGGATCCGCGCGCTGTCCAGCAGGGGAACGGTGTCGATGCCGAGCCGTCGGGCTCCGCCGAGAGCGGCCTTGACGTGGTGCACGGTGATCGTGCGACTCATGGGGTAATTCAAGCCGGTCCGGCGGGAGAGGGCACGCCCAAGACATCAGGATGAACAAAAGCGAAAGAAAGAGTGCAAAAGAAAAGCTGAATCGAATAAATCAGGGCAGGGGGACAAAAGGCAGGAGCCCCGCCCACTCCCGTCGAAACGGGAGCGGACAGGGCTCCTTGGGTACTGCGGAGCGACCGCGATCGGTCGGACGGTCAAGCCGCCGGATCAGGAGATCCGAAGGACTTAGGCCGGGGTGACGTTCTCCGCCTGCGGGCCCTTCGGGCCCTGCGTGACGTCGAAGGTGACCTGCTGGTTCTCCTCGAGGGAGCGGAAGCCAGCGGCGTTGATCGCGGAGTAGTGGACGAAGACGTCGGGGCCCCCGCCGTCCTGGGCGATGAAGCCAAAGCCCTTTTCAGCGTTGAACCACTTCACGGTTCCGGTAGCCATAAGCCCTCCTTGGGCCAAAGGGTTGCCCTGCTCCAGAACCTGCGAGAAGTCTGAAAACTACAAAAGCCTGCGGGGTCACATGCTCCGCAGGCTCTGTACTGCAAGGGAAACCAAACTGCAACTTGCGGCGAGCCTAGCACGCGAGGTTCTTGCTGCGAAAGAGTGGAAGATCACGCTGTTGGATGGTTTTCCGGGCGTGGCAGCCGGAAAAGATCGACGGTCGGGCAGCTGCCGACAGGCCCCCCGCCCCGCCCCTCCCGGCGCCACGGGGCTAGCCTCCGGATGTGGACAATTCAGCCTCGGACCGGCACGGCGGCCGCCCCCGCGTCGGCCATATCCAGTTCCTCAACTGCCTGCCCCTCTACTGGGGGCTCGCCCGCACGGGCACGCTGCTCGACCTGGACCTCACCAAGGACACCCCGGAGAAGCTCAGCGAGCGGCTGGTCCGCGGTGACCTGGACATCGGCCCCGTCACCCTCGTCGAGTACCTGCGCAACGCCGACGAGCTGGTGGCCCTGCCCGACATCGCGGTGGGCTGCGACGGCCCGGTGATGTCCTGCGTGATCGTCTCGCAGGTGCCGCTGGCCGAGCTCGACGGCGCCCGGGTCGCGCTGGGCTCCACGTCGCGCACCTCGGTACGGCTGGCGCAGCTGCTGCTGGCCGAGCAGTACGGCGTGCGGCCGGACTACTACACCTGCCCGCCCGACCTGAGCCTGATGATGCGGGAGGCGGACGCCGCCGTGCTGATCGGGGACGCCGCGCTGCGGGCCTCGCTGCACGACGCGCCGCGGCTCGGCCTGGAGGTCCACGACCTGGGGCAGATGTGGAAGGACTGGACGGGGCTGCCGTTCGTCTTCGCGGTCTGGGCCGTGCGCAAGGACTACCTGGCCCGCGCGCCGCGCATCGTCGCCGACGTCCACGAGGCGTTCCTCGCCTCCCGTGACGTCTCCCTGGAGGAGGTCGGCAAGGTCGCCGAGCAGGCGGCGCGCTGGGAGGCGTTCGACGCGGAGCTGCTGGAGCGCTACTTCACGACCCTCGACTTCCGCTTCGGGCCGGAGCAGCTCGCGGGCGTCACCGAGTTCGCCCGCCGTACGGGACCGACGACGGGCTTTCCCGCCGATGTCCGGGTGGAACTGCTGAAGAAGCCCTGACCCCGGGACCGGGATCAGGGCTTCGGACAGCGGCCTTCGGCCCGTGGGCCCCGGTGGAACGGCCGGGGCCCGCGGGCCGGTTCCGTCAGGAGGCGGGCACGGGGCCTTCCATGTGCTCGCTGATCCACTGCATGCTGCCGTCGCCCATGCCCTCGACATAGGTCTTGGCGTCGTGCTTGCCGCCCTGGATGACCTGGAGGCGGGTGTGGATCGGACCCTTGTTGCCGTAGGTCTTGATGAACTGGTCCACCTTCGGGATGACGCTCTTCTCCAGCGTTCCGTACTGGAAGGCGAGATAGACGTCCTGGCCCGGCTTGTTGGCGGCGATCAGGGCCTTGGCCAGCAGCTCGGGGTTGTTCTCGTTCTTCTCCTGCTCGTGGCCCTTCCACAGCGGGGAGTCCGGGACGATGTCCGGGCCGGAGGCGATCACGGCCTTGAACTTGTCCGGGTGCTTGAGCACGGCCTTCAGGCCGGAGAAGCCGCCGGAGGAGGAGCCCATGAAGGCCCAGCCGTCGCGCGAGTTGATCGTCCGGAAATTCTGCTTCATCAGGTCCGGGACGTCCTCGGTGAGCCAGGTGCCCATCTTCGGCTGGCCGGGGATGTCACTGCCGTCCCAGTAGAGCCCGCCGTCGTCCGGCTTGGGGTTGAGGACGGGCATCGCGAGGAGGAAGGGCTTGCTCTTGCCCTCGGAGTACCACTTGGAGATCGACGACTCCAGCTTGAGGTTGTCGTCCATCCAGTAGTTGGCCGGGAAGCCGGGGCCGCCTGGGAGGGCGATCAGGACCGGGAAGCCGCTCTTGGCGAACTTCGGGTCCTCGTACTCCTTGGGCGCCCACACCCAGACCTTGCCCTTGAAGCCGGACTTCTTGCCGTCGTACGAGACGACGCCGACGTGCGTGCCGTTGCCCAGCGTGCTGGCGATCTTGAAGTCGGCCTTCGGGCCCGTGGGCATCGAGATCCTGGAGTCCGCGGGCTGGTCGCCGCCGGTCCCGCCGGCCTGCCCGCCGCCGTTCGGCACCTCGCCGAAGCTCACGGGCTTGCCCTTGTCGGTGAAGGGCGGGATCTCGAAATAGGTCATGACGGGCCAGGCGATCAGCCCGAGCACGGCTATGGACGCCACGACGATGATCCATCGTTTGGCGCGGGAGGCTCGGCGGTGGCCCTGGGACCGGTAGGCCCCATTGGATGAATGCGTCATCTCGTCGCTCCGGATGATGCTGCTGCCCCGAAGGACATGACGGTTTGTTCCGCCCTGATGGATGAGCAATCGCGGCGTCCGGGTTCCTCGGAGACCTCGTGAATTGAGTCATAGGCTGAAAATCGGAGTCGTCAGTCCCTGCCAGGAGGAGACGAAGGTCCCGGTGCGAGACGCACCGGGCGCGGAGGGTGACCGTCGGCGGCCGCCATCCGCTGTGTCACAGGGCTGGCGTACGCTGGCCCGGTCGTGTCAAACCCCCTCCGAAGGGACGCCCGGTGACCGAGAACGCCGACCTTCAGTCCGTCCTCGACCGCGCCGCCGCCGGTGGCCGGATCACCGCGGAGGAGGCGCTGGAGCTGTACCGCTCGGCGCCGTTGCACGCGCTCGGTGCGGCGGCGGACGCGGCGCGGCGTCGGCGGTACGCGGGTGTGGAGCACATCGCGACGTACATCATCGAGCGGAACATCAACTACACGAACGCGTGTGTGACGGCGTGCAAGTTCTGCGCGTTCTACGCCCCGCCGAAGAGCGACAAGGTCTGGACGCGCGGCCTGGAGGACATCCTGCGCCGCTGCGCGGAGACCGTGGAGCTGGGCGGCACGCAGATCATGTTCCAGGGCGGGCACCACCCGGATTACGGGGTGGAGTATTACGAGGAGCACTTCGCCGCGATCAAGAAGGCGTTCCCGCAGCTGGTGATCCACTCCCTCGGCGCTTCCGAGGTGGACCACATGGCGCGGATCTCCGGGGTGAGCGCGGAGGAGGCGATCCGCCGGATCCATGCCGCGGGTCTGGATTCCTTCGCGGGTGCGGGCGCGGAGCTGCTGCCGGAGCGGCCGCGGACGGCGATCGCGCCGTTGAAGGAGTCGGGTGAGCGCTGGCTGGAGATCATGGAGCTCGCCCACACCCTGGGCGTGGAGTCCACCTCCACCATGCTGATGGGCACGGGCGAGACGAACGCGGAGCGGATCGAGCACCTGCGGATGATCCGCGATGTGCAGGACCGCACGGGCGGCTTCCGTGCGTTCATCCCGTACACGTACCAGCCGGAGAACAACCACCTCAAGGGCCGCACCCAGGCGACGATCTTCGAGTATCTGCGGATGATCGCGATCGCCCGTCTGTTCCTGGACAACGTGGCGCACATCCAGGGGTCGTGGCTGACGACGGGCAAGGAGGTCGGTCAGCTGTCGCTGCACTACGGCGCCGACGACCTCGGCTCGATCATGCTGGAGGAGAACGTGGTCTCCTCGGCGGGCGCGAAGCACCGCTCCAACCGGATGGAGATCATCGATCTGATCCGTAAGGCGGGCCGGGTCCCGGCGCAGCGCGCGACGACGTACGAGCACCTGGTGGTGCACGAGGACCCGGCGAACGACCCGGTCGACGACCGGGTGGTCTCGCATCTGTCCTCGACGGCGATCGCGGGGGGCACCGCACACCCCGAGCTGAAGATCGTCGCGACGAGCTGACCCCGGTCGTGCTGACCATTCACACAGCCGGGCTGCTGCTGCCCGGCCCCGGAGCGGCCCCCTTGCCCGAGGGGGCCGTCGCCGTGGAGGGCGACCGGATCGTGGCCGTCGGGGCGTATGCCGACGTGGCCGAGGCGCATCCGCTGGCCAGGGTGCGCCGCTGGCCCGGCCTGCTCACCCCCGGCCTCGTGCACCCCGGCGCCGCCGCGCTGCTGGAGGCCGCCTACCACCCGGATCCGCGCGAGGCGCAGGAGCTGGGCGAGGAGCCGCTGACCGGCGACCGGCTGGCGGCGCTCGGCATGGACGACGCCCGCTGGGGCGCGTCCGCGAGGCGCGGCGCGCAGCGGCTGCTGCGGCACGGCACGACCGCGGTGACCGGCCCCTTCGCCCGCGCGGCCGTACGGATGGCCGTGGCGCGGGCGGGGCTCGCCCAGGTCGTGCGGCAGGCGCCGCCCGGCCTCGCGCCGGCCCTGGACCCGCTGCCGGCCCTGCCCGAAGGCGCCGCGCCGGACGCGGCGTTCGCGGGCGCGCTCGCGCCGGGCGCGCGGGCGGACTTCGCCGTCTTCGACGTCCCGGACGCCGCCGCGCTCGCGGCGCGGGGCGCGGGATCCTGCGTCGCCACGGTCCTCGCCGGGCGGCTGGTCTACCGCGCGCGCTGACGCGCGTCAGTGATCCGTAAAAGCGGTTGCGCGCGACGTCAGGGGCCCGTTAATGGATGTGGATCTTCCTCTTTCGCTCATAAGAATGAGACGCGCGGGGGCGGTGGGACCGGGGGGTACCCAGTTGGTTCCGGGGGGCGGGGGTCCCCGGTACGACGTCACAGGCGCCGAGCGCCGGTGACCCGCCCCCGTCCAGGACTCCGGGCGCGCGAACCCCGCGCGGCACCGCTGTGGCGGGCGGTGAACAATGGGGTCGTGACCCGAGCATCCCTGGACAAGCAGCCGCACGAAGTCGCCGCGATGTTCGACGACGTGGCGGCGAAATACGACCTGACCAACGACGTGCTCTCGCTCGGCCAGGCCCGCCTGTGGCGCAAGGCCGTCGCCCAGGCCGTGAACGCGCGCCCGGGGGAGAAGGTGCTGGACCTCGCGGCCGGCACGGGCACGTCCTCCATGCCGTTCGCCGCGGCGGGCGCGTACGTCGTGCCGTGCGACTTCTCCGTCGGCATGCTGCGCGAGGGCAAGAAGCGCCACCCGTGGCTCCCGCTCACCGCCGGTGACGCGACCCGACTGCCCTTCGCGGACGGTGTGTTCGACGCCGTCACCATCTCCTTCGGCCTGCGCAACGTGCAGGAGACGGACCTGGCCCTGCGCGAGCTGCTGCGGGTGACCAAGCCGGGCGGGCGCGTGGTGATCTGTGAGTTCAGCCAGCCGACGTGGGGGCCGTTCCGCACGGTCTACACGGAGTACCTGATGCGCGCTCTGCCGCCGGTCGCCCGGGTCGTCAGCAGCAGCCCTGACGCGTACGTCTATCTCGCCGAGTCCATCCGCGCCTGGCCGGACCAGCCGGCGCTGGCCTCTCGCCTCCAGGCGGCGGGCTGGTCGGACGTGGCCTGGCGGAACCTGACGGGCGGGGTGGTGGCCCTGCACCGGGGCACGAAGCGGTAGGGGGTGACCGGGGGTTCGGTCACTTGCCGTTGCCGCCTGCGGCGCTCGTTCCCCTACCCCGCCCCTTCCCGAACTGGGGCCGCCCCCCCCAGACCCCGCGACACGCTTCGCGCGTTGCCCTCAATACTCCCCCAGCTAACGCTGGGGGAGATTGAGGACGCGTCCGAAGGACCGCTCCCGCCGCAGGTGGCGAACCGGCCCGCAGCCGGGGGTCTGGGGCACGCGCGCCCCAGTCCGGGAAGGGGCGGGTAGGGGAACAAGCGCCGCAGGCCGACGGACCCGCCGCCCCGCCCCTCCGGCCCCCACCCCCCGGCTCATAGACTCGGCGCATCAAACCCTCCGTCGAACGGGAGAGCCGACCGTGACCGAGTCCCCCACCGCACACACCGCCGACGTGATCGTCGTCGGTGCAGGCCCGGCCGGCTCCGCCACCGCGTATCACCTGGCCAAGGCCGGGCTGGACGTGCTGCTGCTGGAGAAGACGGCGTTCCCGCGCGAGAAGGTCTGCGGCGACGGCCTGACCCCGCGCGCGACCAAGCAGCTCGTGTCGATGGGCATCGACATCTCCGAGGAGGCGGGCTGGCTGCGCAACAAGGGCCTGCGCATCATCGGCGGTGGCGTGCGGCTCCAGCTGGACTGGCCGGAGCTCGCCTCGTTCCCCGACTACGGACTCGTCCGCAAGCGCGACGACTTCGACGAGCAGCTCGCGCGGAACGCGGAGAAGGCGGGCGCCCGGCTGTACGAGCGGTGCAACGTCGGCGCGCCGGTCATCGACGACCGCACGGGCCGGATCACCGGCGTGCACGCCAGGCTCGGCGAGGAGAAGACCCCGGTCACCTTCCACGCCCCGCTCGTCGTCGCCGCGGACGGCAACTCCACCCGCCTGTCGCTGGGGATGGGCCTGCACCGGCGCGAGGACCGTCCGATGGGCGTGGCGGTCCGTACGTACTTCACCTCGCCCCGGCACGACGACGACTACCTGGAGTCGTGGCTGGAGCTGTGGGACCGGCGCGGCCCGCAGGACCGGCTGCTGCCCGGCTACGGCTGGATCTTCGGCATGGGCGACGGCACGAGCAACGTCGGCCTCGGCGTCCTCAACACCTCCGACTCCTTCAAGGAGCTGGACTGGCGCGAGGTCCTCAAGGCGTGGTGCGCCTCGATGCCGGAGGACTGGGGCTACACCCCGGAGAACATGACGGGCCCCATCCGCGGCGCCGCGCTCCCGATGGCGTTCAACCGCCAGCCGCACTACACGCGCGGCCTGCTGCTGGTGGGCGACGCGGGCGGACTGGTCAACCCGTTCAACGGCGAGGGCATCGCCTATGCGATGGAGTCCGGCCAGATCGCGGCCGAGGTCATCGTGCAGGCCCACGCCCGTGCCTCGTACGCGCAGCGCGAGCTGGCCCTCCAGCGCTACCCGAAGGTCCTCAAGGACACCTACGGCGGCTACTACACGCTCGGCCGCGCCTTCGTGAAGCTGATCGGCAACCCGAAGGTGATGCAGATGGCCACGCAGCGCGGCCTGACGCACCCGCTGCTGATGAAGTTCACGCTGAAGATGCTGGCGAACCTCACGGACCCGACGGGCGGCGACGCCATGGACCGGATCATCAACGGCCTCAGCAAGGTGGCGCCGCGCTCGTGACAAACGAGTAAGTTTCACCCTTTCGGGTAGCTTTCACGCCGTTTCGGCGTGTCCGCTTCGCGGAAGAAAACAGACAAGCAACCGCTCGCCGTGCGCCACAGCCCCCGTACGGCGGGCGGTCCTTGTATGTGCCGCCACGTACGCGAAAGGGCCGCCGTCCCCGAGCGGTGGGGAGCGGCGGCCCTTTCACGGAAGAGCAAGGCGCGAGGCGTCACATGACGCGCACGGCACCCGTGGGCATGTCGAAGCTGAGGTCGCGCTCGACCACACCGGAGCTGGGGTTCTGCGCGCCGATGAACTTGCCGCCGCCGACGTAGACGGCGACGTGGTAGGCGCTGCCCGCGGAGCCCCAGTAGAGGATGTCGCCGGGCTGGAGGTTGCTCAGCGACACCTGCGTACCGGCCGTCGACTGGTCCTGCGAGACGCGCGGCAGGCTGATGCCGATCTGGTTGTACGCGGACATCACCAGGCCGGAGCAGTCGTACGAGGAGGAGCCGGTGGCGCCCATCACGTACGCCTTGCCGAGCTGCGCCTGGAGGAAGGAGATCAGCGTGGCGGTGCTGCCGCTGCCGACGGACGCCGAGGACGACGACGCGGCGGAGGACGCCTCGTCGGAGGAGTCCGCGGCGGACTTGGCGCTGAGGGTCTTGCGCTCGGTGGCGCGGGAGGCGCGGGCCTCCTCCTGCTCGCGCTTCTCCTTCTCCGCGGCGGCCTTCTTCTCCGCGGCGTCGGCGATGCGCTGAGCCTCGTCCTTGGCCTGCTTGGAGGCGTCCTTGGCCGTGTCGTCGGCCTTGTCCTGCTGCGCGCTCTCCTGGTAGCCGAAAGCGGTCTGCTGGGTGGCAGCGGCGCTCTGCGCGATGGAGGAGGAGATCGTCGCGTTGATCGCCGGCATCTCCATCGTGGCCTCGGTGGGCTTCTCGACGGCGGTGGCGGAACCGGCGCCGGCCACGGCCAGGGTGCTGAGGACGCCACCGGCAACACCCGTGCGCACGACCCACGACTGGGTGGCCGTACGACGGGGCTTCCGGTGGCTGGTTATATGCGCGTTCGGGGACATGGGACAACGGACTATCAGGCCGCGCAGGTTGAGTTCAATAAAGGTGGCGTGCGTCACAATGGCCGGGTCTGCGGCCACAATTCGGGCATTTGATCACGACGAAGTCACGGCGGCCCATGTCGCGCCGGGCGTGAACAGGCCCCTCAGCACGGGGTTTGGCCGCCGGGGGTGACCGGCGGCGGGCATATCACCTTTAGGACTCGCGTGTCGAGGCTACCCACGGAAACGGGGTTCCGAACCTCCTGGAGCGTGGCACAGCTCACGCCCCGCCCGCCTCTCGCCGCGCGCTCGTGAAACGGGGCGCGGAGCGACGGCCGGCACCCCGCCGGCCGTCACCGGCTCAGCGAGTGGCACCCCTATATCGGTTGACGATCTCCGATGCCAATTTGCGTGCAGTGGCCACGTCTTGATAGAGCCACACCCTTCCGACCAGCGCCGCGGTCGTCAATTATCACCTCTCGTGATCACTCGACCGCTTCGTGTACGAAGATCGGTGCTCATCCGACTTGATGATCGTTCGTCAGGTGGTGGAGATCACAAACGCGGGCGCGCACCCCGTGTCGCAGATCACAGACCGGCGGGCATAGGATGCAGGCGACCCGGGCTTGTGAACTGCCTCACATAGGGGTGATCTTCGCGGAGACCACCGGAGGCGGGGCGTCGCCGGGGTCCGGTCAGCCAGCAGTCAGCGTCGACTGGAAGGAGCGAGGAGCGGTGAACGCCTACGCGCCCATCCTCGTACTGGGAGCCCTCGGAGCAGGCTTCGCGATCTTCTCCGTGGTCATGGCCTCGCTCATCGGGCCCAAGAGGTACAACCGCGCCAAGCTCGAAGCCTACGAATGCGGCATCGAGCCCACCCCGCAGCCCGCCGGGGGCGGGCGCTTCCCGATCAAGTACTACCTGACGGCGATGCTCTTCATCGTCTTCGACATCGAGATCGTCTTCCTCTACCCCTGGGCCGTCACCTTCGACTCCCTGGGGCTGTTCGGGCTCGTCGAGATGCTGCTCTTCGTGCTCACCGTCTTCGTCGCCTACGCCTACGTCTGGCGCCGCGGCGGCCTGGAATGGGACTAGGGGGCACCACACCATGGGACTCGAAGAGAAGCTGCCCAGCGGTTTCGCGCTGACCACCGTCGAACAGGCCGCCGGGTGGGTGCGCAAGGCGTCCGTCTTCCCGGCCACCTTCGGACTCGCCTGCTGCGCCATCGAGATGATGACCACCGGCGCCGGGCGCTACGACCTCGCCCGCTTCGGCATGGAGGTCTTCCGCGGCTCACCGCGCCAGGCGGACCTGATGATCGTGGCCGGCCGGGTCAGCCAGAAGATGGCGCCGGTGCTGCGCCAGGTCTACGACCAGATGCCCAACCCGAAATGGGTGATCTCCATGGGTGTCTGCGCCTCCAGCGGCGGCATGTTCAACAACTACGCGATCGTCCAGGGCGTCGACCACATCGTGCCGGTCGACATCTATCTGCCCGGCTGCCCGCCGCGCCCCGAGATGCTGCTGGACGCGATCTTGAAGCTGCACAGGAAGATCCAGGGCGAGAAGCTCGGCGTGAACCGCGAGGAGGCCGCCCGCGAGGCGGAGGAGGCGGCGCTGGGGGCCCTCCCGCTGATCGAGATGAAGGGTCTGCTGCGGTGAGCGAGCCGACGAACGGCGTCAACCCCGACAAGGACGTCAACGCCCAGAACCTCCCCGGCCAGCGCGGCGGGACGGGCGAGGCCATCCGCGTCCAGCGCGGCATGTTCGGCACCCGCAACGGCGGCGACACCACCGGCTACGGCGGGCTCGTCCGGACCGTGCGGCTGCCGGGCGCCACGTCCCGGCCGTACGGAGGCTGGTTCGACGAGGTCGCCGACGAGCTCGAAGGGGCGCTGGAGGAGCAGGGACTGCTCCCGCAGAACGCGATCGAGAAGACCGTCGTCGACCGCGGCGAGCTCACCTTCCACATCGCCCGCGAGCACCTGCCGCGCGTCGCCCGCACCCTCCGCGACGACCCGGCGCTGCGCTTCGAGCTGTGCACCGGCGTCAGCGGCGTCCACTTCCCCGAGGACAAGGGGCGGGAGCTGCACGCGGTCTACCACCTGCGCTCGATCACCCACAACCGGCTGCTCCGGCTGGAGGTGAGCGCCCCCGACAGCGATCCGCACGTGCCCTCGATCGTGGACGTCTATCCCACCAACGACTGGCACGAGCGCGAGACGTACGACTTCTTCGGCCTCGTCTTCGACGGCCACCCGGCGCTCACGCGGATCATGATGCCGGACGACTGGCAGGGCTTCCCGCAGCGCAAGGACTACCCCCTCGGCGGCATCCCCGTCGAATACAAGGGCGCACAGATCCCGGCTCCGGACCAGCGGAGGTCGTACAACTGATGAGCACTCCCCCCGCAAGCCCGCGCGACACCACCGAGGGCACCGTCTACACGGTCACCGGCGGCGACTGGGACGAGATCGCCACGGCCGCGAAACGGGCCGACGACGAGCGCATCATCGTCAACATGGGCCCCCAGCACCCCTCCACCCATGGAGTGCTCCGGCTGATCCTGGAGATCGACGGCGAGACCGTCACCGAGGCCCGCTGCGGCATCGGCTATCTCCACACCGGCATCGAGAAGAACCTCGAATACCGGAACTGGACCCAGGGCACCACCTTCGTCACGCGCATGGACTACCTCACGTCGTTCTACAACGAGACGGCGTACTGCCTGGGCGTGGAGCGGCTGCTGGGCATCGAGGAGCAGATCCCGGACCGGGCCACCGTCGTCCGCGTGCTGCTGATGGAGCTGAACCGTCTCTCCTCCCACCTGGTGGCCATCGCCACCGGCGGCATGGAGCTCGGCGCCACCACGATCATGATCTACGGCTTCCGGGACCGCGAGATGGTCCTGGACCTCTACGAGCTCATCACCGGCCTGCGGATGAACCACGCGTACGTCCGCCCCGGCGGGCTCGCGCAGGACCTGCCGCCGGGCGCGGTGGACGCGGTGCGCGAGTTCGTGAAGAAGATGCGCAGGAATCTGCCGGAGTACGACAAGCTCGCCACCGGCAACCCGATCTTCAAGGCCCGGATGCAGGACGTCGGTTATCTGGACCTCGCCGGCTGCCTCTCCCTCGGCGCGACCGGCCCCGTCCTGCGCGCCGCCGGCCTCCCGCACGACCTCCGCAAGGCGCAGCCCTACTGCGGCTACGACACCTACGACTTCGAGGTGCCGACCGCCGACACCTGTGACGCGTACGGGCGCTTCCTCATCCGGCTGGAAGAGATGCGGCAGTCCCTGCGGATCGTCGAGCAGTGCCTGGACCGGCTGGCGCCCGGCCCGGTCATGGTCGCCGACAAGAAGATCGCCTGGCCCGCCCAGCTGGCCCTCGGCCCGGACGGCCTCGGCAACTCCCTCGACCACATCAAGAAGATCATGGGCACCTCGATGGAGGCCCTGATCCACCACTTCAAGCTGGTGACGGAGGGCTTCCGGGTGCCGCCCGGCCAGGCGTACGCGGCGGTGGAGTCCCCCAAGGGCGAGCTCGGCGTGCACGTGGTCAGCGACGGCGGCACCCGCCCCTACCGGGTCCACTTCCGTGACCCGTCCTTCACCAACCTCCAGGCCATGGCGGCGATGTGCGAGGGCGGCCAGGTGGCCGACGTCATCGTCGCGGTGGCGTCGATCGACCCTGTGATGGGAGGCGTGGACCGGTGAGCGACGCACACGCGGCCACCAAGCCGCGGACGACCGCGAAAGCCGCACCTCTGCGCCGCGTGGGCGGAGAAGCGGGCGAGGGGGCGCAGTGAGTGACGTCCAGCTGGGCATGCCCCAGCTCCCCGCACCCGATTACCCCGCCGGCGTACGGGCCCGGCTGGAGGCCGACGCCAAGGAGGTGATCGCCCGCTATCCCGACAGCCGCAGCGCGCTGCTGCCCCTGCTGCACCTCGTGCAGGCCGAGGAGGGGCACGTCACCCGCACCGGCCTGCGCTTCTGCGCCGAGGTGCTCGAACTGACCGTCGCCGAGGTCACGGCGGTGTCGACCTTCTACTCGATGTACCGCCGGGGGCCGGGCGGCGACTACCAGGTCGGTGTCTGCACCAACACGCTGTGCGCGGTGCTGGGCGGTGACGCCATCTTCGACGCCCTGCGCCGCCACCTGGGCGTCGACAACGGCGGCACCACGGACGACGGCAAGGTCACCCTCGAACACATCGAGTGCAACGCGGCCTGCGACTTCGCGCCCGTGGTGATGGTCAACTGGGAGTTCTTCGACAACCAGACCGTCGAGAGCGCCAAGGCCCTCGTCGACGACCTGCGCGCCGGGCGCACCGTGGAGCCGACCCGCGGCGCTCCCCTGTGCACCTACAAGGAGACGGCCCGCATCCTGGCCGGCTTCCCCGACCCGCGGCCCGGCGCCGTCGAGGCGTCCGGTGCCGCCGGGCCCGCGACCCTCGCGGGCCTGCGGCTGGCCAGGGGCGAGGCCCCGGCCGCCCACGTCGGCCCGCCGCGCGGCGCGCCCGCGGCGGGCAGGCCCACGCGCGAGGCGGGCCCCGCCGAGCACCCCAGCTCCCACGACGCGCCCCAGCGGACATCGGCCTCGGACCCCGGCTTCCCCGCCGGGCCCGTGACCGAGGAGGGGGAGGAATGACCATGGCACCCGCGAACGGTGGGACCCCCCGGCCCGCGGCCGGGGCAGGAGGAGGGGCCGACCCCGAGAAGCTGCTCGTGCCCGTGCTCAGCGCCTTCTGGGACCAGCCCCGGTCCTGGACGCTGGACACCTATCTGCGGCACGAGGGCTACGCGGGCGCGCGCAAGGCCCTGGCGATGACCCCCGACGACGTGATCGCCTATGTGAAGGACTCCGGGCTGCGCGGCCGCGGCGGCGCGGGCTTCCCGACCGGGATGAAGTGGCAGTTCATCCCCCAGGGCGACGGCAAGCCGCACTACCTCGTCGTCAACGCGGACGAGTCCGAACCGGGCACCTGCAAGGACATCCCCCTCCTCTTCGCCAATCCGCACGCCCTCATCGAGGGCATGCTGATCGCCTGCTACGCGATCCGCTCCCGGCACGCCTTCATCTATCTGCGCGGCGAGACCGTCCCCGTGCTGCGGCGGCTGCACGAGGCCGTGCGCGAGGCGTACGACGCGGGCTACCTCGGCCGGGACATCCTCGGCAGCGGACTCGACCTCGACATCACCGTGCACGCGGGGGCGGGCGCCTATATCTGCGGCGAGGAGACGGCCCTCCTCGACTCCCTCGAAGGGCGGCGCGGCCAGCCCCGGCTGCGGCCCCCCTTCCCCGCGGTGGCGGGGCTCTACGCCTGCCCCACTGTGGTGAACAACGTCGAGTCCATCGCGTCGGTTCCCGCGATCCTCAACCGGGGCAAGGAATGGTTCCGTTCGATGGGCAGCGAGAAGTCCCCGGGCTTCACGCTCTACTCCCTCAGCGGCCATGTCGCGGGCCCCGGGCAGTACGAGGCGCCGCTCGGCGTCACCCTGCGCCAGCTCCTCGACATCAGCGGCGGCATGCGCCCCGGCCACCGGCTCAAGTTCTGGACCCCGGGCGGCTCTTCGACCCCGCTGCTCACCGAGGAGCACCTCGACGTCCCCCTGGACTACGAGGGGGTGGGCGCCGCCGGGTCCATGCTCGGCACCAAGGCGCTCCAGTGCTTCGACGAGACGACCTGCGTGGTGCGGGCCGTCACCCGGTGGACCGAGTTCTACGCCCACGAGTCCTGCGGCAAGTGCACACCCTGCCGCGAAGGCACGTACTGGCTGGTGCAGTTGCTCCGCGACATCGAGGCCGGGCGGGGCCGCATGACGGACCTGGACAAGCTGGCCGACATCGCCGACAACATCAACGGCAAGTCCTTCTGCGCGCTCGGTGACGGCGCCGCGAGCCCGATTTTCTCCTCGCTGACGCACTTCCGCGCGGAGTACGAACAGCACATCAAGGGGAAGGGCTGCCCCTTCGACCCCGCGAAGTCCACGGCGTGGGCGGACGGGAACCACCAGGAGGTATCCGCATGACCGTCACCACGCCGGCTTCCTCCGGGGGAGGGAACGCGGCGGTGCCCCCGGACGACCTGGTCTCCGTCACCATCGACGGCATCACGCTCTCCGTGCCCAAGGGGACGCTGGTCATCCGCGCCGCCGAGCTCGTCGGCATCGAGATCCCGCGGTTCTGCGACCACCCGCTGCTCGACCCCGCCGGGGCCTGCCGGCAGTGCATCGTCGAGGTCGAGGGCCAGCGCAAGCCGATGGCGTCCTGCACCATCACCTGCACCGACGGCATGGTCGTACGGACCCAGCTCACCTCGCCCGTCGCCGAGAAGGCGCAGCGCGGTGTGATGGAGCTGCTGCTCATCAACCACCCGCTCGACTGCCCCGTCTGCGACAAGGGCGGTGAGTGCCCGCTGCAGAACCAGGCGATGTCCGCAGGGCAGGCCGACTCCCGCTTCGAGGGCCGCAAGCGGACCTTCGAGAAGCCGGTGCCGATCTCCACCCAGGTGCTCCTCGACCGCGAGCGCTGCGTGCTGTGCGCGCGCTGCACCCGCTTCTCCCAGCAGATCGCGGGCGACCCGATGATCGAGCTGCTGGAGCGGGGCGCGCTCCAGCAGGTGGGCACCGGCGAGGACGTGCCGTTCCAGTCGTACTTCTCCGGCAACACCATCCAGATCTGCCCGGTGGGCGCGCTCACCTCGGCGGCGTACCGATTCCGCTCCCGGCCCTTCGACCTCGTCTCCTCGCCGTCGGTGTGCGAGCACTGCGCGGGCGGCTGCGCGACGCGTACGGACCACCGGCGCGGCAAGGTGATGCGCCGCCTCGCGGCCGACGACCCCGAGGTCAACGAGGAGTGGGTGTGCGACAAGGGGCGCTTCGCGTTCCGCTACGCGCGGCGCCCGGACCGGCTCACCACTCCGCTGGTGCGCAGCGCCGGGGGCACCCTGGAGCCCGCGAGCTGGCCCGAGGCGCTGGAGGCGGCGGCCCGCGGGCTGGCCGCCGCGCGCGGCCGGACGGGCGTGCTGACGGGCGGGCGGCCGACGGTCGAGGACGCCTACGCCTACGCCAAGTTCGCGCGCGTCGCCCTCGACACGCACGACGTGGACTTCCGGGCGCGCGCGCACAGCGCCGAGGAGGCCGACTTCCTCGCGGCGCGGGTCGCAGGCCGGGGCCGGGACCTGGACGGCACGGGGGTGACCTACCGGACGCTGGAGCAGGCTCCCGCCGTGCTGCTCGCCGGGTTCGAGGCGGAGGAGGAGGCGCCCGGCGTCTTCCTGCGGCTGCGCAAGGCGCACCGCAAGCACGGGCAGCGCGTCTTCTCCCTCGCCACGCACACAACTCCCGGTCTGCTGAAGGCGGGTGGCACGCTGCTGCCCGCGGCGCCGGGCACGGAGCCGGAGTGGCTGCGCGCGCTGGCGGGCGCCACCGGGCTGGATGCCGCCGGACAGGCGGCGGCCGAGGCGCTGCGCGCGGACGGCTCGGTGATCGTCGTCGGCGAGCGGCTGGCGGCCGTGCCGGGCGCGCTGACCGCGGCGCTGGCGGCCGCGGGGGCCACCGGGGCGAGCCTGGTGTGGATCCCGCGCCGGGCCGGGGAGCGGGGCGCGCTGGAGGCCGGTGCGCTGCCGGGCCTGCTGCCCGGCGGCCGCCCGGCCACCGACCCCCGCGCGCGGGAGGAGACGGCGGCCGCCTGGGGGGTGGCCGACCTGCCGCGCGGCACCGGCCGGGACACCGGCCAGATCGTCGAGGCCGCGGCCACCGGCGAGCTGGGCGCCCTGCTGGTGGGCGGGGTGGAGGTCGCGGACCTGCCCGACCCGCCGCGCGCGCGTGCCGCGCTGGACGCCATCGGCTTCCTGGTGAGCCTGGAGCAGCGGCCGAGCGAGGTGACGGAGCGGGCGGACGTGGTGCTGCCGGTCGCGGCGGTCGAGGAGAAGGCGGGTACGTTCCTCAACTGGGAGGGCCGGGCCCGCCCCTTCGGGGTCGCCATCAAGCTCGATCAGCTGACGCGCCATCATGTGCCGCCGGACGTGCGGGTGCTGCACATGCTGGCCGACGCGATGGGCGTGGCCCTCGCCCTGCCGGACGTCGACGCCGCGCGCGCGGAGCTGGACCGCCTCGGCCCCTGGGACGGCGCCCACGCGGCCGACCCCGCCGAGCCCGGCCGGCCGCTGCCGCCGCCCGGCGCGGGCGAGGCCGTGCTCGCGGGCCACCGGCTGCTCCTCGACCAGGGGCGCCTGCAGGAGGGCGACGAGGCGCTCGCCGGCACGCGGCACGCCGCGGTCGCCCGGCTCTCCGCCGCGACCGCCGCCGAGGCGGGGGCGCGCGAGGGGGACATGCTGGCCGTGACCGGCCCGGCCGGGAGCGTGCGGCTGCCGCTGCGGCTCACCCCCATGCCGGACCGGGTGGTGTGGCTCCCGCTCAACTCCGTGGGCACCGGCGTCACCGATGGCACCGGTGCCCGCCCCGGCGAGCTCGTACGCATCGCCGCTGCCGTCGGCGACGGCACCGGAACCGAGACACCGGAGGCACGGTAGTGAAGGCATACGCACTGGCCGCCGAGGACCTGTCGATGTTCGGCCGGGACCCGTGGTGGCTGATCGTCGTCAAGGCCGTCTTCTGCTTCGCGTTCGTCATGCTGACGGTGCTGTTCTCGATCGTCTGGGAACGCAAGGTCGTCGCGTGGATGCAGCTGCGCATCGGCCCCAACCGGCACGGCCCCTGGGGCATGCTCCAGTCCCTCGCGGACGGCATCAAGCTGATGCTCAAGGAGGACGTGGTCGTCAAGCGGGCCGACAAGGTCGTCTACGTCCTCGCGCCCGTCGTCGCGGCCATCCCGGCCTTCATGGCGATCGCCGTGATCCCCTTCGGTCCGGCCGGGAACGAGATCTCGATCTTCGGCCACCGCACCACGATGCAGCTCACCGACCTGCCGATCGGCGTGCTCTACATCCTCGCCACCGCGTCGGTGGGCATCTACGGCATCGTGCTGGCGGGCTGGTCCTCCGGCTCGACCTATCCGCTGCTCGGCGGCCTGCGGTCGTGCGCCCAGATGATCTCGTACGAGATCGCGATGGGCGTCTCCTTCGCCGCGGTCTTCCTCTACTCCGGGTCGATGTCGACCTCGACGATCGTGGACGCGCAGCACGACCGGTGGTACGTCCTGCTGCTGCCGGTCTCCTTCCTCATCTACATCGTGGCGATGGTCGGCGAGACCAACCGGGCACCGTTCGACCTGCCGGAGTCCGAGGGCGACCTGGTCGGCGGCTTCAACACCGAGTACTCCTCCATCAAGTTCGCGATGTTCATGCTCGCCGAGTACGTCAACATGGTCACGGTCTCGGCCGTCGCGGTGACGCTGTTCCTGGGCGGCTGGCGGGCCCCTTACCCCGTCTCGGCGTTCTGGGAGGGGGCGAACCACGGCTGGTGGCCGATGCTGTGGTTCGTCATCAAGCTCCAGCTGCTGCTGTTCTTCTTCATCTGGCTGCGCGGGACCCTGCCGCGGCTGCGCTACGACCAGTTCATGAAGCTGGGGTGGAAGGTCCTCATCCCGGTCTCGATGGTGTGGCTGATGCTCGTCGCCGCGGTCCGGGCCCTGCGCAACGAGCACTACGACTTCCAGCGCATCGTGCTCTACGTGGGCGGCGCGGTCGTCGCGGTCCTGCTGCTGTCCTTCGTGGCCGACGTCTTCCGCGACCGCGGCGCGAAGGCGGAGCGGGAGGCGGAAGAGGCCGCTCCGCAAGGGGAGTTCGACCCGATGGCGGGCGGCTTCCCCGTGCCCCCGCTGCCGGGCCAGACCCTGCCGCCCGTGCCGCGCAGGCCCTCGCGCCAGGCCCGCGAGCTCATTGTCAGTGGTGGAGTGAATACTGTCAGTGACGGTCCCCGAGACGGAAAGGAGGGCGAGGGTGACTGACTTCCAGAACCCCGTGGCCGGCTTCGGCGTGACCTTCAAGGCCATGTTCAAGAAGCGGCTGACCGAGCAGTATCCGGAGGAGAAGAAGCACACCGCGCCGCGCTTCCACGGCCGCCACCAGCTCAACCGGCACCCGGACGGGCTGGAGAAGTGCATCGGCTGCGAGCTGTGCGCCTGGGCCTGCCCGGCGGACGCGATCTATGTCGAGGGCGCGGACAACACCGACGAGGAGCGCTATTCGCCCGGCGAGCGCTACGGCCGCGTCTATCAGATCAACTACCTCCGCTGCATCCTGTGCGGCCTGTGCGTCGAGGCGTGCCCCACCCGTGCCCTGACCATGACCAATCAGTACGAACTGGCCGACTCCAGCCGCGAATCGCTCATCTACACCAAGGAGGAGCTGCTCGCGGGCCTGGAGGACCGCATGGTCGACACCCCTCACGCGATCTTCCCCGGCATGACCGAGAAGGACTACTACCGCGGTCTGGTGACGGAGGCCGCGCCGGGCACGGTGCGGCAAGTGGCCGTCTCCAAGGGCGAGCAGCCGCCGGAGGCCGCTGCCACCCAGGCCGGGGAGGGGCAGTCATGAGCGCCCTCGCCGCCGCGGGCACGGCCTCCACCGGTGAGGCCGTGCAGTTCTGGCTGCTGGGCACCGTCGCCGTCATCGGCGCGCTGTCCACGGTGCTGATGAAGAAGGCCGTGCACAGCGCCCTCTCGCTGGCCGGCACCATGATCGTGCTCGCGGTGTTCTATCTCGCCAACGGCGCCTATTTCCTGGGCGTCGTCCAGATCGTGGTCTACACCGGCGCCATCATGATGCTCTTCCTCTTCGTGGTCATGCTGGTCGGCGTCACCGCCGCCGACTCCCTGAAGGAGACCATCAAGGGCCAGCGCTGGCTCGCCGGGCTCTGCGCGCTCGGCTTCGGCATCCTGCTGGTCGCGGGCATCGCCAACGCCTCACTGAAGGACTTCACCGGGCTCGGCCAGGCCAATTCCGGCGGCAATGTGCAGGGGCTCGCGGCGCTCATCTTCACCAAATACGTCTTCGCCTTCGAGATCACCGGCGCGCTGCTGATCACCGCGGCCGTCGGGGCGATGGTCCTCACCCACCGGGAGCGCACCGAGCGGCCCGCCGGCCAGCGCGAGCGCTCCCAGGAGCGGGTGCGCGCGGGCAAGCAGGTGCCGCCGCTGCCCGCCCCCGGCGTCTACGCCCGGCACAACGCCGTGGACGTCCCCGGCCTGCTGCCCGACGGCACCCCCGCCGAGCTCACCGTCAACCCGACGCTGCGCTCCCGCGGCCAGATCCGTGACGTCTCCGGCGAGGCGCTCCAGGAGCTGGCGGCCCTGGAGCAGCGGTCCGCGGAGTGGGTCGGTCACGGCCGCGGCGAGGACGCGAAGGAGGCCCGCAAGTGAACCCGGTCAACTACCTCTATCTGGCGGCCGTTTTGTTCACCATCGGTGCCGCCGGTGTGCTCATCCGGCGGAACGCGATCGTCGTCTTCATGTGCGTCGAGCTGATGCTGAACGCCTGCAATCTGGCGTTCGTCACCTTCGCCCGGCTGCACGGCAATCTGGACGGCCAGATCATCGCCTTCTTCACGATGGTGGTGGCCGCCGCCGAGGTCGTGATCGGCCTCGCGATCATCGTGTCGGTCTTCCGCTCCCGCCATTCGGCCTCGGTCGACGACGCCGCCCTGCTGAAGCTGTAAGGGGACGCTGACGTGGAGAACCTCATCGGACTGCTCGTCGCGGCCCCCCTGCTGGGCGCGGGCCTGCTGCTGTGCGGCGGCCGCCGGCTGGACCGCGCCGGGCACTGGATCGGCACGCTGCTCGCGGCGGTGTCCTTCGCGCTGGGCGTGGTGCTCTTCGCCGGCCTGCTCGGCAAGGGCCGCGAGGACCGCACGCTCACCTCGCACCTCTTCAGCTGGGTGCCGGTCGGCGGCTTCCGCGCGGACGTGGGCTTCCAGCTGGACCAGCTGTCCATGACCTTCGTCCTGCTGATCACGGGGGTGGGCGCGCTGATCCACCTCTATTCGGTCGGCTATATGGAGCACGACGAGCGGCGCCGCCGCTTCTTCGGCTATCTGAATCTCTTCCTCGCCGCGATGCTGCTGCTCGTCCTCGCCGACAACTACCTCCTGCTGTACGTCGGCTGGGAGGGCGTCGGCCTCGCGTCGTATCTGCTGATCGGCTTCTGGCAGCACAAGCCGAGCGCGGCCACCGCTGCCAAGAAGGCGTTCCTCGTCAACCGCGTGGGCGACATGGGCCTGTCCATCGCGATCATGCTGATGTTCACCACCTTCGGCTCCTTCGCCTTCGGCCCGGTCCTCTCCCACGCCACGGGCGCGGGGGAGGGCAAGCTGACGGCCGTCGGGCTGCTGTTGCTGCTCGCGGCGTGCGGCAAGTCCGCCCAGGTGCCGCTGCAGTCCTGGCTCGGTGACGCGATGGAGGGCCCGACACCGGTCTCGGCCCTCATCCACGCGGCGACGATGGTGACCGCGGGCGTCTATCTGATCACCCGCTCCGGCGCGATCTTCAACGCGGCGCCGGACGCCCAGACCGCGGTCGTCACGGTGGGCGCGGTGACGCTCCTCTTCGGTGCGATCGTCGGTTGCGCGAAGGACGACATCAAGAAGGCCCTGGCGGGCTCGACGATGTCCCAGATCGGCTACATGATCCTCGCCGCCGGGCTCGGTCCCGTCGGCTATGTCTTCGCGATCATGCACCTGGTGACCCACGGCTTCTTCAAGGCGGGGCTCTTCCTCGGCGCCGGTTCGGTGATGCACGGCATGAACGACGAGGTCGACATGCGGCGTTACGGCGGTCTGCGCAGGTACATGCCGGTCACCTTCGTCACCTTCGGCCTCGGCTATCTGGCCATCATCGGCTTCCCCGGCCTGTCCGGCTTCTTCTCCAAGGACAAGATCATCGAAGCCGCCTTCGCCAAGGGCGGCACCGAGGGCTGGATCCTCGGCGGCGCGGCCCTGCTGGGCGCGGCCATCACGGCGTACTACATGACGCGCGTGATGATCCTGACCTTCTTCGGCGAGAAGCGCTGGCAGCCGGACGCGGACGGCAACGCCCCGCACCCGCACGAGTCGCCCAGGACCATGACGATCCCCATGGTCGTGCTCGCCTTCGGATCGGTCCTCGCCGGTGGGCTGTTCAGCGTCAACGACACCTTCCTGAAGTGGCTGGAGCCGGTCACCGGGCACGCGGAGGGCCATTCCCCCGTCAGCGCGCTCACCGTCACGATCGGCACCATGGCCGTCCTCGTCCTCGGGGTGGCGCTCGCCTGGGCGCAGTACGGCCGCGGGCCCGTCCCCGTCACGGCGCCGCGGGGGAACGTGCTCACCCGGGCCGCCCGGCGCGACCTGCTCCAGGACGACTTCAACCACGTCGTGCTGGTCCGCGGCGGTGAGCACCTCACCCGCAGCCTGGTCTACGCCGACCACACGCTGGTCGACGGCGTGGTCAACGGCACGGCCGCCTCCGTCGGCGGGCTCTCGGGCCGGATGCGCAGGCTCCAGAACGGCTACGCGCGGTCGTACGCGGTCTCGATGTTCGGCGGTGCGGCCCTGCTCATCGCCGCGACCCTGCTGATGAGGGCGGTCTGATCATGTCTTTTCCCCTGCTGACGGTCACGGCCGCGGTGCCCGCGGCCGGCGCGGTCGTGACCGCCGCCGTCCCGGCCGCGCGCCGCACGGCCGCCAAATGGCTCGCGCTCGGCTTCGCGCTGGCCACGCTCGCGCTCGCGGGTGTGCAACTGGCCCGGTTCGACCCGGACTCCGGGAAGCCGTTCCAGCTGACCGAGTCGCACGCCTGGATCAAGGACTTCGGGGTCCGCTACGACCTGGGGGTCGACGGCATCGCCGTGGTGCTGATCGCCCTGGCCGCGCTGCTGATCCCCTTCGTGATGCTGGCCGGCTGGCATGACGCCGACCCGCTCGAAGAGCCCGCGCCCAACCGGCGCTGGCGGCCCACCCAGGGCTTCTTCGCGCTGATCCTGATGGTCGAGGCGATGGTGGTGATCTCCTTCGAGGCCACCGACGTCTTCCTCTTCTACATCTTCTTCGAAGCCATGCTGATCCCGATGTACTTCCTCATCGGCGGCTTCGGCGACCGGGCGGGCGGCCGGACCGAGGAGGAGACGGCGGCCCAGCGCTCGTACGCGGCCGTGAAGTTCCTGCTCTACAACCTCGCCGGCGGGCTCATCATGCTGGCCGCCGTCATCGGGCTCTACGCCGTCACCGCGCACCAGCTCGGCACCGGCACCTTCTCCCTCCAGGAGATCGTCCAGGCGCGGGCGGCCGGCGAGCTGCACTTCGCGACCGTCACCGAACGGGCCCTGTTCCTCGGCTTCTTCTTCGCCTTCGCGGTGAAGGCGCCGCTGTGGCCGCTGCACACCTGGCTGCCCAACGCCATGGGCGAGTCCACCGCGCCCGTCGCCGTGCTGATCACCGCGGTGGTCGACAAGGTCGGCACCTTCGCGATGCTCCGCTTCTGCCTCCAGCTGTTCCCCGAGGCGTCGAAGTGGGCGACCCCGGTGATCATCGTGCTGTCGGTGACCGGCATCCTCTACGGCGCGCTGCTCGCGGTCGGCCAGCGGGACATCAAGCGGCTGATCGCCTACGCGTCGATCTCGCACTTCGGCTTCATCATCCTCGGCATCTTCGCGATGACCACCCAGGGCCAGGGCGGCGCGACGCTCTACATGGTCAACCACGGCATCTCCACGGCCGCGTTGATGCTGGTCGCCGGCTTCCTGATCTCCCGCCGCGGGTCCCGGCTGATCGCCGACTACGGCGGGGTGCAGAAGGTCGCCCCCGTCCTCGCGGGGACGTTCCTGGTGGGCGGTCTGGCGACGCTCTCACTGCCGGGCCTCGCACCGTTCGTCTCCGAATTCCTGGTCCTGGTCGGCACCTTCAGCCGCTATCCGGCCGCCGGGATCGTCGCGACGCTGGGCATCGTCCTCGCCGCGCTGTACGTCCTGGTGCTCTACCAGCGCACGATGACCGGCCCGGTGCGGGAGCCCGTGCGCGGCATGCCGGACCTGAAGGTGCGCGAACTGGTCGTCGTCGGCCCGCTGATCGCCCTGCTGATCTTCCTCGGCGTCTACCCCAAGCCGCTGACGCAGATCATCGACCCGGCGGTCGGCCGGACGATGTCGCAGGTGCACAAGGTCGACCCCAAGCCCCAGGTGCCGACTTCCCCGACGAACGATGTGGAGGCCGCGAAGTGAGTCACGCAGCATTCGTCCACAGCCTGTGGACGATGTCGGCCGACCCGGCGAAGAAGATCCCGGCTCCGCATATCGAGTACGCCCAGCTGTCACCGACGCTGATCGTCCTCGGCGCCGCCGTGCTCGGCGTCCTCGTGGAGGCGTTCCTGCCGCGCCGCCTGCGCTATCCGGCGCAGACCCTGCTGAGCGCCGCCGGCCTCGTCGCCGCGTTCGCCGCCGTCATCGCCCTGGCCGCCGGCGGCTACGGCACCGGCAAGGCGCACGCCGCCGCCATGGGCGCCGTCGCCGTCGACGGCCCGGCGCTGTTCCTCCAGGGGACCATTCTCCTGGTCTCCCTGATCGCGGTGTTCACCTTCGCCGAGCGGCGCCTGGACCCGAAGGCGCACGGCAAGCGCGTCGACTCCTTCGTCGCGCAGGGCGCCGCGGTGCCGGGCGGCGAGGCCGAACAGGCCGCCGTGAAGGCCGGGTTCACCACCACCGAGATCTTCCCCGTCGTGCTCTTCGCGGTCGCGGGCATGCTTGTCTTCCCCGCCGCGAACGACCTGCTGACCCTCTTCATCGCGCTGGAGGTCTTCTCCCTCCCGCTGTACGTGCTGTGCGCGCTCGCCCGCCGCCAGCGGCTGCTGTCCCAGGAGGCGGCGGTCAAGTACTTCCTGCTGGGTGCCTTCTCCTCGGCGTTCCTGCTGTTCGGGGTGGCGCTGCTCTACGGCTACGCGGGCACGGTCACATACGCCGGGATCGCGGATGTCGTGAGCGGCACGGTCAGGACGGTCGACCCCGCCCTCGCCTCGACCACGGGCAACGACGCGCTGCTGCTGATCGGCGGGGCGCTGGTGCTGATGGGGCTGCTGTTCAAGGTGGGCGCGGTGCCCTTCCACATGTGGACCCCCGACGTCTATCAGGGCGCCCCCACGCCGGTCACGGGCTTCATGGCCGCCGCCACCAAGGTCGCCGCCTTCGGCGCGCTGCTGCGCCTGCTGTACGTGGTCCTGCCGGGGCTGCGCTGGGACTGGCGGCCGGTGATGTGGGGCGTCGCGATCGTCACCATGCTGGTGGGCGCGATCGTCGCCGTCACCCAGACGGATGTGAAGCGGCTCCTCGCCTATTCCTCGATCGCGCACGCCGGGTTCATCCTCGCCGGTGTCATCGCCGTCAGCCCGGACGGGGTCTCCTCCGTCCTCTTCTATCTGGCGGCGTACTCCTTCGTGACCCTGGGCGCCTTCGCGGTGGTGACGCTGGTGCGCGACGCGGGCGGCGAGGCGACGCACCTGTCCAAGTGGGCCGGTCTCGGCCGGCGTTCGCCCCTGGTGGCCGCCGTCTTCGCGGTCTTCCTGCTGGCCTTCGCTGGCATCCCGCTGACCAGCGGCTTCACCGGGAAGTTCGCGGTCTTCAAGGCCGCGGCGCAGGGCGGCGCGGTGCCGCTGGTCATCGTCGGTGTGGTGTCCTCGGCGATCGCCGCGTTCTTCTACATCCGGGTGATCGTGCTGATGTTCTTCAGCGAGCCGAAGGCCGACGGGCCGACCGTGGCGGTGCCGAGCGCGCTGACCTCCACGGCGATCGCGGTCGGGGTGGCGGTCACGCTCGTCCTCGGTGTCGCCCCGCAGTATTTCCTCGATCTGGCGGGCCAGGCGGGGGTCTTCGTGCGGTAGGCGCGAGAAGGCGGCAGGCGCGCTGCCCGGCACCCCGCGGAGGGTGCCGGGCAGCGGTGCGTCAGTGGCCGAGCTTGCCCAGGTCGGGGAGGCCGGCGGGGGCGCCGCCCTTCTCGGTCTTGAGGAAGGTGTCCTTCTTGCCCGAGCTCCAGCTGACCACGAGCGTCTTGCCGTCGGCGCTCACGATCTCGCCCTGGGTGCGCAGGGTGTCCCCGTCGGCGCATTTGAGGGTGAGCGTGGGGGGCTTGGCGTTGTGGTCGACGGTGCCGTCGCAGACGTGGCCCGCGCCCGCGAGGGCGGCCATGCTGGGGGAGATGACCAGGCCCCAGCCCGTCCCGTCTATCTTCGCCGCGTAGGTGCCCTCGACGGGACCGGTCACGCCCGTCCCCTCGGCCGGGTCCTGGGCGGCCGGGCCGGCGGGCTTGGTCGGCGCGGACGGCGGCGGTGTCGCGGACTTGTCCTTGTCGTCGCTCTGGCTGCCGCAACCGGTCATCAGCACAGCGGCGATGAACGCCGCCCCCGTGATCTGTACTGCCTTGCGCACGTGCGCTCGCTCCTCCGTAGTGGATATGGACACGACAAATTAGCAGTCCTGATCCACTGCCCGGAGCGGCGTCAGCCGGCCTCCGCGGACCGGTCCCGCTGCACGTTGCGGTGGACCGCGAGCGCCGGCCACACCACGCGCACCAGCTGCCGCGTCGCCCTGCGCGCCGGCCGCCCCTCGGGGCCGGGGTGGAGGCAGCGGCCCGCGCCGGTGGCGGCGAGGAGGGCGGCCAGCGCGCGGCCGCGCGGCTCGGCGAAGCCCGTACGGACGGCGGCGGCCAGGTGCTCACGGGCCTCGCTGGTGCGCTCGGCGGGCCCCGCGGGGAAGCGCGTAGAGGGGAAGAGGCCGAGCACCTTCACCCGCTCGGGGCGCAGCGCGCCCCGCTCCACCAGCCGCCGCAGCCAGGGCTCCTCCAGGCGGCGCGAGACGCGGCGCACCCAGGCTGCCGCTCGTGGCCCCCGGCCCGACCGGCCCTTGCCGGGCGCGGGCAGCGTGGCGAGGGCCATGGCCAGCAGGGGGTCCGACGGGGGCACGGGGCTGGTCACCGTGGGGCGGCCGTGCTCCTCCACGATCCGCCCGGCCAGCTCCAGTTCGGCGAGCACCGCCCCGGCCACGCCGTACTGGAGGAAGCGATGCCGGCACAGCTTGCGTCCGGTGACCGGATCGAAGGAGAGCAGCAGCAGTTCCTCGGGCAGCGTGAGGCCCGGGGCGGCGCCGGTCATGACCCGGTCGTGCGCGCGGGGGTGATCCTGCCGGTCACCTCGCCGAGGCCGACGCGGGCGCCGTCGGGACCGGGTGCCCAGGCGGTGAGGGTGACCTCGTCGCCGTCCTCCAGCCAGGGGCCCTTGCCCTCGGTGAGCTCCAGCAGGCAGCCGCGCTGGTCGGGGTCGGGCCCGCTGACCGTGCCGGAGGCGAAGAGGTCGCCGGTGCGCAACGAGGCGCCGTTGACGGTCATATGGGCGAGCTGCTGGGCCGCCGTCCAGTACATGGAGGCGAAGGGCGGCCGGGAGACCGGCTCGCCGTTGATGGTCACCTCGATGCGCAGGTCGATGCCGCCCGGCTCCGCCGCGGAGTCGTCGAGGTAGGGCAGCAGCGGGTGGGTGCGCTCCGGCGGCGCGGTGCGCGCCTCGTCGAAGGCGTCGAGCGGGGTGATCCAGGCCGAGACGGACGTCGCGAAGGACTTGCCGAGGAACGGGCCCAGGGGGACGTACTCCCACGCCTGGATGTCGCGCGCCGACCAGTCGTTGACCAGGCACACGCCGAAGACGTGCTCCCGGAAGTCACCCAGGGGCACCGGGGTGTTCGGCGGCGCGGGCGTGCCGACGACGAAGCCGACCTCGGCCTCGATGTCGAGGCGCGTCGACGGCCCGAACACCGGCCCGTCCGGCGTCCGCCGCTGCCCCTGGGGGCGGACCACGTCGGTGCCGGAGACCACGACCGTGCCCGCCCGGCCGTGGTAACCGATGGGCAGGTGCTTCCAGTTGGGCGTGAGCGGGTCGCCGTCGGGCCGGAAGATGCGGCCGACGTTGGTGGCGTGGTGCTCGCTGGCGTAGAAGTCGACGTAGTCGGCGACCTCGAAGGGCAGGTGCAGCGTCACCTCCTCCAGCGGGTGGAAGTGCTCCCCGTCCAGCCAGCCGCGGATCTCCGCGCGGACGCCCTGCCACACGGAGCGGCCCGCGGCCAGCAGGGGGTTGAGCGTCGGCTCGTCCAGCAGCCCCGCGTACGCCGAGCCGTGCGCGGCGGCGGCCGCGGCGGCGTCGAGGACGTGAGCGCCGTAGCGGACGCCGATCCGGCGGCGCTCCGGGGCGTCGGGCGTCGTGAAGACCCCGTACGGGAGGGTGGCCGCGCCGAAGGGATCGCCTTCGGGAAGCTCGCGGGGGCTGTGCTGGGGCATGGGACGCTGCCTCGCTCTCTCCTGGACGCCTGGTGACCGTCCGTGCCCACATTACGTGCTGGCGGCCGCCAGGCAAGGGGTGAGCGAAAGGGGTGGTGAGGGGCGTGCGCGCCGTGCGCGCGGACAGGGGGTGAGCACCGCTCCGGCCGCCGCCCACCCCGGCTCGGGACGGCCCTCGGCGAGCGCGCCCGAACCGCTGTCCGACCGCTCACTAAAGGGCGAGCAATGTCCGGTAATTCCTTGCTGGAAGCGGTAATTCCGAAGTAGCGTCCTTAATCGGGTCACGCACAGTGGGGGGCCGCTGCGGCTGAGTGGCCAAGGGGGATGCTGGTGGCGAGCAGGCACACGTCCATCGCGGCGGACCGGTCCGTTCCGGGGCTCATCATGAAGATCGGCGATTACCCCCTGCACCACGGCGGGGTCGGCGCGATCCGCAGCCTCGGCAGACTCGGGATCCCGATGTACGCCATCACCGAGGACCGCTGGACGCCCGCCGCCGTATCCCGTTATCTGCGCGGTGGTTTCATCTGGCCGACCACCGGCCGCGAGCGCCCCGAGGAGCTCGTCGAGGGGCTGCTGGGCATCGGCCGGTCCATCGGCCGCCCCGCGGTGCTGCTGCCCACCGACGAGGAGGCCGCCGTCCTCGTCGCCGAGCACGCGGAGCAGCTGTCGGAGAGCTTCCTCTTCCCGCCGGTGGAGCGGGAGTTGCCGCGCCGCCTCGCGAGCAAGCAGGGGCTGCACGAGCTCTGCGTGGAGCACGGGGTGCCGTCCCCGGACGCCCTCTTCCCCTCCTCGTACGAGGAGATCGAGGAGTTCGCGGCGCGCGCCCGCTTCCCGCTGGTGGCGAAGAACCGCGAGGCGTTCGAGCGGCGCCGCAGGCCCGCCGTGCACGGCACCACCCGCATCGGCGGCCCCCGCGAGCTGCTGGCCCTGGCGCGGGGCTGGGGCCCCTTGCCCGGGGTGATCCTCCAGGAGTACCTGCCCCGCGAGCAGGCCGAGGACTGGATCGTGCACGCGTATTTCGACGCGGAGAGCACCCCGCTCGCGCTGTTCACCGGCGTCAAGGTGCGCTCCTGGCCGCCGCACGCGGGCATGACGGCCAACGCGTATGTCGTCGACAACCCCGAACTGGCCGACATGGCGGCCCAGTTCATCAAGCAGATCGGCTTCAGCGGGATCATCGACCTCGACTGGCGCTTCGACCGGCGTGACGGCCGCTACAAGCTGCTGGACTTCAACCCCCGGATGGGCGCCCAGTTCCGCCTCTTCGAGAACGAGGCGGGCGTCGACGTCGTCCGGGCCCAGCACCTCGACCTGACCGGGCGCAAGGTCCCCGAGGGGGAGCAGCTCGCGGGCCGCCGGTTCGTCGTCGAGAACATCGACCTGCCGGCCCTCGCCGCCTACCGCCGCAGTGGCTACACCACCCCGCACGCGCCCGCGCGGGCGAGCGGCACGGAGCTGGCCTGGGCCGCCCGGGACGACATGAAGCCGTTCTTCACCATGCTCGCCCGGTTCGTGAAGCCGGGCGTCCGGCACCTCTGGCAGCTATGGCGCTCCAGGCGTGCCGCCGCTCTCGTCGATTGATGCGATCAAGCCGAGCAAGCAATGCCCTGGGAGGGGACTCGTGACACTTCCCGTCGTAGTCATCGGGGCCGGTCCGTACGGACTGTCGACCGCAGCCCACCTGAGGGCGCACGGCATAGCGACCCGGGTGTTCGGTTCGCCGATGGTGAGCTGGCGGGAGCACATGCCCGCCGGAATGCTGCTGAAATCCACCCCGGTGGCGTCGAGCATCGACGCGCCTCAACCGGGGCACACGCTGCTCGACTTCTGCCGTGACGTGGGGGAGCGGCGGTACGAATCGGACTGGGATGCCATCCCGGTCGAGGTCTTCGCCCGTTACGGTCTGTGGTTCCAGGAGCGCCTGGTGCCGGATCTGGAGCGGGTGCGGGTGGTGTCCGTGGACCGCCGGTCCACCGGCTTCGAGCTGAAGCTGGACTCCGGCGAGCAGTTCGCGGCCCGTGCCGTGGTGGTCGCGACCGGGCTCAGCGGCTTCGCGCGGCTGCCGGCCGAGCTGGCCGCGGCCGTGCCGGACGGCCCGTCGGTGAGCGGCCCCATCTCGCACAGCTCGCAGCACGAGGACCTCTCGCGGTTCGCCGGGCGCGAGGTCGTGGTCGTCGGCGCCGGGCAGTCGGCGCTGGAGAGCGCCGTGCTGCTGGCGGAGGGCGGGGCCGCGTCGGTGCGGGTGCTGGCGCGGCGTCGGGGCGCCGTGCGCTTCGGGGCGGCGCCGGACGGGCAGTCGCCGCTGAAGCCGGACACCCCCTTCGGGCGGGCCTGGTCGCTGTACGCGTTCTCGTATTACGCGGACGGCTTCCGCAAGCTCCCGGCGCCGGCCCGGAAATACCTCGTCCAGCGGGTGCTCGGGCCGCTCGGCGCCTGGTGGCTGCGGGACCGCTTCATCGGCCGGGTGCAGGTCACGGAGGGCAAGAGGATCGTCCGGGCGAGGGTGGAGGACGGCCGTCCGGTCCTGGCGCTCGCCGGGCCCGACGGGTCCACCGAGGGGGAGCTCGCCGCGGACCACGTCCTCGCGGCGACCGGCTATCACGTCGACCTGGCCGCCCTCGACTTCCTCGGCCACGGCCTGCGGACCAGGCTCGCGGTCGGCGCGGGCGGCCCCCGGCTGGGCCCCGGCTACCACTCGTCGGTCCCGGGTCTGTTCTTCACGGGCCTCCCGGCGGCGGCGAGCTACGGGCCGGTGATGCGGTTCGTCTGCGGCACGGAGTACGCGTCGCCGCGGCTGGCGAAGGCGGTGGGCGCCCTTTCGTGAGGCGGGGTCGCGCCGGTGTGGGGGTCCGGTTCCGGGTTGGCCGGAACCGGACCCTCCCGCTGCCGCGCGACGAGCGGTGGAGCCGTGCCAGGCCCGTGTCAAGGGGGTCAGGAGGCCCGCCCCCGGGGGATGACCGCGTACATAACGGGGCACACGTCCGGTCGACCGGGAAGGCGCCCACGGTGATCGACAGCCGACCGGATACGCTGACTTTCGGTGGAGACAGCGACACATCGACAATCCCCGTGTTCGCAGGCAGACAGGAGTACCCCTCGTGACCGTCGTCGGGCCTTTTGGGCTGAACGTGCGGGACCAGGCTCTTGAAGCCGATGTCCAGGCCGGTTTGGCCGCCGTCGAGGAGGGCCTCCTGGAGGCCACCAAGAGCGACGTGCCCTTCATCACCGAGGCGGCCCAGCACCTCGTCCGGGCCGGCGGCAAGCGGTTCCGCCCGCTGCTGGTGATGCTCGCCGCGCAGTTCGGCGACCCGCACGCCCCCGGCATCGTGCCCTCGGCCGTCGTCGTCGAGCTCACCCACCTGGCCACGCTCTACCACGACGACGTCATGGACGAGGCGGAGGTGCGGCGCGGCGTCGACAGCGCCAACGCCCGCTGGGGCAACTCCGTGGCCGTCCTCACCGGGGACTTCCTCTTCTCCCGGGCCTCCTACATCCTCGCCGACCTGGGCCCGGAGGCCGTCCGCATCCAGGCCGAGGCGTTCGAGCGGCTGGTCACCGGCCAGATCCTGGAGACGGCCGGCCCGCGCGACGGCCGCGACCCCATCGAGCACTACCTCGACGTCCTCGCGGGCAAGACCGGCTCGCTGATCGCCGTCTCCGGGCGGTACGGCGCGATGATGTCCGGCGCCGACGAGCGCACCGTCGACATCCTCACCCACTACGGTGAGCGGCTCGGCATCGCCTTCCAGCTCGCCGACGACGTCCTCGACATCGCCAGCGACTCCCACGAGTCCGGCAAGACGCCCGGCACGGACCTGCGCGAGGGCATCCCCACGCTGCCGGTGCTGCACCTGCGCGCCCAGGCGGCGGCGAGCGGCTCGGCGGAGGACCGCCGGCTGTGCGAGCTCCTCGACGGCGACCTCAGCGACGACGCCGTGCACGCCGAGGTGCTTCGGCGCTTGCGCGCGCATCCGGCGCTGGAGCAGGCGCGGCGGGACACGGTGCGCTACGCGCAGGAGGCTCGCGCGATCCTGGCTCCTCTGCCGGAGGGGTTCGCGAAGGCCGCTCTGGAAGATCTCTGCGACGCGGTCGTGCACCGGGCGGGCTGACGGGGGTTGGGGTGCGGGTTCGTTGCCGCCTGCGGCGGGAGCGTCCTGCGGCCGCGTCCTCGATCGCCGGACGGGCTGAAACCGGCGCGCCCCGAAACCGAATGTCGCCCCCCCGGCACCCACCACAAACCCAGCCCGGCCGGCGCTTGAGGCCGCCGCCCGCAGGGCGCTCCCGCCGCAGGCGGCAACAGACCCGCACAACGAACCCCGTACAGCGCCAACATCACGTCATACCCAAGAGGTACACACAGCTGCTCCCGACGGCTGATGCCGGAGCGCAGCGCATTTGGTGGAATTGACACTGCTCCACCAACCAGCGGCAGGGCCACAATGAGAGCGGCCCGGGGGCGCCGACGACGGAGGTAATGGCTGATGGCACGGAATGAACCGATCCAGGGTGGCACCGAGAGCCCGGAAGGCCAGCGCTCGCCGGGGCGCCGTAAAGCGGTCCGCTATGCCGTTCCGGTCGCGGTGGCGGGTCTCGCGGCGGCCACCATCGGGCTCGTCCCGGCGCTGGCCAAGAGCGGTGACCCGGATCTGCCGAAGATCAGCGCGGAGGACCTGATAGCCAAGGTCGCCAAGTCGGACGTGCAGCAGATGTCCGGCTCGGTGAAGGTGACCACCGACCTGGGTCTGCCGTCGCTGCCGGGCGGCGGCTCGCTCGGCTCGCTGGGCGCGGGCGCGGGCCACGGCGGGAAGCCGGGCGGCGCGGACCCGCGGGCCAAGCTCACCGAGCTCGCCTCGGGCTCGCACACGCTGCGGGTCGCCGTCGACGGCCCGGACAAGCAGCGCGTGTCGATCGTCGAGTCCGCCGCGGAGTACAGCGTGATCCGCGACGGCGACCAGGTCTGGGCGTACGACAGCGCCAGCAACACCGTCCACCACACGACCGCCCCGCACGACAAGGCGAAGGCCGGACAGCACGCGGGCCCCGAGCAGCTGAAGGGCGCGTCGCCGCAGGAGCTGGCGAAGAAGGCGCTCGCCGCCGTGGACGACTCGACGGCCGTCTCGGTCGACGGCACGGCCAAGGTGGCCGGGCGGGACGCCTATCAGCTGGTCGTGAAGCCGAAGGCCCAGGAGTCGACGGTCGGCGCGGTCCGGATCGCGGTGGACGCCAGGACCGGGATGCCGCTGAAGTTCACGCTCGCCCCGAAGAGCGGCGGCAAGGCGGCGATCGACGCGGCCTTCACCAAGGTGGACTTCGCCAAGCCGGGTGCGAGCACCTTCGACTTCACCCCGCCGAAGGGCGCCAAGGTCACCGAGGACAAGGCCGACGGCGCGAAGCGGCAGCGGGACCACAAGGGCGCCCCGGCCGAGCTGTCGGGCCTCGACGTGGTCGGCAAGAGCTGGACGTCCATCGCGCAGTTCAAGATGCCGGCCGACGCGGCCAAGGGCGCCAAGGGGGGCAGCCTCGGGAAGAACGCCGGCGGCGCCGGTGCCCTCCTGGACACCCTCGGCACCAAGGTCTCGGGCCCCTTCGGCTCGGGCCACCTCTTCAGCACCCGCCTCGTCAATGTCCTGATGACGGACGACGGCCACGTCTACGCGGGCGCGGTGACGAAGGAAGCGCTCATCAAGGCCGCGAAGTAAGCGCGGCCCGCGGCCGGTCCGGAAGGGGCCGGCCGCGGGTGCTCCGCACCGGTGCGACGAGGGGAGAACGGGTGCCAGGATCGTCCGAGCGCGTGTCTTCGGACGCCGCCGTCCACACCCGTTCCCTGACCAAGCGCTACCGCGGCGGCCAGCTCGCCGTGGACGGGCTCGACCTCACCGTGCCGCGCGGGAGCGTCTTCGGCTTCCTCGGGCCCAACGGCTCGGGGAAGACCACCACCATCCGCATGCTCATGGGGCTCATCGAGCCGACCTCCGGCGCGGCCGAGGTGCTGGGCGAGCCGATGCCGCGCGCCGCCCGCCGTGTGCTGCCCCGGGTGGGCGCGCTGATCGAGGGCCCCGCGCTCTACGGCTTCCTGTCCGGGCGGGACAACCTCGTACGCTTCGACGCCGCCGACCCGACCGCCGACCCCCGTACCCGCGCCGCCCGGGTGGACGCGGCGCTCGACCGGGTAGGGCTCGTCGCCGCGGCCGGCAAGAAGGCACGCGCGTACTCCCTGGGCATGAAGCAGCGCCTCGGGCTGGCCGCGGCCCTGCTCCAGCCGCGCGAACTGCTCGTCCTGGACGAGCCGACCAACGGCCTGGACCCGCAGGGCATGCGGGAGATCCGCGCGCTCGTCAGGGAGCTCGCGGCCGAGGGCACCACGGTCTTCCTCTCCTCGCACCTCCTGGACGAGATCGAGCAGGTCTGCACCCACGCCGCCGTCATGGCCCAGGGGCGGCTGCTCACCCAGGGCACGGTCGCGGACCTCGCCTCCCAGGCGCGCGGCCGGCTGACCGTCACCACCCCCGACACCGCGGACGCCGTGCGCGTCCTCAAGGAGCACGGCGTGACCGACCTCGTCGTCGTGGACGACCGCGTCACCGGCGAACTCCCCGCCGGGGAGCCGCCCGAGGTCACCCCGCCGCCCGACCTCGCGGACCTCAACGCCGCGCTCGTCCACGCGCGGGTGCGGGTACGGGCCTTCGGCACCGAACGCGCCTCGCTGGAGGACGCGTTCGTGGCGCTCACCGGGGAGGGCTTCGATGTCGCGGGCTGACACCATGACGGCGGCCGGGCCCCGGGCGGTGAGCCCGCTGTGGCAGCTGTCCCTCTTCCGCAGCGAGGTGGGGACGGTGTTCCGGCGGTGGCGGACGATCGCCCTGCTGGGCGTGCTCGCGGCCGTGCCGGTGCTCGTCGGCATCGCCGTGAAGATCGAGACCAGGGGCGGCGGCTCGATCGGCCGCGAGGGCGGCGGTGGCGGCCCGGCGTTCATCAACCAGGTCACCAACAACGGCCTCTTCCTCGTCTTCACCTCGCTCGCCGCGACCCTGCCGTTCTTCCTGCCGATGGCGATAGGCGTGATCGCGGGCGACTCCATAGCCGGCGAGGCGAACGCGGGCACCCTGCGCTATCTCCTCGTCGCCCCCGCCGGACGCACCCGGCTGCTGTGCGCCAAGTACGCGTCGACGCTGGTCTTCTGCCTGGCGGCCACCCTCGTCGTCACCGCCTCCGCGCTGGCGGTGGGGGCGCTGCTGTTCCCCCTGGGCGAGGTCACGCTCATCAGCGGGACGACCGTGTCCTTCGGGGAAGGGCTGCTGCGCGCGCTGGCCGTCGCGGGGGTCGTCGCGCTGTCGCTGATCGGCGTCGCGGCGGTCGGGCTGTTCGTCTCGACCCTCACCAACAGCGGGATCGCGGCCATGGCCACGACAGTGGGACTGCTGATCACGGTGCAGATCCTCGACCAGTTCCCGCAGTTGCACGCGGTGCAGCCGTATCTCTTCCCGCATTACTGGCTGAGCTTCGCGGATTTGCTGCGGGAGCCGGTGTATTGGGACCAGCTCTGGGAAAACCTGCGGCTTCAGGGGCTGTACGCGGTGGTGTTCGGCTCGGCGGCCTGGGCGCGGTTCACGGGGCGGGATGTGACGGTGTGAGGCGGGCCGCGGTGCGCCTGCGGCAGGCTTCTTCCCCTGCCCGCCGCACATCAGACGCGGCCGGGAAGGGGCGGGACCGGGGAAGAAGGCCGGCCCCGCCCCCTCGCCGGACTACGAGCCGCTCAACGCCCAGACCGCCCCGGCGATCGCGTCCGTATTCGTCCCGAGCGCCTTGTCGTCGAGATTCGCGAACGTGTCGCACGACCGGTGGTAGCAAGCGTCGAACGCCTTGCCCGCCGTGCCACCCCACTTCCGCGCCTGGTCGTCGGTCTTGATGTAATCCGCTCCGCTGAAGAGCCCGCCGACGGGTATGCCGACGTTCTGGAACGGCGCGTGGTCGGAGCGGCCGTCGCCCTCGTGGTCGACCTCGGTGGCGATGTTCTTCGCGGCGAACCAGTTCTCGAAGAGGCTCTGGAGGCCGGAGTCGTAGCCGTAGACGTAGTAGCCGGGGTTGGGCGAGCCGATCATGTCGAAGTTCAGATAGGCGTCGATCTTCGACCGGTCGGCGGAGGACAGCCTGTCGACGTAGTTCTGCGAGCCGACCATGCCGAGTTCCTCGGCGCCCCACCAGCCGAACCGCAGGTGCTTGTCGGGCTTGTAGCCCTCGCGGGCGACGGCGAGGGCGACTTCCAGGACACCGGCGGAGCCGGAGCCGTTGTCGTTGATGCCGGGGCCCGCGGAGACGGAGTCCAGGTGCGAGCCGGCGAAGACGACGTGGTCGGCGTCGCCACCGGGCCAGTCGGCGATGAGGTTGTAGCCGGTGGCGCCGTTGGCGCTGAACTGCTGCACGGTGGTGGTGAATCCGGCGGCATCCAGCTTGCCCTTCACATAGTCGAGCGACGCCTTGTAGCCGCTGCGGCCGTGCGCGCGGTTGCCGCGGTTGGCGTTGGCTATCGACTGGAGCTGGTTGAGGTGGGCCTTGACGTTGGCTACGGGGATGGTGGGCGCGGCGGCCTTCGTCCTGAAGGTGGTGCCGGCGACGGTCGCGGTGGTGGGGACCGCGTCGGCCGCGCCGGAGGCCGTGCCGAGGAGAGCGGCGGTGAGGGCCGCGCCGGAGGCCAGGAGGGCTACGGCGCGGCGTCTGCGGGTCGGTCCGTGGAGTTCAAGCATGGGGGGCTCCCGACTCATTTGACGTGGCCATGATGTTGGGGGCCCCTGTGAAACGAGTCAAGGGTGGATTTCGGACACCGAACACCGGTTTCCGGATATCGGGCGCCGCTCTACCGGCCCTGAGCTGTGGCTTCAGGTGTTTCTGTTTCCTGTGTGGCGTCTGTGATTTCTGTGTGAACGTTGGCCGCCGCCTTCTCCCGCGCGGCCCGCAGCGCGGCCCGGGCGGTACGGGCCGTACGCAGCGCGTCCCAGGTGAGCAGCGCCAGCGCCAGCCAGATCAGGACGAAGCCCGCCCACCGCTCCGCGGGCATCGACTCGTGGAAGACCAGCAGGCCCAGGGCGAACTGGAAGATGGGCGCGAGGTACTGCACCATCCCCATCACCGACAGCGGCAGCCGTACGGCGGCGATGCCGAAGCAGACGAGCGGCAGGGCGGTGATCGCGCCGGTGCCCATCAGCAGCAGGGCGTGTCCGGTGCCCTCGCTCGCGTATGTGCTGCCGCCGCTGCCGCCGAGGAACAGCAGGAAGCCGAGGGCGGGCAGGAACTGCACCGCCGTCTCGGCCGCCATCGACTCCAGGCCGCCCAGCCCGACCTTCTTCTTGACCAGGCCGTAGGTGCTGAAGGAGATGGCCAGCGTCAGCGCGATCCACGGCGGCTTGCCGTACGCGACGGCCATCACCACGACCGCGGCCGCGCCGACCCCGACCGCCACCCACTGCGACACCCGCAGCCGCTCGCGCAGCACGAGAACCCCGAAGCCGATGCTGACCAGGGGGTTGATGAAGTAGCCCATCGACGTCTCGACGACGTGCCCGGAGTTGACGCCCCAGATGTAGACGCCCCAGTTCACGGATATCAGGCCCGCGCCGAGCGCGATCATCCCGAGCCGCTTCGGCTGCCGGAGCAGCGGCCGTATCCAGTCCCAGCGCTTGGTCACGGTGAGCACGACGAGCACGGTCACGAGCGACCACACCATACGGTGCGCGAGGATCTCACCGGCTCCGGCCGGTTCCAACAGGGGCCAGTAGAGGGGGAAGAGCCCCCAGGTCGTATAGGCGGCGACACTGCACAGCAGGCCGGTGCGGGTCTCGTTCTCGGCGGTCTTCACGGGCGGCTCCTGGGTGTTGCGGCGACGCTTGTGAAGGTAGCGGGTGGGTGGGGTGGTGTCATGCGCGTATCGAATGACGGTCATGACGTTCGCCTGCGGCGGGCGCGGTACGTGGAGGGCAAGCCCCCAGACCTCCGCGACGTTGGGCACCCCGCAAAGCACCCCGCCGGCCCGGAACGTGCCCAGCCCCGGCACCAGCCACCACCCGGGCCCGGCCGGCGCTTGAGGCCGTCCGGACCGCAACCACACACAGCTACCGGCGGGAGCGAACCGCCCCGCTCACATCGAACGGCAACACCGTCACCGCCACATTGGGAAGCTGCTCCAGCGCCTTCGCCATCTCGTTTCCCCGGTCCGGGTGGAGCAGGGACCCGAGCGGCCCGGAATACGTGCGGATGGGGATCAGGAGGGTCAGAGCCGTCTCGCCGTCCGCCGTCGTGCGGGCGGCCAGGCCGACGACCGCGTGGCGGAGGCGGCGGTCGGGGCAGTCGACCAGTTCCAGGGGGATCGTCGTGCCGGGGGTGGCGTCCCACTTCCCGGTGAGCCGCCGCGCCCGCTCCGCGTCGATGACGAAGTGCAGGGCCCGCACCTCGTCGGGCCGGAGCTCGTGCGCGTAGCGCAGGGCCTTCACCGTGGCCAGGTCGAGGTCGTCGATGAGGACGAACACCAGGTGGCGCCGCCAGTGCGGCTGGTCCGTGGCCACCGCGGGGACATCGTCCAGTGCCTCGGCCTCCTCGCGGTACTGCCGGTTGATGCGGATCAGCGCCCACACCCCCAGCGGGAAGACCACCACGACGAGCCACGCGCCCTCCGTGAACTTGGTGATCGCGAAGATGAGGACGACGAGCGCCGAGGCAACCGCCGCGACGAGGTTCACGCCCACGTTCCAGCGCCGGCGCCGCTCCCCGGGCCGCCGCCAGTAGTGGGCGGTCATCCCGGCCGCGGCCATCGTGAAGCCGGTGAAGACGCCGATGGCGTAGAGCGCGACGAGCTTGTCCACGCTGCCGCCGGTCACGACGAGCAGCGCGAGCGAGACGACGGCCAGCGAGATGATCCCGTTGGAGAAGGCCAGCCGGTGGCCGCGGCGGGTCAGCTGGCGCGGCAGGAAGCGGTCCTCGGCGACGAAGCTGGCGAGGAAGGGGAAGCCGGTGAAGGGCGTGTTGGCGCCGGTGTAGAGGATGAGCGCGGTCGCGAGCTGGACGTAGACCAGCCCCGTGGTGCCGAGCCAGCCGTCCCCGAAGACGAGGTGCGCCTCCTGCGCGATGACGGTCGGATTGCCGTCCTGGTAGGGGACGGCGTGGGTGAAGTGGGCGAGCGTGGAGACGCCGAGCACCATGACGCCGAGGACGCAGCTCATGACGGTGAGGGTGCGCCGGGCGTTGCGGCCCTGCGGCTTGCGGAAGGCCGAGATGCTGTTGGAGATCGCCTCCAGACCGGTCAGCGAGGAGCCGCCGTTGGCGAACGCGCGCAGCACCATGAACAGCGAGGCGCCGTAGAGCCACCCGGGTCCGGACGTGCCGAGCGGCACCACCCCGGAGGCGTGCAGATCGGCGTGCGGGAGCCCGCCGGTGAGGGCGCGTACGAGCCCGATGACCAGCATCAGCGCGACGGCGGCCATGAAGAGGTACGCGGGCGCCGCGAACGCCCGTCCCGCCTCCCGGATCCCGCGCAGATTTCCGTACATCAGCAGCACCACCACGCCCACCGTGATGGGGAGTTTGAGGTGGTCGAGGCCGGTGTAGCCGTCACCGGTGAGGTGGGCGAGGGAGATCAGCGCGTCGGTGCCCGCGGCCGTCTGCACGGCCACGGTGACGATGTAGTCGACGAGGAGCGCGACGGCGGCGATCTGGGCGACGCGCGGCCCGAAGTTCTCACGGGCGACGACGTACGAGCCGCCGGCACGGGTGTAGACGGACACCACGTCGCGGTAGGAGAGCGTGAGGAGCAGCAGGACGAACAGGATCGCGCCGGTCACCGGCATCAGCAGGCTGAACGCGGCGGCTCCCACGACGGGTACAAGGATGCGCAGTATCTCCTCGCTGCCGTACGCGGTGGAGGAGATGCAGTCGGAGGCGAGGACGCCCAGGGCGAGCGGGTTGGACAGCGTCTCGTGGGAGAGCTGCTGGGTCACCAGCGGGCGGCCGAGCAGTCGGCACTTGACGCGATAGGCGAGCCGGTCGGGGACGTCGGGTACGACTTCGGGGCGGTCGGCCATAGCCGTATCTTCCGGCTCCGCGCCGGGGCCCGTACGGCCAAACGCCGGACGGGCCGAAAAGTCGGCCCGTCCGGCGTTCGTGGAGCCGCGTCAGCCGGCGACGGTCCAGGTGTCGTTGCCGGCGAGGAGGGAGGCGAGGTCGCCCTTGCCCTTCTGGACGATGGCGGCTTCGAGCTGGTCGGACATCTGCGTGTCGTAGACGGCCCGGTCGGTGCTGCGGAACACGCCGATGGGGGTGTGGTGCAGGGTGTCGGGGTCGGCGAGGCGGCTCAGCGCGAAGGCGTTGGTGGGGCTGGCGCTGTGGGCGTCGTGGACCAGGATCCGGGCCTCGTTGTCCGGGGTGACCGTGACGACCTCGAGGTCGCCGGTGGCCGGGTCGCGGACGACGCCCTTGCTGTCGTCGGTGCCGAAGCGGATGGGCCGGCCGTGTTCGAGGCGGATGACCGCCTCCTGGGCCTGCTCCTTGTCCTTGAGGGCTTCGAAGGCGCCGTCGTTGAAGATGTTGCAGTTCTGATAGATCTCCACCAGCGCGGTGCCGGGGTGCTCGGCGGCCTGCCGAAGGACCTCGGTGAGGTGCTTGCGGTCGGAGTCGACGGTGCGGGCCACGAAGGACGCCTCGGCCCCGATCGCGAGCGAGACGGGGTTGAAGGGTGCGTCCAGCGACCCCATCGGCGTCGACTTGGTGATCTTGCCGACCTCCGACGTCGGGCTGTACTGGCCCTTGGTCAGGCCGTAGATCCGGTTGTTGAAGAGCAGGATCTTGAGGTTGACGTTGCGCCGGAGGGCGTGGATGAGGTGGTTGCCGCCGATGGAGAGGGCGTCGCCGTCGCCGGTGACGACCCAGACGCTCAGGTCGGGGCGGGAGGAGGCGAGGCCGGTGGCGATGGCGGGGGCGCGGCCGTGGATGGAGTGCATCCCGTAGGTGTTCATGTAGTACGGGAAGCGGGAGGAGCAGCCGATGCCGGAGACGAAGACGATGTTCTCCTTCGCCAGGCCGAGAGAGGGCATGAAGCCCTGGACGGCGGCGAGGATGGCGTAGTCGCCGCAGCCGGGGCACCAGCGCACTTCCTGGTCGGACTTGAAGTCCTTCATGCTCTGGGCGGCCTCGGCCTTGGGGACCAGTTTGAGCGCCTCAGTCATCGATGGCCTCCTTGAGCGCGGTGGCGAGCTGCTCGGCCTTGAACGGCATGCCGTTGACCTGGTTGTAGGAGTGGGCGTCGACCAGGTACTTCGCGCGGATGAGGGTGGCGAGCTGGCCGAGGTTCATCTCCGGGACGATCACCTTGGTGTAGGAGGCCAGGACGTCGCCGAGGTTGTGCGGGAAGGGGTTGAGGTGGCGCAGGTGGGCCTGGGCGATGGGGACGCCCTGGGCGCGCAGGCGGCGCACGGCGGCGGTGATCGGCCCGTACGTCGATCCCCAGCCGAGCACCAGGGTGCCCGCGCCGTCCGGGTCGTCGACCTCGAGGTCGGGGACGGCGATGTTGTCGATCTTGGCCTGGCGGGTGCGGACCATGAGGTCGTGGTTGGCCGGGTCGTAGGAGATGTTGCCGGTGCCGTCCTGCTTCTCGATGCCGCCGATGCGGTGTTCGAGGCCGGGGGTGCCGGGCACGGCCCAGGGGCGGGCCAGGGTCTGCGGGTCGCGTTTGTAGGGCCAGAAGACCTCGGTGCCGTCGGCCAGGGTGTGGTTGGGGCCGGTGGCGAACTGCACGCGCAGGTCGGGCAGTTCGTCGACGTCCGGGATCCGCCAGGGCTCGGAGCCGTTGGCGAGATAGCCGTCGGAGAGCAGGAAGACCGGGGTGCGGTAGGTCAGGGCGATGCGGGCGGCGTCCAGGGCGGCGTCGAAGCAGTCGGCCGGGGTGCGCGGCGCGACGACCGGCACCGGGGCCTCGCCGTTGCGCCCGTACATCGCCTGGAGCAGGTCGGCCTGTTCGGTCTTGGTGGGCAGGCCGGTGGAGGGGCCGCCGCGCTGGATGTCCACGATCAGCAAGGGCAGTTCGAGGCTGACGGCCAGGCCGATGGTCTCGGACTTCAGTGCCACGCCGGGCCCGGAGGTGGTGGTCACCGCCAGCGCCCCGCCGAAGGCGGCACCGAGGGCGGCGCCGATGCCGGCGATCTCGTCCTCCGCCTGGAACGTGCGCACACCGAAGTTCTTGTGCTTCGACAGCTCGTGGAGGATGTCGGAGGCCGGGGTGATCGGGTACGAGCCGAGGTAGAGCGGCAGGTCGGCCTGCTTCCCGGCGGCGATCAGGCCGTAGGAGAGGGCGAGGTTGCCGGAGATGTTGCGGTAGGTGCCGGTGGGGAAGGCGGCGGTGGCGGGGGCGACCTCGTAGGAGACCGCGAAGTCCTCCGTCGTCTCACCGAAGTTCCAGCCGGCCCGGAAGGCCGCGACGTTCGCCTCGGCGATGTCGGGCTTCTTCGCGAACTTCTTCCGCAGGAAGGCTTCCGTGCCCCTGGTGGGGCGGTGGTACATCCACGACAGCAGGCCGAGGGCGAACATGTTCTTGCTGCGCTCGGCCTCCTTCCGCGACAGGCCGAAGTCCTTCAGGGCCTCGATCGTCAGCGTCGTCAGGGGCACGGGGTGGACGCGATAGGCGTCCAGCGACCCGTCCTCCAGCGGCGAGACCGCGTAACCGACCTTCGCCATCGGGCGTTTGGTGAACTCGTCGGTGTTCAAGATGATCTCGGCGCCCCGGGGAACGTCGGCGATGTTCGCCTTCAGCGCGGCCGGGTTCATCGCCACCAGCACGTCGGGCGCGTCACCCGGGGTGAGGATGTCGTGGTCGGCGAAGTGCAGCTGGAAGCTGGAGACGCCCGGCAGCGTCCCGGCGGGGGCGCGGATCTCGGCGGGGAAGTTCGGCAGCGTGGAGAGGTCGTTGCCGAACGACGCCGTCTCCGACGTGAACCGGTCACCCGTGAGCTGCATGCCGTCACCCGAGTCCCCCGCGAACCGGATGATCACCCGCTCCAGCTTCCGCACGGACTTGGCACCCGACTCCTCGTCGGGATGGCGCGGCGGGCTGAGGTGCGAAGGCTCCCGCTCCGTCGGCGGGGCGGCGCCACTCGGCTGCTCGCCTGGTTCGGCCTGCTCGGCCGGGCTGCTGACCTGGCTGGTCACTGCTACGGACCTCCCTCGTGGCGGCGGCTCGCACGCGGTGGTGACGGCCGGCGTTCCCACCGCCATCGTACGGGGGTAAGGGTCGCCTACCTGGGATGGATCACAAGATGCCCGCGCCGTAGCCTCTCCGTTTTGTCCTGGTAAGCGGCTTTCGAGCCACCTGGTCGGCCTTTGCGGAGGCGGTGGCTCCGACTTGGTCTTTTGGCCTAGGACCCCGCCCCGGCGACCTTCTCACCAGGGCGGCTCTCCTCGACGGGTGGGGTACGGAAGACTCAGGACCGGAGGTACGTCAGCACCGCCAGCACCCGTCGGTGATCCCCGTCACTCGGCGACAGCCCCAGCTTCAGGAAGATGTTGCTGACGTGCTTCTCGACGGCGCCGTCGCTGACCACCAACTGCCGCGCCACGGCGGAATTCGTCCTTCCCTCGGCCATCAGGCCGAGCACCTCGCGCTCGCGCGGGGTGAGCCCGGCGAGCACGTCCTGCTTGCGGCTGCGCCCGAGCAACTGCGCGACGACCTCGGGGTCCAGGGCCGTACCGCCCCGGGCGACGCGCACCACCGCGTCGACGAACTCCCGCACCTCCGCCACCCGGTCCTTCAGCAGATAGCCCACGCCCCGGCTGCTCCCCGCCAGCAGCTCCGTCGCGTACTGCTCCTCCACGTACTGCGAGAGCACCAGCACACCCAGCTCCGGGTGCTCCCGGCGCAGCCGCACGGCCGCCCGCACGCCCTCGTCGGTGTGCGTCGGCGGCATCCGTACGTCCGCGACCACGACGTCCGGCAGGGCGCCTTCGTCGGCGAGCTCCCTGATGACCTTCAGCAGCGCTTCCGCGTCACCGACGCCCGCGACGACGTCGTGCCCTCGATCGGTCAGCAGGCGGGTCAGCCCTTCCCGAAGCAGCACCGAATCCTCGGCGATGACGACCCGCACTCTGTCCTCCACGATTCCCTTGCCCCCTGTTTGCTGCCGCTGTATGAGCGTCCAGCATCGCAGCAAACGGGGACGGCGAGGGGGTGCGCGCCCGCGGCGGGCTTTTTCCCCTGCCCGCCCCTTCCCGGCTGCGTCTGATATGCGGCTCCGCCGCGTGGAGGCTGCGCCCCGGACCCCGCAACACGGCTTCGCCGCGTTGCCCTCAAACGCCGGACGGGCTGGTTTTGGCTGATGGGGGTGCGCAATTCAGCCCGTTGGGGGCACCTCTGGGGGCACCCCCGGACGGAGTCCGGGGGAGGTGGCTGGGGGAGTTGGAGGACGCGCCCACAGGGCGCTGGGGTCCGGGGTCTCCCCGGTTTCGGGAAGGGGCGGGGTAGGGGAAGAAAGCCCGCCGCGGGCGAGGGCAACCCGCCTCACCCTCGCCAAGGGAGCTCCGCGGTCACCGTCGTAGGGCCGCCCGCAGGCGAGTCGACCACCAGCAGCCCGTCCACCGACCCCAGTCGCTCGGCCAGGCCGGCCAGTCCGCTGCCGGAGTCCGTCGACGCGCCGCCCCTGCCGTCGTCGGAGACCTGAAGCAGCACGCGGTTCTCGGCGCTCCACACATCGACCCGCGCCGTCCGCGCACCACTGTGCTTGCTGATGTTCTGGAGGAGTTCGGAGACCGTGAAGTAGGCGATGCCCTCGATCGCCGGGGCCGGACGGGACGTCAGGTCGACCTCGACGCGTACCGGCACCGTGCAGCGCGCGGCCAGGGCGGAGAGGGCGGGGCCCAGGCCGCGGTCGGTGAGGATCGCCGGGTAGATGCCGCGGGCGAGGTCGCGCAGTTCCTGGAGGGCGAGCTTCACCTCGCCGTGTGCCTCGTCGACCATCTTCGCCGCGGCCTCGGGGTCCTCCTCCAGCTTCTCCTTCGCCAGCCCGAGGTCCATGGCCAGGGCCACGAGGCGGGCCTGGGCGCCGTCGTGCAGGTCGCGTTCGATGCGGCGCAGGTCGGCGGCCGCGGTGTCCACGACCACGCCGCGGTCCTCCTCCAGCTCCCACACCCGCTCGGCCAGCCGGGACGGCCCCAGCAGCCCCAGCACCAGCATCCGGTCGCCGAAGGCGAGACCGCGGATGATCCACGGGGTGATCAGGACGAAGGCCAGGCCGACGGCGCAGGTGACCCCGATCTCGAAGGGGTTGTCGAGGTAGAGCGAGGTGCCGTCGTCGTCGCCGAACACCTGCATGCCGGGCTGGCCCCAGTAGGTGGGGTACATCCACGCGTACGCCGGGTAGAGGAACAGCGCCCAGCTGACCGCCCACAGCGTCAGCGACACCACGAAGGCCGTCACCGCCCACGGCAGGTGGATCGCGCAGTAGAGCAGGCTCCGCCAGGACGTACCGCTCTTGAGCAGCGCCCCCGTCCAGGCGAGCGGACCGCGCTTGCCCTTCGGCGGGCGTACGGGCTCCGGTTCGGCTATCTCGACGCCGAGCAGCACCCGCGCCCGTACGCGCTCGACGGCGCCCAGCGCACGGGACCCGAGGAGCGCCGCGGCCAGCACCGGCACCCCGACGAAGGTGACCAGCAGGCCGACGCCCAGGGACACCATCGTGACCGCGTAGACGAAGGTCAGCACCGACATCGGGAAGCTGAGCAGGAGATAGAGGAACTCCCGCCAGGTGCGCCCCTCCAGGGGCGCGCGCAGCACGGCGGGCACGCGGTGCGGTGCCGCCTGTCCTTTGTCGATGGCCATCTCAGTCATCCGATCTGCCAGGGCTTCTCTTGCGTCCCAGCCTCCCCGAGCGCGGGTGGCCGGACCATGGAGCGGGTCGGTGTCCTGGGGGTGGGGCTGTCCCCACCATGGGAGCCACCATGGGAGCCACCATGGGGGCAGGCGCCCCTGCCCCGGCCGGGGCAGAAGAGGCCAAGGACCACCCACAACCAGCCTGGCCGGCGTTCGAGGCCGCCCGCCGCGGGCGCGAACGGCCCGCACCCGGAAGCGGCCGGCACCGTGATCAGCTGCCCGCCGAGCGCAGCGGACGGTCGCGCCACGGCAGTTCCGCCGTGATCACCGTCGGGCCGCCCACCGGCGACGCCACGGCGAACAGCCCGTCCACCGACCCCAGCCGCTCGGCCAGGCCGGCCAGTCCGCTGCCGGAGTCCGTCGACGCGCCGCCCCTGCCGTCGTCGCGGACCTGGATGAGCAGACGGTTCTCCGCCCGCCACAGTTCGACCTCGGCCGTCCGCGCACCACTGTGCTTGCTGATGTTCTGGAGGAGTTCGGAGACCGTGAAGTAGGCGAGGCCCTCGATCGCCGGCGCGGGCCGGGCGGCCAGGTCCACCGAGACGCTGACCGGCACGGTGCAGCGGGCCGCGACCGACGACAGCGCCGCGTCCAGGCCACGGTCCGTCAGGACGGCCGGGTGGATGCCGCGGGCGAGGTCGCGCAGTTCCTGGAGGGCGAGCTTCACCTCGCCGTGCGCCTCGTCGACCATCCGCGCCGCGGCCTCCGGGTCCTCCAGCACCTTCTCCTTCGCCAGACCCAGCCCCATCGCGAGCGCCACGAGGCGGGCCTGGGCGCCGTCGTGCAGGTCGCGTTCGATGCGGCGCAGGTCGGCGGCCGCGGTGTCCACGACGACGCCGCGGTCCGACTCCAGCTCGGCGACCCGCCGTTCCAGCTCGCTGGACGGGGACAGCAGCCCGCGCACCATGGCCCGGTCCACGTTCGCGAGCCAGCGCGCCAGGTACCCGAGAACGGGCCAGGCGATGAACAGCGCGCAGAGGGTCACGCCGAAAGTGAGAACGCCCCATGGCAGTCGTATGAACGAGTACAGCGTCGCCCGCCAGGCCACCGGGTCCTTCACCGCCGCCCACGTCCAGGCGAGGAAGCCCGCGTTCCGCGGGTGCCGCGACAGCGGGATCGGCTCGTCGATCCGGACGCCCAGCAGCCCCCGCGCCCGCCCCCGCTCCAGCCGGCCGAGCCCCCGCGCCCCCAGCAGCCCGACCGCCAGCACCGGCAGCCCGATCACGGTCACCGACAGCGCCGCACCCGCGTACAACCACAGCGACACATAGACGAAGCCGATCAGTCCCGCCGGCAGATCCAGCAGGAGGTGGGCGACTTCCCGCCATGTCGACGCGTCGAAGGCGAAGCGGACGGGCGGCAGCCGGTCCTGGTCGGGCTCGGTCCCGCCGTGACGGAGGGTCGCGGGGCCGGTGCTCCCGGTGGTGCTTGTGGTGGCGCTGTGTGCGGCACTGCTGGCGGTCATACGCCCAGCCTGCCGGGCCGGACGGGCCGACGCCATGGGGGCCATGGGGGCGCCCGGGTGGGGATAACCCCACCTCCGGCCGGACAGCGCTGCTCGCCGTGACCTTGTCAGGGCCTAGACTCCCGTGCGTAAAGAATCGTCGAAATGTGCTGGACAGGGAGCGAGGGCGGACGTGCCGGAGGCCACCGTGCGCACCGACAGTGCGGGCGTCCCCGACGTCCAGCTGGCGACGGACTATTTCCACAGCTATTCGGTCGTCGGACTGCTGGCGGTCGTCGGCGTGCTCTTCGTCGCCGTCGCCTTCGCGTCCGGACGGCTGCTGCGGCCCGTGGTGCCGACGCCCGAGAAGCTGCTGACGTACGAGTGCGGCGTCGACCCCGTCGGCGAGGGCTGGGCACACACCCAGATCCGCTACTACGTCTACGCCTTCCTGTACGTGATCTTCGCGGTGGACTCGATCTTCCTGTTCCCCTGGGCGACGGTCTTCGCCGCGCCGGGCTTCGGCGGCGCCACGCTCGTGGAGATGTTCATCTTCCTCGGCTTCCTGGCCGTGGGTCTGTTGTACGCATGGAAGAAGGGCGTCCTCGAATGGACGTGACACCGGTGGACCTGCCCGAGCCCCGACGGCTGGGCGTACTGTCCCGGCTCGCGCCCGAACCCATGAAGGTGGTCCTGAACTGGGGCCGCCGCTACAGCCTGTGGGTCTTCAACTTCGGCCTCGCCTGCTGCGCGATCGAGTTCATCGCCGCGTCCATGGCCCGGCACGACTTCATCCGGCTCGGCGTCATCCCCTTCGCCCCGGGCCCCCGCCAGGCGGACCTCATGATCGTCTCGGGCACGGTGACGGACAAGATGGCCCCCGCGGTCAAGCGGCTGTACGAGCAGATGCCGGAGCCGAAGTACGTCATCTCCTTCGGCGCGTGCTCCAACTGCGGCGGCCCGTACTGGGACTCGTACGCGGTGACCAAGGGCGTCGACCAGATCATCCCGGTCGACGTCTACGTCCCCGGCTGCCCGCCCCGCCCCGAGGCGCTGCTCCAGGGCATCCTCAAGCTCCAGGAGAAGATCGCCCAGGAGTCCCTGCGGGACCGGTACGCGACTGCCTCCGGCGGTTCGCCGGCTTCCGTGGGTGCGGCCTCCGGCCCGTCGGCCGCGGCGCTGAAGAGCGGCCTGGTGACGCCGCCGACGCCGGGCGCGACGGGATCCGCCGCCGCGAATGCCACCGGTGAGGGCTCCGGCAGTGGCTCCGCCACGGGGTCCGCCTCCGGCGATGCCACCGGTGAGGGCTCCCCCACCGATTCCGGGGAGGCCGGCCGATGAGCGAGCCGACGCATCAGGGTGAGGACGCGCCGAAGGACGCGGCTGCCGAGCCCGCCCCCGCCGCCGAGGCGGCTGCGCCGCCCGTCGGGTGGCTGCCGCAGGGCGCTGCTGAACTCTTCGGCGAGGGCGCGAGCGCCGAGGAGGCGTACGGGCTGCTCACCGTCGACGTGCCCGCCGCCGCGTGGCTCACCGCGCTCGAAACGGCCCGCACCACGCTGGGCTGCACGTTCTTCGACTGGCTGAGCGCGGTCGACGAGCCCGGTACGGGCTTTTGCGTCTGCGCCCACCTCGTGGCCCTGCCCGGCCCGGACGGCGGGGTGCGCCGCCTCGTCCTGCGCACCACCGTGCCGCACGACAAGCCCGCGCTGCCGACCGCGACCGGCGTCTACGCGGGCGCGGCGTGGCACGAGCGCGAGACCCACGAGATGTTCGGCGTGGACTTCACCGGGCACCCCCACCTCGTACCGCTGCTGCTCCCCGAAGCCTTCGAGGGGCACCCGCTGCGCAAGGACTTCGTGCTGGCGGCGCGCGTCGCGAAGGCGTGGCCGGGCGCGAAGGAGCCGGGCGAGTCCGAGGGCGGCGGGCCGAAGCGCCGTCAGATGCTTCCGCCGGGCGTCCCCGACCCCAACGAGTGGGGCCCCCTCAAGGGCCAGCTCCCCCCGGCCCCGGCCCGCCCGGCACGCGGAGCCCGCGCGGCGGCCGCGGGCGACCGCCCCGTACGCCGCGCCCGCAGCGTGAGCGAGGGCTCGGCGAGCCAGGCGCCGGCGGAGCCGGCTCCGCCGACGGACCGCCCGGCTCGTCGCAGCCGCAGTGTGAGCGAGGGCTCGGCGAGCCAGCAGGCCGCCGGGGCGGCGGCCGAGTCCGCGCCCGACCGCCCCGCGCGGCGCGGCCGCAGCGCGGCGGACGGTTCGGCGAGCCAGCAGGCCGGGACGGAAGAGGCGCCGCCTACCGGGCCCGCTCCCGCGCGCCGTTCGCGCAGTGCGAGTGAGGGTTCGGCGAGCCAGCAGGCCGCCGCGGCGGAGGCGCCGCCGGTGGCGGACGGTCCCGCCGGTGAGCAGCCCGGCGTGGCGGCTCCGGCACGCCGTTCGCGCAGTGCGAGTGAGGGATCCGCGAGTCAGCAGTCGGGTGCGGGCGTGCCCGCGCGGCGCAGCCGCAGTGCCGCCGATGGCTCCGCGAGCCAGCAGCCGAGCGCCCCCGATGGTTCCGCGAGCCAGGGCGAGCCGCCCCGCGCGCCGAGCACCGCGCCGCGGTCGCCCGATGCGCCGTGGCACCACGCCCGCCCCGCGTTCGAGGACGACAAGACCCCGCCCGCCCGGGCGGAAGCCGTGCCCTCCGCGGGAGCGGAACCGGCACCGCCTGCGCGCCCCGCGGCAGCGGAATCGGCGGAAGCCGCACCCTCCGCGGCAGCGGAACCCGCACCACCCGCGCCAGCGGAATCGGCAAAGCCCACACCCCCTGCGGCAGCGGAACCCGCACCACCCGAGCCCCCCGCGGCAGCGGAGCCCGTACCCCCCGCCGCTGCGGAGACCCCCGACCAGCCCGTCCGTGAAGACCAGTCGGCAGAAGACCGGTCCGTGGACGACCGGAAGCCGGCCCCCGACGCCCGGCCCGAGACGACCGAAGGAGGCGACGTCCGTGAGTGACACCCTCGACGTCGTGCTGCGTCTCGTCGCCGTGTTCGCCGTCTTCCTCGTGCTGCCGCTGGCGATCGGGCAGACCGAGCACAAGGTCATGGCCCATATGCAGGGGCGGCTCGGGCCGATGTACGCCGGTGGGTTCCACGGCTGGGCACAGCTCGTCGCGGACGGCGTGAAGTTCGCGCAGAAGGAAGACGTCGTGCCCGCGGGCGCGGACCGGCGGATCTTCCAGCTCGCGCCGGCCGTCGCCCTCCTGCCGTATCTCCTGGTGCTGGTCGCGATCCCGGTCGGGCCGGGCAACGCCGTGGGGCAGTTCATCGACGCGGGCATCTTCTTCGTCCTCGCCGTCATGGGCGTCGGGGTGCTCGGCTCGCTGATGGCCGGCTGGGCGTCGGCCAACAAGTTCTCGCTGCTCGGCGGCCTCCGCACCGCCGCCCAGCTGATGGCGTACGAGCTGCCGATGCTGCTCGCGGCGGCCTCGGTCGCCATGGCGGCGGGCACGGTCTCGCTGCCGGGCATCGTGGACGCCTTCCACTGGTGGTGGGTGCCCTGGCAGATCGTCGGCGGCCTCGTCTTCTTCACGGCCGGGCTCGCCGAGCTGCAACGCCCGCCGTTCGACATGCCGGTGGCGGACTCCGAGATCATCTTCGGCGCCTACACCGAGTACACCGGCCTCCGCTTCGCGCTCTTCCTCCTCTCCGAGTACGCGGGCATCGTCGTCCTCTGCGGTCTGACGACGGTCCTCTTCCTCGGCGGCTGGCACGGCCCGTTCGGCGCCGACGGCCTCGGCTGGCTGTGGACGCTGCTCAAGACGCTCGTCCTCGCCTTCGTGGTCATCTGGCTGCGCGTCACCTATCCCCGACTGCGCGAGGACCAGCTGCAGAAGCTGGCCTGGACGGTCCTCATTCCGCTCGCCCTGGCGCAGATCGCGCTGACCGGCGTCGTCAAGGTGGTGATCCAGTAGTGGCGATCCCCGGCTCCGGCCTCGCCAAGGGCCTCGCGGTCACGCTGCGGACGATGACGAAGCGTTCGGTCACGGCGCAGTACCCGGACGTGCAGCCCGAACTGCCGCCCCGCACCCGCGGTGTCATCGGCCTGTTCGAGGAGAACTGCACGGTCTGCATGCTGTGCGCCCGTGAGTGCCCGGACTGGTGCATCTACATCGACTCCCACAAGGAGACCGTGCCCCCGGCCGCCCCCGGCGGCCGCGAGCGCAGCCGGAACGTCCTCGACCGGTTCGCCATCGACTTCTCGCTCTGCATGTACTGCGGCATCTGCATCGAGGTGTGCCCCTTCGACGCGCTCTTCTGGTCCCCGGAGTTCGAGTACGCGGAGACCGACATCCACGACCTCACCCACGAGCGCGACAAGCTGCGCGAGTGGATGTGGACGGTGCCGGAGCCGCCCGCGCTGGACCCGGCGGCCGAGGAGCCGAAGGAGATCGCGGCGGCCCGCAAGACCGCGGAGAAGATGGCCGCCCAGCGGGAGAAGGAGAAAGAGACAGAGGAGGGAGAAGCGTGACCGCCACCGCAGCGCTCGCCGCTCAGGCGCACAGCACCGCAGCGCTCGCCGCTCAGGCGCACGGCACCCACACGCTCGCCGCCGCGCAGACGCAGGGCTTCCTCTCCACGTCCGGCGTGGAGGTCGCCTTCCTCCTGGTCGGCCTGGTCACCTTCGGGGCGGCCCTGGTCACCGTCACCACCAAGCAGCTGGTGCACGCCGCGCTGTGGCTGGTGGTCACCCTCGGCGGGCTCGCGGTCGAGTACCTCCTGCTGACGGCGGAGTTCATCGCCTGGGTGCAGGTGCTGATCTACGTGGGTTCCGTCGTCGTCCTGCTGCTCTTCGGGCTGATGCTCACGAAGGCGCCCATCGGCCGCTCCCCGGACGCCGACTCGGCCAACCGCTACCCCGCCCTCGGGGTCGCGGTCGCCGCCGCCGTCGCCCTGGTGTGGGTGGTCGCCGACGCCTTCCGTACGACGTGGATCGACCTCGACGGCGCCGCCCCGCAGGGCACCACCAAGGTCTCCGGAGAAATCCTCTTCCGGCACTGGGTGCTGCCCTTCGAGGCCCTGTCCGTGCTGCTCCTCGCGGCGCTCGTGGGCGCGGTCGTCCTCTCGCGGCGCAAGGCCGGCGCCGGCTCCGGGACAGCTGACGGCACGACAGGGGGGAAGCGCTGATGCACCTCGTCTATCCCGCCGTCCTCGCCGCCCTGCTCTTCTGCACCGGCCTCTACGGCGTGCTCGCCCGGCGCAACGCCATCCTCGTCCTGATGTCCGTCGAGCTGATGCTCAACGCCGTCAACCTCAACCTCGTCGCCTTCGACGTGTGGCTGCGCGACACGCTCCACGCGGGCCAGGCGCTCACCCTCTTCATCATCGCGATCGCCGCCGCCGAGATCGGCATCGGCCTGGCGATCGTGCTGCTCGTGTACCGCAACCGCGGCACCGCCGACATCGACCGGCTCCGCGACCTCGGTGAGGACGCCCCCGGATCCGACGCCGGACCGGGTGACCGCGAGGAGAAGGCGGAGGCCGCCGCGTGACGACCACGACCACCGCCGTACTCGTCCCCCTGCTGCCCTTCCTCGGCGCCGCCGCGGGGCTCCTGCTCGGCCGCCGCGCGCCCGGCTTCGTGCGGCCCCTCGCCGTGCTGCCGACCCTCGCCGCGGCCGTGCTCGCCGTCGTCGTCGCCTGCCGGCAGGGCGGGGGAGCGCCCCTCGACGCCGCCACCCGGCTCACCCCCACCGGGTCCGTGCCCATCGACCTCGCGCTGCACCTCGACGGCTTCGCCGTCCTCGTGGCCGTGCTCGTCGGCGTCGTCGCGACCTGCGTCCAGCTCTACTCCACGGCCTATCTGCGCGACGACCCGCGCTACCCCTCCTACGCGGCCCTCGTCTCCCTCTTCACCTCCGCCATGCTGCTCGTCGTCTACTCCGGCGACCTCATGGTGCTGCTGGTCGGCTGGGAGATCATGGGCATCTGCTCGTACTTCCTGGTCGGCCACTACTGGGAGACCGAGGCCGCGCGCAGCGCCTCGCTCAAGGCGTTCCTGGTCACCAAGCTCGGTGACGTGCCCTTCCTGATCGGCATCCTCGCGCTGGCCGCCGATGCCGGAACGTTCCGGATCAACGGCATCCTCAGCGCCGTCGCCTCCGGCTCCGTCGGGCACCCGACGCTCATCGCGCTGCTGCTGCTCGCGGGCGTCGCGGGCAAGTCCGCGCAGTTCCCGCTGCACACCTGGCTGCCCGACGCGATGGCGGGCCCCACGCCCGTCTCCGCGCTGATCCACGCCGCGACGATGGTCGCCGCCGGTGTCTACTTCATCGCCCGGCTCCTCCCCGTCTTCACCGCCTCCTCGGCGGCGCTGGTGGTGCTCGCCGCGATGGCGGCGGTCACCATGGTCGGCTCGGCGCTCGCCGCGCTCGCCCAGGACGACATCAAGCGCGTGCTCGCCTACTCGACCGTCGGCCAGCTCGGCTACATGACCGGCGCCCTCGCCGTCGGCGACCGCGACGCGGCCGTCTTCCACCTCATCTCCCACGGCGCGTTCAAGGCCCTCCTCTTCCTCGGGGCGGGCGTGATCATCCACGCCGCCGGCACCAACTCGCTGGGCGCCATGGCCCGCATGGGCGGCCTCGCCAAGCGCGTCCCCGACGCGTACTGGACGATGACCGTCGCCCTGCTCGCGCTGGCCGCGATCCCCCCGTTCAGCGGCTTCTTCTCCAAGGAGGCCGTCCTCGGCGCGGCCGAGCACGCCACCGGCGCCGACGCGCACGGCATCCCGCACGCGGCCGGCTGGACCGTCCTCACCGCCGGGCTGCTCACCGCCCTCCTCACCGCCGCCTACGCCACCCGGCTGTGGCTGCTCGCCTTCCACGGCAAGGGACCGCAGGCGCCCGACCTTCCCCGAGCTCCCGACTCCGTTCGAGCAGGGGAGACCCCCCTCAGGCAGCCCGCCGTCATGAACGCCGTCCTGTGGGTCCTCTTCATCCCCACCCTCGGGCTCGGCCTGGCGGCCTGGAAGCTCCCTGACTTCTTCGACGGGCGCTCCCTCACCCCGACCCTCACCACCTCCGTCCTCGGCACCGGCTGTGCCCTCGCCGGCCTGCTCGTCACCTACGCGGCCTGGCGGCGCACCGCCCCCCTCGCGACCCGCGTGCCCCTGGGCGCCGTCGCCGCCGACCCGGACGCGGCCCCCTACGTCTCCGAGGAGGAGGCCATCGCCACCCATGTGGCGGCCTACGGCCACATCGCGGGCGCCCACGACCCGGCCGACCCCGGCCGCCTCCTCCTCGGCCCCCTGCACCGCCACGCCGTCACCGGCTTCCACCTCGACGCCGTCTACGCGAAGCTGTTCGTACGGCCCGTACGCGCCGCCGCCCGGCTCGTCCGCTTCCTCGACCGCGAGGTCGTCGACGCCTACGTCAGCGGCGCCGGAGGCGCCCCCCGCCTGCTCGGCGCGGCCGTCCGCCGCGCCCAGACCGGCAATGTGCAGACCTATCTCAGCGCCCTGCTCGCCGGCTCCGTCGTCCTGGCCGTCGCCGCCGTGCTCGTAGCCACCGGAGCCTGACCGTGAGTCATACCGTCATGCAGTCCCTCCTCGCTGCGACCGTCGCCGTCCCCCTCCTCGGCGCCGTCGCCGCCCTGCTCCCGGCCCCGCCCGGCCTCAAGGGCAAAAGCCCGGAGCAGGCCGTGCTCCGCCACGGCGTCACCGTCACCGGCGTGGTCCTGGCCCTGACCGTGGCCCTCGCCGCGGGCTTCGACCACGACCACCCCGCGCGGATGCAGGCCACCACCGACATCAGCTGGATCCCCGCCCTCGGCATCCGGATCCACCTCGGCGTCGACGGCGTCTCGCTCCCCCTCCTCGTGCTCACCGCGCTGCTGACCTTCCTCAGCGCGCTGTACAGCTACTTCAAAATGCCGTCGGGCCCGTCTCCCAAGGCATTCGTCGCGCTGATCCTCGTGCTCGAAGCCGGCACCCTCGCGAGCTTCGCCGTCCTCGACCTGATGCTGTTTTTCCTGGCCTTCGAGATGGTGCTCATCCCGATGTACTTCCTCATCGCCCGCTGGGGCGGCGAGGGCAGGGAACGCGCCGCGTGGCGGTTCATCCTCTACACCCTGCTCGGCTCCGTCGTGATGCTGCTCGGCCTCCTCCTCATCGGCATCAAGGGCGGCACCTTCGACATGGTGGCACTCGCCACTGACAACGGCTCCGGGCTCAGCCACACCACGCAGGTCATCGCCGTTCTGGCCATCGGCATCGGACTGGCCGTCAAGGCCCCGATGTGGCCCTTCCACAGCTGGCTGCCCGACGCCCACACCGCCGCCCCGACCGTCGGCTCGGTCCTCCTCGCGGGCGTCCTGCTGAAGATGGGCACGTACGGCTTCGTCCGCATCGTCCTGCCCATCGCCCCCGAGGGCGCGCACACCTTCGCGCCCTACCTCGCCGCCTTCGCGGTCGTCGGCATCATCTACGGCTCGCTGGCCTGCCTGGCCCTCGCCCGCCGGGGCGCCAAGGGCGACCTCAAGCGCCTGATCGCCTACTCCTCGGTGGGCCACATGGGCTTCGTCCTCCTGGGCATCGCCACCCTCACCCCCACCGGCGTCAACGGCGCCCTCTTCGCCAACATCGCCCACGGCCTCATCACCGGCCTCCTCTTCTTCCTCGTCGGCGCCATCAAGGACCGGCACGGCACCAGCGATCTCGACGCCCTCTCCGGCACGGCCGGCGCCGCGCTCTACGGCAGGGCGCCACGCCTCGGCGGCCTGCTCGCCTTCGGCGCCGTCGCCTCGCTCGGCCTGCCCGGACTCGCCGGGTTCTGGGGCGAGATGCTCGCGATGCTCGGCTCCTTCCATCCCGCCGAGGGCCTCAGCCGCCCCGCCTACCTCACCTACATGGCGCTCGCCGGCCTCGGCACGCTGCTCACCGCCGCGTACATGCTGATCGTGGTGCGCCGGGTGTGCATGGGCGGCGACGGCGAGGGCAGGCCCGGGGGCGCGCCCGCCCTCACCGACGTCCAGACCTACGAGTTCGCCGCCTGGACCCCCCTCGTCGCCCTCACCGTCCTCGCCGGACTCTGGCCCGCGGCCCTCCTCGGCCTCACCGACCCGGCCGTTCAGCAGCTCCTCCGAGGAGGCAACTGATGGTTCCCCTCGCCGGAAGCGCGGTCCAGTCCGTCGACTGGCTCGCCATCGCCCCGCCCACCGTCGTCGCCGTGACGGCGCTCGTCGTCCTGGTCGCCGACCTCTTCCTGCCCGCGCGGAAGAAGCCCCTCCTGGGCGGGATCTCGATCGCTGGCCTCACCCTCGCCGGGCTCTCCCTGCTGCCGCTCCTCGACGGCGACCGCTCCACCTTCTGCCTGACGTCGGGCACGCGCGCGTGCAGCTACACGGCGGACCACTTCACCCTCGTCATCCAGCTCCTCGTGCTGGGCGGCGCCCTGCTGACGGCCCTGCTGTCCGTCAGCGACCTCGTCGACTTCGCGCTCCCCTCGGGCGAGTTCTGGTTCCTGCTGCTGTCCTCCGTCGCGGGCGCCGCCCTGCTGCCCGCGTCCCGAGACCTCGCGACCCTCGTCGTCGCCCTCGAAGTGGCCTCCCTGCCCGCCTTCGCCCTCGTCGGCCTGCGCCGCGACGACAGCCGCTCCTCCGAGGCGGCCCTGAAGTTCTTCCTCTCCTCGGTCACCGCCACCGCCGTGACGCTCCTCGGCGTCAGCTTCGTCTACGCCGCGACCGGCACCCTGCACCTCACCCAGGTGGCCGACGCCCTCACCCACGTGGACCCGCGCCTCGGCACCCTCGCCCAGGCGGGCGTGGCCCTCACCCTCGTCGGCTTCGCCTTCAAGACCGCGGCGGTGCCCTTCCACTTCTGGGTGCCCGACACCTATGTGGGTGCCCCGCTGCCCATCGCGGCCTATCTCTCCGTGGTCGGCAAGGCGGTCGGCTTCACCGGCCTCATCCTCGTGACGGTCGTCGCGTTCCCGTCCTACGCGGACGTCTGGGCGCCCGCCCTCGCCGTCCTCGCCGCGCTCACCATGACCCTCGGCAACGCCGGCGCCCTGCGCCAGCGCCCGGACCGCACCCGCAGCGCCGTACGCCTCCTCGCCTGGTCCTCCGTCGGCCAGGCCGGCTATCTGCTGGTGCCGATCGCGGCCGCCGGATACGCCGACGACCCGGGCCACGCCATCGGCTCCACCGTCGCCTACGCCCTGATGTACGCGGCCGTGAACCTCGGCGCCTTCGCCGTCGCCGCGCTCGTCGCCCGTACGCACCCGGCGCACCGCGTCGCGGACTACCGGGGCCTCTACGCCCGCAGGCCCCTGGCGGCCCTGGCGCTCGGCTTCTTCCTGCTCTGCCTGGCCGGCCTGCCGCCGGGCATCATCGGCCTGTTCGCCAAGGTCACCGTCTTCCACGCCGCCGTGGACGCGGGGCTGGGCTGGCTGGCGGTCGTCATGGCCGTCAACGTCGTGATCGCCCTCTACTACTACCTCCAGTGGACGGCGCTGCTGTTCCGCGCGCCGGAGAGTGCGCCGGAGGCCGGGGCGGAGGGGCAGGAGGCCGAACGGCCCGCGCGGATCCCGCTGCCGCTGGCCGCCGCGACGGCGCTCGCGGCCCTCGCCGGCCTCGCCCTGTCGGGCGCCCCGCAGCTCGTCCTGCGCTTCGCCTCGGGGGCGTTGCTGTAGGCACGCTCACCCGTACGGCTCAGGCGCCCCCTCGCGCGCACAAGGGAACCAGCGGCCTTCGTCTGGCGTTGATCGGGCAGGAAGGTTCCACTGGAGGCTCCACTGCGAAGTGGCAGCGCACCACCGCGAAGGGTTCCCCTGCCGCACGATTTGGAGGGCGTACCGTGCACCGCCGGCACAACGGGCTCAGGACCGCGGTCCTCCTCGGGGGGCTGTCCGCGCTCATCATCGTCATCGGCAGCCTCTTCGGGCGGGTGGGCCTGGTCGTCGCCGTCGTGGTGGCGCTCGGCACCAACGCCTACGCCTATTGGAACAGCGACAAGCTGGCCCTGCGGGCGATGCGGGCCCGGCCGGTGAGCGAGTTCGAGGCGCCGCGGCTCTATCGCATGGTGCGCGAGCTCTCCACGGCCGCCCGCCAGCCCATGCCCCGGCTGTACATCTCACCCACCGAGGCGCCCAACGCCTTCGCCACCGGCCGCAATCCGCGCAACGCCGCCGTCTGCTGCACCGACGGCATCCTGCGCCTGCTCGACGAGCGCGAGCTGCGCGGCGTCATCGGCCACGAGCTCAGCCATGTCTACAACCGCGACATCCTGATCTCCTCGATCGCCGGCGCGCTCGCCTCGGTGGTGATGTTCCTGGTGAACTTCGCCTGGCTGATCCCCTTCGGCAGATCGGACGACGACGAGGGCCCCGGCATCGTCGGCATGATCATGATCATGCTGCTGGGCCCCATCGCGGCCTCCCTCATCCAGCTCGCCGTCAGCCGCTCCCGGGAGTACGAGGCGGACGCCTCCGGCGCGCGCCTGACCGGCGACCCCCTGGCCCTCGCCTCCGCCCTGCGCAAGCTCGAAGCGGGCACCCAGCGGCTCCCGTTGCCCCCCGAGCCGCGCATCGAGACCGCGAGCCACATGATGATCGCGAATCCGTTCCGCGCGGGCGAGGGGATGTCCAAGCTCTTCTCCACCCACCCTCCGATGGCCGAGCGCATCAGCCGCCTCGAAGGCATGGCGGGCCGCCGGATCTGAGCCGGCCCGCCCGGCCCGCCCCGCCCCGGCCGTTCGCACAGGAGGCAGCGACCGGTGCTCGGCGGCCTCGGAGAGCTCGGCGGTCTCGGCGGCCTTGGCGAAGGAGAGCGTCCACGCGCCGCTTCCTTTCGCGGGCGCCGGGCCGGGGTAGCCATCAGTGGTGAGCGCGGGCCGGGGCCGGGCTGCCGCCTGCTCCCGCCCCGGGCTCCGGACAGGGAGGTGAGGAGGGATGGTCCTGCTGGACCTTCAGGCGATGAACCTCGTAGCTCGTGAGGACATGGCGCTGCATCCGGGTGCCATGGACAGCGGTCTGAGTGTTCTGAGCTGCGACGGCGACGACGACGAGTGACAGGGGCGGGGGCGCTGCTTCTGCGGTGTCCCCGCGGCCTGCCCGGGCCTTCGGGCGCCGTTCGCCCTTGTGGACCGGGCCGCGCACGCGGTGCGTGGCGGGTGCCACTCTCAGGCGGCCGGACTCGGCGTCAGGCGGCGCCCGTCCGCCGGAGCCGCCCCCGCCGAGCCCGCGCAACCGCCTTCAGGGCAACCACCCTCCGGTGGGTAAGCGTCCTGCTCGCTAGGCACTGTTTCGCGTGGGAGGCTGTATTCATGAGGTTCATCCTGAATGTCATCTGGCTGGTCCTCTGCGGCCTTTGGATGGCAATCGGCTATGTGGTCGCGGGCCTGATCTGTTGCGTTCTGATCATTACGATCCCCTTCGGGATCGCTTCCTTCCGCATCGCCGGCTTCGCCCTGTGGCCCTTCGGGCGGACCACCGTCGAGCGGAGTGACGCCGGGGCGGGCTCGCTGATCGGCAACGTCATCTGGTTCGTGTTCGCGGGCTGGTGGCTGGCGCTCGGGCACATCTTCACCGGCATCGCCCTGTGTCTCACGATCATCGGCATCCCGCTGGGCATCGCCAACTTCAAGCTGATCCCGATCTCCCTGATGCCGCTGGGCCGCGAGATCGTCCCGACGGACCGCCCCTTCGCCACCCGCTGAACAGCACGCCCACGCACGGGCGGAGCACCGCACGCACGACGAGGGCGCGCCGGGGAGGATCACCCCCCGGCGCGCCCTCGTCGTCGCTGCGTCCCGGGCCACGGCGGTCCGTGGCCGGTGCGGCTAGCGGTAGTTGACGAACTGGATCGCGAAGTCCAGGTCCTTGCCCTTGAGGAGGGCCTGGACCGCCTGGAGGTCGTCGCGGCTCTTGGAGCTGACGCGCAGCTCGTCGCCCTGGACCTGCGCCTTGACGCCCTTCGGCCCCTCATCGCGGATGATCTTGGCGACCTTCTTCGCGTTCTCCTGCGAGATCCCCTCCTCGACCGAGGCGAAGATCTTGTACTCCTTGCCGGATGCCTGCGGCTCGCCCGCGTCCAGGGACTTCAGCGAGATGCCCCGCTTGACCAGCTTGGTCTCGAAGATGTCGAGGACGGCCTTGACCCGCTCCTCGGCATTGGCGCGCATCTCGATCTTCTCGCCGGACCACTCGATCGAGGCGCCGACGCCCTTGAAGTCGTAGCGCTGCGAGATCTCCTTGGCGGCCTGGTTGAGGGCGTTGTCGACCTCCTGCCGCTCGACCTTCGAGACGATGTCGAAACTGGAGTCGGCCATATTGAGTTGGCTCCTCATACGTAGATCCATCAGGGGGTACGGCCCGTGGCCGCTCCGCAAGCCTAGTCACCCGGACCCCGCGCGAGGGGTGATGAATCGAGTGGCGGACCACCCCTGGTCATCGGGTATGGTTTACGTCGTTGCCACGGAGCACCACCGCAAGGCGGAATCCGCGGCGGCAACCCTTGGCGGTGTGCCCGAGTGGCCAAAGGGAGCAGACTGTAAATCTGCCGGCTCAGCCTACCCAGGTTCGAACCCTGGCGCCGCCACATGTGAAGGGCCTTCTCCTTATCGGAGAAGGCCCTTCTGTGTTTTCCGGATGCTCGCGGATTACCCGCGCCGCCGGGAGAATGTGATCTCCCGCACTTTCCCGGGAGTGGCTCGTTGCGCTCCCCGGCTCAGCCCTCCACCACGCTCTTCACCGCCTCGTCCACCGGCGTGTCGCCCGCGATCAGCTCCAGCGTGCGCCCCGCCGTGCGGGGTTCGGCCAGCAGCGCCGCCAGGACCGCCGCCACGTCGTCCCGGGACACCGGCCCGCGGCCCGTCGCCTCGCCCAGGGCGACCCGGCCCGTACCGGGCTCGTCGGTGAGCCGGCCCGGCCGCAGGATCGTCCAGTCCAGCCCGGCCCGGGCCCGTACGTCCGCGTCGGCCGCGCCCTTCGCCCGGAGGTACGCGGCGAAGACCGGGTCGGTGCCCTCGGGAGGCTCGCGGTCGGCGCCCATCGAGGAGACCACCAGGAAGCGCCGGACGCCCGCCGCCTCCGCCGCGTCGGCGAACAGGGCGGCCGCGCCGCGGTCCACGGTGTCCTTGCGTTCCATGCCGCTCCCCGGCCCCGCCCCGGCCGCGAAGACGGCCGCGTCGGCGCTCTCCAGGTGCCGGGCGATGTCCGCGACCGACGCCGACTCCAGATCGCACACGACCGGCTCCGCGCCCGCGGCGAGGAGGTCCCCGGCCTGCTCCGGCCTGCGGATGATCCCCGCGATCTCGTCCCCGCGCCCGGCGAGCAACCGCTCCAGCCGCAGCGCGATCTGACCATGTCCACCAGCGATGACAATGCGCATGATCCGACCGTACGCGCCACGGCCCGCGCCGCCACGCGGAAGGGCGCGAACCGGCCTGATCGGGCGCCCGTCAGGAGACCTCGCCGCCGCGCGAGGACTGCCGCGGCAGCTCCAGCGCCGCCGCGGCCGAGGAATCGCAGTACTCCCGCACCGCGCTGGTCCGCGCCACCACGCGCCCCCGGTGCACCACCAGACGGCTGTAAGCGAGCGACAGCACACCCTCGACATGGCGCCCCCGCACGGCCAGGAGCTCCGCGGGGAAGCCCGCCTCGACCCGGACCGGGGGCAGCCCCATCGCGGCCCGCGCGCAGCCGCTGACGGCCTCGTAGGCGTCCAGCGGGCGCAGCTCGCCGCGCGAGGCCAGCAGGAAGGCGGCCTCCAGGGGGTCGCCGCGGCCGACCGGGTTGGCCGCGTCCCGCAGCGCCCCGCTGCCGGCCGTCACCCGCACCCCGGCCGCCCGCAGCAGCCGCACCGGCGCGCAGCGCGAGACCCGGGCCCCGCGCTGCTCCAGGGCGCCGCAGTCGCCCTGCGGCAGGCACACCACGGTCACCCCGGCCGCCGCCAGCTGCTCGGCGGCCCGCACGGCCTGCTCGTACGGCAGCCGGGCCAGGCCGCCGCAGGGGCCGAGGGTGACGCCGGGGCGCAGGCCGCCGGCCATGGCGGCGAGGCGGGCGAGCCGGGCGGGGTCGGCGCCGTCGGTGTGCAGGTCGACGGCGCAGCCGTGCTCGGCGGCGAGGTCCAGGACGGCCTCGGCGTAGCCGGTGGGGTCGGGGTCGAGGTCGGGGCAGCCGCCCACGGCCGCGCCCATCTTCACGGCGTCCCGCAGCATGGCCAGCCCGTCGGCCCCGGCGACCCCGGTGAGCAGCCGGGGGACCGCCACGGTGGTCAGGTCGGTGAGCCCGCGCAGCGCCCGCCGCGCCTGGAGGACGGCTTCGAGCGAGCGCAGGCCCTGGACGTCGCCGATCCGCACGTGCGAGCGCAGCGCGGTGGCGCCGTGGCCGAGCTGGAGCAGCGCGGCCTCGGTGGCGCGGCGCTGGACGTCCTCGACGGAGTGTGGGACGGGCCCGTCGGCGTCCGCCGTGAGCGCCGTGTCGCCGTGTCCGTGGGGCTCGGCGGGGGCGGGCAGCAGCAGATAGCCGCCGAGGTCGACGCGCGGTCCGGGGGCGAGACTGCCGGAGGTCCCGACGGCCTCGATGGTCCCGCCGCTGAGCCGTACGTCCACGGTGCGGCCGTCGGCGAGCCGGGCGCCGCACAGCACCAGGGCGCTGTCGCCGGGCGCGGCGCCGGGGACGGGCGGGGTGTCGCCCCCGGGGTTTCTCGGGGGCTGCGGCTGGCTGTCGGGCATCGCGCTCCTCCGGGGTCCGGGGCGTGCATGATCACGCAGCGTGTTCCGAGCCTAGGGCGCGTTCGGATCGGCTTCGAGCAAGCGACGAATAGTCGTACTGGTGTGGTGTGAGAGGGGCGGGAAGAGCCCTCCGGGGTGGCCGCCGGATACGGATTTCACGTTCGGCGGCCAACCGTGTAATGTCTTCCTCGCTCGCCCCAATAGCTCAGTCGGCAGAGCGTCTCCATGGTAAGGAGAAGGTCTACGGTTCGATTCCGTATTGGGGCTCTGGTGTGTGAGGTTCCTCGCCTTCGGGCGAGGATCTCTCTCGCATCAAAGCGGTGTAGCTCAGTCGGTAGAGCAAGCGGCTCATAATCGCTGTGTCACCGGTTCAAGTCCGGTCACCGCTACACGTAGTAGCCGATTGTGGGGTCGGTCCTCCGGTCGGCTACTCTTGTCTGCGTTCATCCGTCCATCCGTCAAGGAGCACTCACGTGGCTGCCACCGACGTCCGCCCGAAGATCACGCTGGCCTGCGTGGAGTGCAAGGAGCGGAACTACATCACCAAGAAGAACCGGCGTAATGACCCGGACCGTCTTGAGATGAAGAAGCACTGCCCTCGTTGCAACGCGCACACCGCGCACCGCGAGACGCGCTAAACACAGGCTCGTTCATGAGGCCGTCCCCAGATCCTGGGGGCGGCCTCATGGCGTATCCGCGACCGTTCGCGGAATCGGCGCCGGTTCCCCCGGATCCCGTGAACCGGTTCCCAGGAATCCATCGCAGTCCACTCAGGAGGTGCCGAGCCCATGGCACTCGACCAGTCCTTCGTCGGACGGACCTATCCGGCCACCGAGCCGTACGAGGTCGGCCGGGAGAAGATCCGCGAATTCGCCGAGGCCATCGGTGATGCCAATCCGGTCTACACCGACCCCGAGGCCGCCAAGGCCCTCGGTCACCCGGATGTGATCGCTCCGCCGACCTTTGTGTTCGCGATCACCTTCCGCGCCGCCGGCCAGGTCGTCCAGGACCCGCAGCTCGGCCTGGACTACGACCGCGTGGTGCACGGCGACCAGAAATTCGCCTACACCCGCCCGGTCCGCGCGGGCGACCGGCTGACGGTCACCTCCAAGATCGAGGCGATCAAGTCCATGGCGGGCAACGACCTGGTGACCGTCCGTGGTGACGTGCACGACGAGTCCTGTGAGCATGTGGTGACCGCGCACACGATGCTGGTGGCGCGCGCCGCCGAGGAGGCGTGATGGCAGCGAGCATTTCCTACGACGAGGTCGAGGTCGGCACCGAACTGCCGGTGCGGTCCTTCCCGGTGACCCGTGCCACTCTCGTCCGCTACGCGGGCGCCTCGGGCGACTTCAACCCGATCCACTGGAACGAGAAGTTCGCCAAGGAGGTCGGGCTGCCGGACGTCATCGCGCACGGCATGTTCACCATGGCCGAGGCGGCCCGCGTGGTGACCGACTGGACCGGCGACCCGGGCGCGCTCGTGGAGTACGGCGTGCGGTTCACCAAGCCGGTCGTCGTGCCGAACGACGACGAGGGCGCGGTCATCGAGGTCGGCGGCAAGGTCGCGGCCAAGGACGACGAGTCCCGTACGGTCCGCGTCGACCTGCTGGTCAAGAGCGCCGGCCAGAAGGTGCTGGGCATGTCCCGCGCGGTCGTCAGGCTCGCCTGAGCGACACCCTCCGGAACGCTGACGTAAGGGGCACTCGCCAAGGGCGGGTGCCCCTTACGTCGGGCCCCGGACCCGCGCCTCAGGGGCGCGGGGGAACCGCGCGACCAGCCGTACCCGACCCGCAGTCGCACACGAAGCTCACGTGGCTCTTCGGCAGGCGTGCCGCAGCAGCGACGGCAGGCGCGGCCGAAAACCGAAGAGCACCCTGAAAACGGGACCTGGCGGCAGGATCCCGTGAGCGGGGTGACCCGAAGAGAGCGGCTCAGCGCAGCGTTTACGCTGGGGCGCGTGCAGGAATTCCACGATGCCCCCATCGCTCCCCTGACCACCTTCCGTCTCGGTGGCCCCGCGACCCGCCTGGTCACCGCCACCACCGACGACGAGGTGATCACGGCCGTACGCGAAGCCGACGCGGCCGGCACCCCGCTGCTGATCATCGGCGGCGGCAGCAACCTGGTCGTCTCCGACAAGGGCTTCGACGGCACCGCCCTGCGCATCGCCACCACCGGCTTCACCCTCGACGGCACCGACCTCGAACTCGCCGCCGGTGAGAACTGGTCCGACGCCGTGGCCCGCACCGTCGAGGCCGGGCTCGCCGGCATCGAGTGCCTCGCCGGGATCCCCGGCTCCGCCGGTGCCACCCCGATCCAGAACGTCGGCGCGTACGGCCAGGAGGTCTCCGCGACGATCACCGAGGTGGTCGCCTACGACCGCCGCGCCGACGAGGTCGTCACCCTCACGAACGAGGAGTGCGCCTTTTCCTACCGCCACAGCCGCTTCAAGCAGGACCCCACGCGCCACGTCGTGCTCCGCGTCCGCTTCCGCCTGGAGGACGCGGCCGGGCTGTCCGCGCCGGTCAAGTACGCCGAGACGGCCCGCGCCCTCGGCGTGGAGGCGGGGGAGCGGGTCTCCGCCGCCAAGGCCCGGGAGACGGTGCTGAAGCTCCGCTCGGGCAAGGGCATGGTGCTCGACCCGGAGGACCACGACACCTGGTCCGCGGGCTCCTTCTTCACCAACCCGATCCTCACGGAGGCCGAGCACGCCGCGTTCCTGGAGCGGGTCGCCCAGCGGCTCGGCGCGGGCGTCCTGCCGCCCTCGTACCCGGCGGGGGAGGGCTTCATGAAGACCTCCGCGGCCTGGCTGATCGACAAGGCCGGCTACCCGAAGGGGTACGGCGAGGGCGCCGCCCGCATCTCCACGAAGCACACCCTGGCGCTCACCAACCGCGGCGACGCCACCACGGAGGACCTGCTGGCCCTCGCCCGCGAGGTCCGCGACGGCGTCCACGCGGCGTTCGGCGTGACCCTCGTCAACGAGCCGGTGACGGTGGGCTGCGCGCTCTGACCGCGTGCGGCCTACGCCGCCAGCCAGTCGTCCACGCCGGACAGCAGCTTCTCCCGGACGTCCCGCGGGGCCCGCGACGCCCGGACCGACTGACGGGCCAGCTCCGCCAGTTCCGCGTCCGTGAAGCCGTGGTGCTCCCGCGCCACGTCGTACTGCGCGGCCAGCCGCGCGCCGAAGAGCAGCGGGTCGTCCGCCCCCAGGGCTATCGGCACGCCCGCCTCGTAGAGCACCCGCAGGGGCACGTCGGACGGCTTCTCGTAGACGCCCAGCGCCACGTTCGACGTCGGGCAGACCTCGCAGGCCACCTCGCGCTCCGCGAGCTTGCGGAGCAGCCGGGGGTCCTCCGCGGCGCGCACGCCGTGCCCGACGCGGCCCGCGCGCAGGTCGTCCAGGCAGTCGCGGACGCTGCTGGGGCCCGCGAGCTCGCCGCCGTGCGGCGCGGCGAGGAGGCCGCCTTCCCGGGCGATCTCGAAGGCGCGGTCGAAGTCGCGGGCGAGGCCGCGCCGCTCGTCGTTGGAGAGCCCGAAGCCGATGACGCCGCGGTCGGCGTACCGCACGGCGAGCCGGGCCAGCGTGCGGGCGTCGAGCGGGTGCTTCATGCGGTTCGCGGCCACGATGACGCGGATGCCGAGGCCCGTGTCCCGGGACGCGCTGTCGACGGCGTCGAGGATGATCTCCAGCGCCGGGATCAGCCCGCCGAGCCGGGGCGCGTACGAGGTGGGGTCGACCTGGATCTCCAGCCAGCCGGAGCCGTCGCGCACGTCCTCCTCGGCGGCCTCGCGCACCAGGCGCTGGATGTCCTCGGGGGAACGCAGGCAGGACCGGGCGATGTCGTAGAGCCGCTGGAAGCGGAACCAGCCGCGTTCGTCGGTGGCGCGCAGCCGGGGAGGTTCGCCGCCACTGAGCGCCTCGGGCAGGTGCACCCCGTACTTGTCGGCCAGCTCCAGCAGGGTCGACGGGCGCATGGACCCGGTGAAGTGCAGGTGCAGATGGGCCTTCGGCAGCAGCTTGACGTCGCGAACACTCTCCATTCCAGGATCCTGCCGCACGCGCCCGGCAACCGGAAGGGACTTTCCCTGAACGGGACCCGGCCGAAAAGAATTGCGGGCCCCCGGCACCTGGCCGGGGACCCGCGGGAACGCGGCGGGGGACGGCCGTCAGACCGTGGCCTCCGCCAGCAGCTTCTGGATCCGGGAGACGCCCTCGACCAGGTCCTCGTCGCCCAGGGCGTAGGACAGGCGCAGGTAGCCCGGCGTGCCGAACGCCTCGCCCGGCACCACCGCGACCTCGACCTCGTCGAGGATCAGCGCGGCCAGCTCCACCGAGGTGGCGGGCCGCTTGCCGCGGATCTCCTTGCCCAGCAGCCCCTTCACGGACGGGTAGGCGTAGAACGCGCCCTCCGGCTCCGGGCAGACGATGCCGTCGATCTCGTTGAGCATCCGCACGATCGTCCGGCGGCGGCGGTCGAAGGCGGTGCGCATCTCCGCGACGGCGTCCAGGTCACCGGAGACCGCGGCCAGGGCGGCGATCTGCGCGACGTTGGAGACGTTGGAGGTGGCGTGCGACTGGAGGTTGGTCGCGGCCTTGACCACGTCCTTCGGGCCGATGATCCAGCCCACGCGCCAGCCTGTCATCGCGTACGTCTTGGCGACACCGTTGACCACGATGCACTTGTCGCGCAGCTCCGGGACGACCACCGGCAGGGAGCAGAACTCCGCGTCGCCGTAGACCAGGTGCTCGTAGATCTCGTCCGTCAGCACCCACAGGCCGTGCTCGGCGGCCCAGCGGCCGATCTCCTCGACCTGCTCGCGGCTGTAGACCGCGCCGGTCGGGTTGGAGGGGGAGACGAAGAGCAGGACCTTGGTCCGCTCGGTGCGGGCCGCCTCCAGCTGCTCGACCGAGACGCGGTAGCCGGTGGTCTCGTCGGCGACGACGTCGACCGGCACACCGCCCGCGAGGCGGATCGACTCCGGGTAGGTGGTCCAGTACGGGGCGGGCACGATGACCTCGTCGCCCGGGTCGAGGATCGCGGCGAACGCCTCGTAGATGGCCTGCTTGCCGCCGTTGGTGACGAGCACCTGGGAGGCGTCGACCTCATAGCCGGAGTCGCGCAGCGTCTTGGCGGCGATCGCGTTCTTCAGCTCGGGCAGGCCGCCGGCGGGGGTGTAGCGGTGGTACTTCGGAGTGCGGCACGCCTCCACCGCGGCCTCGACGATATAGCCGGGGGTCGGGAAGTCGGGCTCGCCCGCGCCGAAGCCGATCACCGGGCGGCCGGCGGCCTTGAGGGCCTTGGCCTTGGCGTCCACGGCGAGGGTGGCGGACTCGGAGATCGATCCGATACGGGCCGACACCCGGCGCTCGGTGGGGGACTGTACGGGGGGCTCGGAAGGAGTCGCAGCGCTCATGCAGGCATCGTCGCAGACCGGGCGGGACCGGGGCACACGAGTCGGCCGGAGCGTTACCGCCGGGCACCTGCCCGCCCGTGCGGCGCCTGGGCCGCGGGCGCTCCGGGTGGCGCTGTTCGACGCGGGCCTCCGGAGCACGTACACTCATCCGTCGTTGGCCCCTCACCGGCACGTCCGCCTCTTCTCGGGCACGCACACCGTGCGTACGCCCGGATGCGGTAGGTTGGGGGAACCACAAAGGGTCGTAGCTCAATTGGTAGAGCACTGGTCTCCAAAACCAGCGGTTGGGGGTTCAAGTCCCTTCGGCCCTGCTACACGCATCGTTTCCAGGGTGCGTGCATGCGTACGTACTGAAATGCACCGCCGTGCGGCTCAACCGGGCGCGGCACGGCTCACGACCCGGATTCAGGTGAGGACGTAGTGACGGAAGCCCTGGGCTCCACCGCGACGCCTGAGAGCGGTCGTCCCGAGGACGAGGTGGCCGCCAAGAAGGGCCGCCGTGGCGGGAAGCGCGGGAAGAAGGGCCCCTTCGGCCGCCTCGCGCTGTTCTACCGCCAGATCGTCGCAGAGCTCCGCAAGGTCGTCTGGCCCACGCGGAACCAGCTCTCGACGTACACCACAGTCGTGATCGTCTTTGTCGTCATCGTCATTGGCCTGGTCACCGTGATTGACTATGGGTTCTCCAACGCCGTCAAGTACGTCTTCGGCTGAACCCGCGCGTAGGGCGGCTGCTTCTCGGAGAGCCGCCCCTTCGCACGTTCCACCCCTTGAAGCCAGGAAGAAGCAGCCACGTGTCTGACCCGAACCTGAACGACGCCGTCGACTCCGTCGAGGCGGCAGAGGCCGACGTGGTCGCGGCTGCCTCGGCCGAGGTCGAGGGCGACGACACCGCGCAGGAGATCGTCGAGAACGCCGACGGCGTCGACGAGCTCGACGCCGAGGACTCCGCCGCCGGCGAGCCCGCCGAGCAGGCCGCCCTCCACGTCGAGGACGACGCCGAGTCCGAGGCCGCCGCCGCGGTCGAGGCCGACGAGGTGCCGGCCGAGGAGCAGGCCCCGGTCGACCCCGTCGCCGCGCTCCGCGACGAGCTGCGCGGTCTGCCCGGTGAGTGGTACGTCATCCACACCTACGCGGGTTACGAGAACCGCGTGAAGACCAACCTCGAGCAGCGCGCCGTCTCGCTCAACGTCGAGGACTACATCTTCCAGGCCGAGGTGCCGCAGGAAGAGGTCGTCCAGATCAAGAACGGCGACCGCCGCACCGTCCGCCAGAACAAGCTCCCCGGCTACGTGCTGGTGCGCATGGACCTGACGAACGAGTCCTGGGGCGTCGTCCGCAACACCCCGGGCGTCACCGGCTTCGTGGGCAACGCCTACGACCCGTACCCGCTGACCCTGGACGAGATCGTCAAGATGCTCGCCCCGGAGGCCGAGGAGAAGGCCGCCCGCGAGGCCGCCGAGGCCGAGGGCAAGCCGGCGCCGTCCCGCAAGGTCGAGGTCCAGGTGCTGGACTTCGAGGTGGGCGACTCGGTCACCGTCACGGACGGCCCGTTCGCGACGCTCCAGGCCACGATCAACGAGATCAACGCCGACTCGAAGAAGGTCAAGGGCCTCGTCGAGATCTTCGGCCGCGAGACCCCGGTCGAGCTCAGCTTCGACCAGATCCAGAAGAACTAGTTCTTCCTGGACATACGCCTCCGAACAGGTCAGACCGGCTGCTCGCAGCCTGTCTGACCTGCTCGGTTTTTGGCCGCAGCATGTTACCCGTTATCGTGGTGCGGTATGCCTGCGCGCACTGTGCGCGGGCAAAAAACTCTCACTAGGACCCGGAGAGAGCAATGCCTCCCAAGAAGAAGAAGATCACAGGGCTGATCAAGCTCCAGATCAGCGCCGGTGCCGCGAACCCGGCTCCGCCGGTCGGCCCCGCGCTGGGTCAGCACGGCGTCAACATCATGGAGTTCTGCAAGGCCTACAACGCCGCGACCGAGTCGCAGCGTGGCATGGTCGTGCCGGTGGAGATCACGGTCTACGAAGACCGTTCCTTCACCTTCGTGACGAAGACTCCGCCGGCCGCGAAGCTGATCCTCAAGGCCGCGGGCGTGGAGAAGGGCTCCGGCGAGCCGCACACCAAGAAGGTCGCGAAGATCACCCGCGACCAGGTGCGTGAGATCGCCACCACCAAGATGCCCGACCTGAACGCCAACGACCTGGACGCCGCCGAGAAGATCATCGCCGGCACTGCCCGTTCCATGGGCGTCACGGTCGAGGGCTGATCAGCCACCCCAAGCGGTACCCGTGGAAGGGCCAGCGCTGGTCCGTACCACGACTCCATAACCACTGAGGAGAAGCAGTGAAGCGCAGCAAGACTCTCCGCGCTGCGGACGCCAAGGTCGAGGCGGAGCGCCTGTACGCCCCCCTCGAGGCCGTCCGTCTCGCGAAGGAAACCTCCACCACCAAGTTCGACGCGACCGTCGAGGTTGCCATGCGCCTGGGTGTCGACCCGCGCAAGGCCGACCAGATGGTCCGCGGCACCGTGAACCTTCCGCACGGCACCGGTAAGACCGCCCGGGTCCTGGTCTTCGCGACCGGTGACCGTGCTGCGGCCGCGGAAGCCGCTGGCGCCGACATCGTCGGCTCCGACGAACTGATCGACGAGGTTGCGAAGGGCCGTCTGGACTTCGACGCCGTCGTCGCCACCCCGGACCTCATGGGCAAGGTCGGCCGCCTCGGCCGCGTGCTCGGTCCGCGTGGTCTGATGCCGAACCCGAAGACCGGCACGGTCACCCCGGACGTGGCGAAGGCTGTCACGGACATCAAGGGCGGCAAGATCGAGTTCCGCGTCGACAAGCACTCGAACCTGCACTTCATCATCGGCAAGGTGTCGTTCGACGAGGCCAAGCTGGTCGAGAACTACGCCGCCGCGCTCGAGGAGATCACCCGCCTCAAGCCGTCCGCCGCGAAGGGCCGCTACATCAAGAAGGCGTCCATCACGACGACGATGGGCCCCAGCATCCCGCTGGACTCCAACCGCACCCGCAACCTCCTGGCCGAGGACGAGACGGTCTGAACCGACCCCTCGTAGCGAGTGATCGTTGCAAAGAGCCGGGCCCCGCACCTCTTCGGAGGTGCGGGGCCCGGCTCTTTGTTCGGCACTCGTTAATTCGATGGGTCGGTGTCAGTGGTGGGAGTTACGATCCTGATGATCGCCATGTGATCGCTTTTGGTGGTCGATGTCGTATTTCCAAAATCTTGGGGGGACCATGCGCACGACCTACCGCAACCCGGCCGGCGCCGTGCTCTCGGCGGCGCTGCTGTGCGGCACAGCGGCCTGCTCGAGCTCGGGGGAGGGCAAGGCGGCGCCGAAGGCGGAGGCGTCGGCCGAGGACAAGGGCAGCGGCGCGCGGAAGCCCACGGACGCCGCGACCCTGGCCGCGGTGCGGCGGGCGACCGCCAGGACCGAGGACATCACCTCGCTCTCGTACAGCGTGACCGGGCAGCAGCCCGGGGCCGGCACGATCGACGGCGAGGCGGCCATGGACCTGAAGTCCCGGGCCATGCGGATGAAGATGCGGGTCAAGGGCGCCTCGGCCGACGAGTCCGGCGGGGTCGAGTTCCGGATGGTCGGCGGCGCCTTCTATATGAAGGGATCCAACGAGGCCGAGGGGGAGTCGCGCTGGATCAAGTTCGACCTCTCCGGCCTCAAGGGCGCGGGCGACTCCCGGGCGAGCCTCGGCAGCCAGGCCGACCGCAGCCCCGCGGACGACGCCAGCGGTATCGGCAGCGCCAAGGACCTCGCCAAGGCGGGCGAGGAGACGGTCGACGGGGTGCGGACCACCCACTACACCGGCACCGTCACCCTCGACCAGCTGCGCCAGAGCCTGAAGGACAAGTCCCCGGAGGTGCGCCAGCGCCGGGAGAAGAGCCTGGACGAGTACGCGAAGATGGGCGCCGACGGGCTGCGGATGGACATCTGGGTCGACGGGCAGGACCGCACCAAGCAGGTCCGCACCCGGGCCGCCACGGCCAAGGGCCCGATGGACCTGACCGTGAAGTTCCACGACGTGAACAAGCCGGTCACCGTGGAGGCCCCGCCCGCCTCCGAGGTCATGGACCTCGCCGGGCCGGCGAAGGGCGCCCAGGGCGGCCCGAGCGTCTGAGCACGGCCGATTTGCCTCGGGCTGCCCCTTCCCGTACCTTGTTCCAGAAGCCAAAGACCGCTGGTCGTTGCTGTGCCTTCGTAGCGAAGGTGTGGTGGCCGAAGGATCCGCTAGCTGCGGGCGACCTGCGCAGGTGATTTGTGGATGAACTCCCGGGAGGACCTCTGGTCCGGCCGGTCGAGTGCACGCCCCGAGCGCCTGCGCCGGGGCGTTTCGTTTTGCCCAGGTCCCTTCGCGTGTCTATGCGGTCCGAATCACCCGGAAGGAGGCCGAGGCTCATGGCGAGGCCCGACAAGTCTGCCGCGGTTGGCGAGCTGACGGACAAGTTCCGCAGCTCGAACGCCGCCGTGCTTACCGAGTACCGCGGTCTCACCGTGGCACAGCTCAAGCAGCTGCGCCGTTCGCTCGGTGAGAACGCCCAGTACGCCGTGGTGAAGAACACGCTGACCAAGATTGCGGCCAACGAGGCCGGGATCACGACGCTGGACGACCAGTTCACTGGTCCGACGGCTGTCGCCTTCATCACCGGTGACCCGGTGGAGTCGGCGAAGGGTCTTCGTGACTTCGCCAAGGAGAACCCCAACCTGATCATCAAGGGCGGTGTCCTTGATGGCAAGGCGCTGTCCGCCGATGAGATCAAGAAGCTCGCGGACCTCGAGTCCCGCGAGGTTCTGCTCGCCAAGCTGGCGGGCGCCATGAAGGGCAAGCAGTCCCAGGCTGCCGCGCTCTTCCAGGCGCTTCCCTCGAAGTTCGTCCGCACCGCGGAGGCGCTTCGTGCCAAGAAGGCCGAGCAGGGCGGTGCCGAGTAATTCGGCTCGCGCATTGATCAGCGCCGCTTGAGGCGCTGGTCGCAGCGGGCCGTCAGTACGCCCGCCTACATGTACATCCGGCACCAGCCGATTTAGTGGAAGGACCGCCATCATGGCGAAGCTCTCTCAGGAAGACCTGCTCGCTCAGTTCGAGGAGATGACCCTCATCGAGCTCTCTGAGTTCGTGAAGCTCTTCGAGGAGAAGTTCGACGTCACCGCCGCCGCCCCGGTCGCCGTTGCCGCCGCCGGTGGCGCCGCTGCCGCCGCCGAGGCCGTCGAGGAGCAGGACGAGTTCGACGTCATCCTCACCGCCGCCGGTGACAAGAAGATCCAGGTCATCAAGGTCGTGCGCGAGCTGACCTCCCTGGGTCTGAAGGAGGCCAAGGACCTCGTCGACGGCACCCCGAAGCCGGTCCTCGAGAAGGTCGCGAAGGACGCCGCGGAGAAGGCCGCCGAGGCCCTCAAGGGCGCCGGCGCCTCCGTCGAGGTCAAGTGACCTTCGGAGTCTGCTGACTCTCTCCCGCACGGCCCGGCACGTCCGGGCGGTGCGTAAGTCTCAAGGGCGATCACCCATGCGGGTGGTCGCCCTTGGGCGTTCCCGCGACGGCTGCCTTGCCCCGGGCGCGGGGGCGAGTATGGTGATCTTCGTTGTCTGCCGGAAGCGCGTGAGAGGGCGCCGGGCGGACGGCCGTGGAGACGCCACGGGAGGCGTCCGGAGGCCGAGGGGCCTTGACGAACGGCACGCCGCGCGCAATTCTCAGGACGCGTCGCCACATCGATCCGCGGCCCGAGGCATGGATCGAAGGCGAAGAGGGAAGCCTTGCTCCAGGCAATGAGGAACAACAGGATCCCGGAGGGAGAGATTGGTATCGCACCGGTCTCCGGAAATCCGCTCTGGACATCAGTGGGCCAAGTGGCTACACTGACCCTTTGCGCTGCCTGTTAGCTGCTCCCTGCCCGTCACCAGGGGCATGCCCACTGTCGAGCACTGCCGATGGAAACCCGCTGACCTGGGATTTCTTATCCAATGCACGGAGTGGGGCCGGTACGCGCGTAGTGAGTCCGAGCCCTCGGAAGGACCCCCTCTTGGCCGCCTCGCGCAACGCCTCGACTGCCAATACGAACACCGGCGCCAGCACCGCCCCGCTGCGCATCTCTTTTGCGAAGATCAAGGAGCCCCTCGAGGTTCCGAACCTCCTTGCGCTGCAGACCGAGAGCTTCGACTGGCTGCTCGGCAACGCCGCCTGGAAGGCTCGCGTCGAGGCTGCGCTGGACAGCGGTCAGGACGTCCCCACCAAGTCCGGTCTGGAGGAGATCTTCGAAGAGATCTCCCCGATCGAGGACTTCTCCGGGTCGATGTCGCTGACCTTCCGCGACCACCGCTTCGAGCCGCCGAAGAACTCCATCGACGAGTGCAAGGAGCGCGACTTCACGTACGCGGCCCCGCTCTTCGTCACCGCCGAGTTCACCAACAACGAGACCGGCGAGATCAAGTCTCAGACGGTCTTCATGGGCGACTTCCCGCTCATGACCAACAAGGGCACCTTCTGCATCAACGGCACCGAGCGTGTCGTCGTCTCGCAGCTGGTCCGCTCGCCGGGCGTCTACTTCGACTCCTCCATCGACAAGACGTCCGACAAGGACATCTTCACCGCCAAGATCATCCCGTCCCGGGGTGCCTGGCTGGAGATGGAGGTCGACAAGCGCGACATGGTCGGTGTCCGCATCGACCGCAAGCGCAAGCAGTCCGTGACCGTTCTGCTCAAGGCTCTCGGTTGGACGACCGAGCAGATCCTCGAGGAGTTCGGCGAGTACGAGTCCATGCGCGCCACCCTGGAGAAGGACCACACCCAGGGCCAGGACGACGCGCTGCTCGACATCTACCGCAAGCTGCGCCCGGGCGAGCCGCCGACGCGCGAGGCCGCGCAGACGCTGCTCGAGAACCTCTACTTCAACCCCAAGCGCTACGACCTCGCCAAGGTCGGCCGCTACAAGGTGAACAAGAAGCTCGGCGCGGACGCCCCCCTCGACGCCGGTGTGCTGACCGTCGACGACGTCATCGCGACGATCAAGTACCTGGTCAAGCTGCACGCGGGTGAGCTGGAGACGGTCGGCGAGAACGGCACCTCGATCGTCGTCGAGACCGACGACATCGACCACTTCGGCAACCGCCGTCTGCGCAACGTCGGCGAGCTCATCCAGAACCAGGTCCGCACGGGTCTGGCTCGTATGGAGCGCGTCGTCCGCGAGCGGATGACCACCCAGGACGTCGAGGCGATCACGCCGCAGACCCTGATCAACATCCGGCCGGTCGTCGCCTCCATCAAGGAGTTCTTCGGCACCAGCCAGCTGTCCCAGTTCATGGACCAGACGAACCCGCTGTCGGGCCTGACCCACAAGCGCCGTCTGTCCGCGCTGGGCCCCGGTGGTCTGTCCCGTGAGCGGGCCGGCTTCGAGGTGCGAGACGTTCACCCGTCGCACTACGGCCGCATGTGCCCCATCGAGACGCCCGAAGGCCCGAACATCGGTCTGATCGGCTCGCTCGCCTCCTACGGCCGCGTCAACGCCTTCGGCTTCGTCGAGACCCCGTACCGCAAGGTCGTGGGCGGCGTCGTCACCGATGACGTGGACTACCTGACTGCCGACGAGGAAGACCGCTTCGTCATCGCCCAGGCGAACGCCCCCCTCACCGAGGACATGCGTTACGCCGAGTCCCGCGTGCTGGTCCGCCGCCGTGGCGGCGAGATCGACTACATCGCCGGCGACGACGTCGACTACATGGACGTCTCCCCGCGCCAGATGGTGTCGGTCGCGACCGCCATGATCCCCTTCCTCGAGCACGACGACGCCAACCGCGCGCTCATGGGATCGAACATGATGCGCCAGGCCGTTCCGCTGATCAAGGCGGAGGCCCCGCTGGTCGGCACCGGCATGGAGTACCGCTGCGCGGTCGACGCCGGTGACGTCATCAAGGCGGAGAAGGACGGTGTGGTCCAGGAGGTCTCCGCGGACTACGTCACCGTCGCCAACGACGACGGCACGTACAACACGTACCGGGTCGCCAAGTTCTCCCGCTCCAACCAGGGCACGTCCTTCAACCAGAAGGTCGTCGTGGACGAGGGCGCGCGCGTCATCGCCGGCCAGGTGCTCGCCGACGGTCCGTCCACGGACGAGGGCGAGATGGCGCTCGGCAAGAACCTGCTCGTGGCGTTCATGCCGTGGGAGGGTCACAACTACGAGGACGCGATCATCCTGTCGCAGCGCCTCGTGCAGGACGACGTCCTCTCCTCGATCCACATCGAGGAGCACGAGGTCGACGCCCGTGACACCAAGCTCGGCCCGGAGGAGATCACCCGGGACATCCCGAACGTCTCCGAGGAGGTCCTCGCCGACCTCGACGAGCGCGGCATCATCCGTATCGGTGCCGAGGTCGTCGCCGGCGACATCCTCGTCGGCAAGGTCACGCCCAAGGGTGAGACCGAGCTGACGCCGGAGGAGCGCCTGCTCCGCGCGATCTTCGGTGAGAAGGCCCGTGAGGTCCGTGACACCTCGCTGAAGGTGCCGCACGGTGAGATCGGCAAGGTCATCGGCGTCCGCGTCTTCGACCGCGAAGAGGGCGACGAGCTGCCGCCGGGCGTGAACCAGCTGGTCCGCGTCTACGTCGCGCAGAAGCGCAAGATCACCGACGGTGACAAGCTCGCCGGCCGCCACGGCAACAAGGGTGTCATCTCCAAGATCCTTCCGGTCGAGGACATGCCCTTCCTCGAGGACGGCACCCCGGTCGACATCATCCTCAACCCGCTCGGTGTCCCGTCCCGAATGAACCCGGGACAGGTCCTCGAGATCCACCTCGGCTGGCTCGCCAGCCGTGGCTGGAAGGTCGAGGGCGACGAGGACTGGATGAAGCGGCTCCAGGCGATCGGCGCCGACGAGGTCGCCGCCGGCACCAACGTCGCGACCCCGGTCTTCGACGGTGCCCGCGAGGACGAGATCGCCGGTCTCTTCGAGTCCACGATCCCCAACCGCGACGGTGACCGCCTGGTCCTGCCCTCCGGCAAGGCCCGGATGTTCGACGGCCGCTCCGGCGAGCCGTTCCCGGACCCGATCTCGGTCGGGTACATGTACATCCTCAAGCTGCACCACCTGGTCGACGACAAGCTGCACGCCCGCTCGACCGGTCCGTACTCCATGATCACCCAGCAGCCGCTGGGTGGTAAGGCTCAGTTCGGTGGCCAGCGCTTCGGTGAGATGGAGGTGTGGGCGCTGGAGGCATACGGCGCCGCCTACGCCCTCCAGGAGCTGCTGACCATCAAGTCCGACGACGTCACCGGCCGCGTGAAGGTCTACGAGGCCATCGTCAAGGGCGAGAACATCCCCGAGCCCGGCATTCCCGAGTCCTTCAAGGTGCTCATCAAGGAAATGCAGTCGCTGTGCCTCAACGTGGAGGTGCTGTCCTCGGACGGCATGTCCATCGAGATGCGCGACACGGACGAGGACGTCTTCCGCGCGGCGGAAGAGCTCGGTATCGACCTGTCCCGGCGCGAGCCGAGCAGCGTCGAAGAGGTCTGACGGGTCTGGTGGGGGGCTTCTCCGGAAGCCCCCCACCGTCCCTGGACCCCCAGACCATGATGTAGAGCCCAATAACTCGCTGGCGCGAGGGGGCACAAACCCTGAAAGAGGGATTGACGAACAGTGCTCGACGTCAACTTCTTCGACGAGCTGCGGATCGGCCTGGCGACCGCGGACGACATCCGAACCTGGTCCCACGGCGAGGTCAAGAAGCCGGAGACCATCAACTACCGCACCCTGAAGCCCGAAAAGGACGGACTCTTCTGCGAGAAGATCTTCGGTCCGACCCGGGACTGGGAGTGCTACTGCGGCAAGTACAAGCGTGTCCGCTTCAAGGGCATCATCTGTGAGCGCTGTGGCGTCGAGGTCACGCGCGCCAAGGTGCGCCGTGAGCGGATGGGCCACATCGAGCTCGCCGCCCCCGTCACCCACATCTGGTACTTCAAGGGCGTCCCGTCGCGCCTGGGCTACCTGCTCGACCTCGCTCCGAAGGACCTCGAGAAGGTCATCTACTTCGCCGCCTACATGATCACGTGGGTGGACGAGGAGCGCCGCACGCGCGACCTGCCCTCGCTGGAGGCCCATGTCTCCGTCGAGCGTCAGCAGATCGAGCAGCGCCGCGACGCCGACCTGGAGGCCCGCGCCAAGAAGCTCGAGGCCGACCTGGCCGAGCTCGAGGCCGAGGGTGCCAAGGCCGACGTGCGCCGCAAGGTGCGCGAGGGCGCCGAGCGGGAGATGAAGCAGCTGCGCGACCGCGCGCAGCGCGAGATCGACCGCCTCGACGAGGTGTGGAGCCGCTTCAAGAACCTCAAGGTCCAGGACCTGGAGGGCGACGAGCTGCTCTACCGCGAGCTGCGCGACCGCTTCGGCACCTACTTCATGGGTGCGATGGGCGCCGCCGCGCTGCAGAAGCGCCTGGAGTCCTTCGACCTCGACGAGGAGGCCGAGCGCCTCCGCGAGATCATCCGGACCGGCAAGGGCCAGAAGAAGACCCGTGCGCTCAAGCGCCTCAAGGTCGTCTCCGCCTTCCTGCAGACCCGCAACAGCCCCAGCGGCATGGTGCTCGACTGCATCCCGGTGATCCCGCCGGACCTGCGTCCGATGGTGCAGCTGGACGGTGGCCGCTTCGCGACCTCCGACCTGAACGACCTGTACCGCCGTGTGATCAACCGCAACAACCGCCTCAAGCGTCTCCTTGACCTCGGTGCCCCCGAGATCATCGTGAACAACGAGAAGCGGATGCTGCAGGAGGCCGTCGACGCGCTGTTCGACAACGGCCGCCGCGGCCGCCCGGTCACCGGTCCCGGCAACCGCCCGCTGAAGTCCCTCAGCGACATGCTGAAGGGCAAGCAGGGTCGTTTCCGTCAGAACCTGCTCGGTAAGCGTGTGGACTACTCCGCGCGTTCCGTCATCGTCGTCGGTCCGCAGCTGAAGCTGCACCAGTGCGGTCTGCCCAAGGCCATGGCGCTGGAGCTCTTCAAGCCGTTCGTGATGAAGCGCCTGGTCGACCTGAACCACGCGCAGAACATCAAGTCGGCCAAGCGCATGGTCGAGCGCGGCCGCACCGTCGTGTACGACGTCCTCGAAGAGGTCATCGCCGAGCACCCGGTGCTGCTGAACCGTGCGCCCACGCTGCACCGCCTCGGCATCCAGGCCTTCGAGCCGCAGCTGGTCGAGGGCAAGGCCATCCAGATCCACCCGCTCGTCTGCACCGCGTTCAACGCGGACTTCGACGGTGACCAGATGGCCGTCCACCTGCCGCTCTCCGCGGAGGCGCAGGCCGAGGCCCGCATCCTGATGCTGTCCTCGAACAACATCCTCAAGCCGGCCGACGGCCGTCCGGTCACCATGCCGACCCAGGACATGGTGCTGGGTCTGTTCTTCCTCACCACCGACGAGGAGGAGCGCAAGGTCATCGGCGAGGGCCGGTCCTTCGGCTCGGTCGCCGAGGCGATCATGGCGTTCGACGCCCGCGAGCTCTCGCTCCAGGCGAAGGTCGACATCCGCTTCCCGATCGGCACCGTTCCCCCGCGTGGCTGGGTTCCCCCGGTCGCCGAGGAGGGCGAGCCGGAGTGGCAGCAGGGCGACAGCTTCCGTCTGCGCACCACGCTGGGCCGCGCGCTCTTCAACGAGCTGCTGCCCGAGGACTACCCGTTCGTCGACTACTCGGTGGGCAAGAAGCAGCTCTCCGAGATCGTCAACGACCTGGCCGAGCGCTACCCCAAGGTCATCGTGGCGGCGACGCTCGACAACCTGAAGGCGGCCGGTTTCCACTGGGCGACCCGTTCCGGTGTCACCGTGGCCATCTCCGACGTCGTCGTTCCCGAGGCGAAGAAGGAGATCGTCAAGGGCTACGAGGCGCAGGACGAGAAGGTCCAGAAGCAGTACGAGCGCGGTCTGATCACCAAGGACGAGCGCACGCAGGAGCTCATCGCGATCTGGACCAAGGCGACCAACGAGGTCGCCGAGGCGATGAACGCGAACTTCCCCAAGACGAACCCCATCTTCATGATGGTTGACTCGGGTGCCCGAGGAAACATGATGCAGATGCGTCAGATCGCCGGTATGCGTGGTCTGGTGTCGAACGCGAAGAACGAGACCATCCCGCGACCCATTAAGGCGTCGTTCCGTGAGGGTCTGTCCGTGCTGGAGTACTTCATCTCCACCCACGGTGCCCGTAAGGGTCTCGCGGACACCGCCCTGCGTACCGCCGACTCGGGTTACCTGACCCGTCGTCTGGTGGACGTCTCGCAGGACGTGATCATCCGCGAGGAGGACTGCGGCACCGAGCGTGGCCTCAAGCTGCAGATCGCGGCCAAGGGTGCCGACGGCGTGCTCCGCAAGGCGGACGACGTCGAGACCAGCGTCTACGCCCGCATGCTCGCCGAGGACGTCGTCGTCGACGGCAAGGTCATCGCGCCGGCCAATGTCGACCTGGGCGATGTGCTCATCGACCAGCTCGTCGCCCACGGCGTCGAGACGGTCAAGACCCGCTCGGTCCTCACCTGTGAGTCCGCGGTCGGCACCTGTGCCTTCTGCTACGGCCGTTCGCTGGCCACCGGCAAGCTGGTCGACATCGGTGAGGCCGTCGGCATCATCGCGGCCCAGTCCATCGGTGAGCCGGGTACCCAGCTGACGATGCGTACCTTCCACACCGGTGGTGTGGCCGGTGACGACATCACCCAGGGTCTGCCCCGTGTCGTCGAGCTCTTCGAGGCCCGTACGCCCAAGGGTGTCGCCCCGATCTCGGAGGCGGCCGGCCGCGTCCGTATCGAGGAGACCGAGAAGACCAAGAAGATCGTCGTCACCCCGGACGACGGCTCCGAGGAGACCGCCTTCGGCATCTCCAAGCGTGCCCGTCTGCTGGTCAGCGAGGGTGAGCACGTCGAGGTGGGCCAGAAGCTCACCGTGGGTGCCACCAACCCGCACGACGTTCTGCGCATCCTGGGTCAGCGCGCCGTCCAGGTCCACCTGGTCGGCGAGGTCCAGAAGGTCTACAACTCGCAGGGTGTGTCGATCCACGACAAGCACATCGAGATCATCATCCGGCAGATGCTGCGCCGCGTGACGATCATCGAGTCCGGCGACGCGGAGCTGCTGCCGGGCGAGCTCGTGGAGCGCTCGCGCTTCGAGGGCGAGAACCGTCGTGTGGTCACCGAGGGCGGTCACCCCGCCTCCGGCCGTCCGCAGCTGATGGGTATCACCAAGGCCTCGCTCGCCACCGAGTCGTGGCTGTCGGCGGCGTCCTTCCAGGAGACGACCCGGGTGCTCACCGACGCGGCGATCAACGCCAAGTCGGACTCCCTGATCGGCCTCAAGGAGAACGTCATCATCGGTAAGCTCATCCCGGCCGGTACGGGCCTGTCCCGTTACCGCAACATCCGGGTGGAGCCCACCGAGGAGGCCAAGGCCGCGATGTACTCGGCCGTCGGTTACGACGACATCGACTACTCGCCCTTCGGCACCGGCTCCGGCCAGGCGGTCCCGCTGGAGGACTACGACTACGGTCCGTACAACCAGTAAGTCGCAAGTCGAACGCACAGGGCGGCCACCCCTTTCCGGGGGTGGCCGCCCTGCGGCGTGTTGTCACTCTCACTCGTTCGGCCGGTAGAGTGATCGTCATCTTCGGCGATGCCCCGGTCGCCCGTGCGGGGCCCGGGGAAACGGGCCCCGGGCCGCGCTGTGCCACGCGCACCGGGGTGTCCACCGCGTGTGCATTTGTTTTGACCGCAGCCCATGCGCTAGGTACGCTCTGACCTTGTGCCTGGGGTGTCCCTGGGCTCTCGTGCGTGCCTTTAGACCGTGCGGGAGACCCGGACCATCACCGGTCCGAGACACCGAAATCTGCGCCTAGCCGTCTTCGGCGGTGGTCTGCAGCCTTCGACACACCCGACCGCGTGGGTCGGTGGTAGCTCCCAGGTTAGTTTTATCGTGATCGGCACACAGAAACCGGAGAAACGGTGCCTACGATCCAGCAGCTGGTCCGAAAGGGCCGGCAGGACAAGGTCGAGAAGAACAAGACGCCCGCGCTCGAGGGTTCGCCCCAGCGTCGTGGCGTCTGCACGCGTGTTTTCACGACCACCCCGAAGAAGCCGAACTCGGCGCTCCGTAAGGTCGCGCGTGTGCGTCTGACCTCCGGCATCGAGGTCACCGCTTACATTCCGGGTGAGGGCCACAACCTGCAGGAGCACTCGATCGTGCTCGTGCGCGGTGGCCGTGTGAAGGACCTGCCGGGTGTTCGCTACAAGATCATCCGCGGCTCCCTCGACACGCAGGGCGTCAAGAACCGTAAGCAGGCTCGCAGCCGCTACGGCGCCAAGAAGGAGAAGTAAGAATGCCTCGTAAGGGCCCCGCCCCGAAGCGCCCGGTCATCATCGACCCGGTCTACGGTTCTCCTCTTGTCACCTCCCTGATCAACAAGATCCTGCTGCACGGAAAGCGCTCCACCGCCGAGCGCATCGTGTACGGCGCCATGGAGGGTCTGCGCGAGAAGACCGGTAACGACCCGGTCATCACCCTCAAGCGCGCCCTCGAGAACGTCAAGCCGGCTCTCGAGGTCAAGTCCCGTCGTGTCGGTGGCGCCACCTACCAGGTGCCGGTCGAGGTCCGTCCGGGCCGCGCCTCCACCCTGGCGCTCCGCTGGGTCGTCGGTTACTCCCGCGCCCGTCGCGAGAAGACCATGACCGAGCGCCTCATGAACGAGCTCCTGGACGCCTCCAACGGTCTGGGCGCTGCGGTCAAGAAGCGTGAGGACACGCACAAGATGGCCGAGTCCAACAAGGCCTTCGCGCACTACCGCTGGTAGTCGCTACCCCCATCGAGAACCGAGAGAAGACTGAGCCATATGGCCACCACTTCGCTTGACCTGGCCAAGGTCCGCAACATCGGGATCATGGCCCACATCGACGCGGGCAAGACGACCACCACCGAGCGGATCCTGTTCTACACCGGTGTTTCGTACAAGATCGGTGAAGTCCACGACGGCGCTGCCACGATGGACTGGATGGAGCAGGAGCAGGAGCGCGGCATCACGATCACGTCTGCCGCGACGACCTGCCACTGGCCGCTGAACGACGTCGACCACACCATCAACATCATCGACACCCCGGGCCACGTCGACTTCACCGTCGAGGTGGAGCGTTCGCTGCGCGTCCTCGACGGTGCCGTGACGGTGTTCGACGGCGTTGCCGGTGTTGAGCCCCAGTCCGAGACCGTGTGGCGTCAGGCGGACCGCTACGGCGTTCCGCGTATCTGCTTCGTCAACAAGCTCGACCGCACGGGTGCCGAGTTCCACCGCTGCGTCGACATGATCGTCGACCGCCTCGGTGCGGTTCCGCTGGTCATGCAGCTGCCGATCGGTGCCGAGGCCGACTTCAAGGGCGTGGTCGACCTCGTCCGGATGAAGGCGCTGGTCTGGTCCGCCGAGGCCGCCAAGGGCGAGATGTACGACGTCGTCGACATCCCGGCCACGCACACCGAGGCCGCCGAGGAATGGCGCGGCAAGCTCCTCGAGGGCGTCGCCGAGCACGACGACGAGATGATGGAGCTGTTCCTCGAGGGCAAGGAGCCCACCGAGGACCAGCTGATGGCCGCCATCCGTCGCATCACGCTGGCCTCCCGCGGCGGCGCCGACTCCGTCACCGTCACCCCGGTGTTCTGTGGCACCGCGTTCAAGAACAAGGGCGTTCAGCCCCTGCTCGACGCGGTCGTGCGCTACCTGCCGTCGCCGCTGGACATCGAGGCCGTTGAGGGCCACGCCGTCAACGACCCCGACGAGGTCGTCAAGCGCAAGCCGTCCGACGACGAGCCGTTCGCCGGCCTTGCCTTCAAGATCATGAGCGACCCGCACCTCGGCAAGCTCACCTTCGTCCGGGTTTACTCGGGCCGCATGGAGACCGGCACCCAGGTGCAGAACTCCGTGAAGGGCAAGAAGGAGCGCATCGGCAAGATCTACCGCATGCACGCGAACAAGCGTGAGGAGATCGAGTCGGTGGGTGCCGGTGACATCGTCGCCGTCATGGGTCTGAAGCAGACCACCACCGGTGAGACCCTCTGTGACGCGGGCAAGCCGGTCATCCTCGAGTCCATGGACTTCCCGGCCCCGGTGATCCAGGTCGCCATCGAGCCGAAGTCCAAGGGCGACCAGGAGAAGCTGGGTGTCGCCATCCAGCGTCTCGCCGAGGAGGACCCGTCCTTCCAGGTCCACACGGACGAGGAGACGGGCCAGACCATCATCGCGGGTATGGGCGAGCTGCACCTCGACGTGCTGGTCGACCGTATGCGCCGTGAGTTCCGCGTCGAGGCGAACGTCGGCAAGCCGCAGGTCGCGTACCGCGAGACGATCCGCAAGGCCGTCGAGCGTATCGACTACACGCACAAGAAGCAGACTGGTGGTTCCGGCCAGTTCGCCAAGGTGCAGATGGCCATCGAGCCCCTCGAGGGCGATGGCTACGAGTTCGAGAACAAGGTCACCGGTGGCCGTATCCCGCGGGAGTACATCCCGTCCGTGGACGCGGGTTGCCAGGAGGCCATGGAGTTCGGCGTGCTGGCCGGCTACCCGCTGACCGGCGTGAAGGTGACGCTGCTCGACGGCGCCTACCACGACGTCGACTCGTCCGAACTCGCCTTCAAGATCGCCGGTTCCATGGCGTTCAAGGAGGGTGCTCGCAAGGCGTCCCCGGCTCTGCTCGAGCCGATGATGTCCGTCGAGGTCACCACCCCCGAGGACTACATGGGCGATGTGATCGGTGACATCAACTCCCGCCGTGGCCAGATCCAGGCCATGGAGGACCGTCACGGCGCCAAGCTCGTCAAGGGCCTGGTTCCGCTGTCGGAGATGTTCGGCTACGTCGGAGACCTCCGCAGCAAGACTTCGGGTCGCGCAAGCTACTCGATGCAGTTCGACTCCTACGCCGAGGTTCCGCGGAACGTCGCCGAGGAGATCATCGCGAAGGCCAAGGGCGAGTAACCGCGTCTCCGCACGCAAAGCTCACGCTTTAGGCTTTACACCGACTGTCGGGGTATTCCACCGCGTACCGTGAGGAACGTGTTCCTTTCGATGCGTGGCGGATGCCCCGGCGGACGGCACCCCAGCAAAGATCACCTGGCGCCGATGAGTAAGGCGTACAGAACCACTCCGTAGGAGGACCCAGTGGCGAAGGCGAAGTTCGAGCGGACTAAGCCGCACGTCAACATCGGCACCATCGGTCACGTCGACCACGGTAAGACCACTCTTACCGCGGCGATCACCAAGGTGCTGCACGACGCGTACCCCGAGCTGAACCCCTTCACGCCGTTCGACGAGATCGACAAGGCGCCCGAAGAGCGTCAGCGCGGTATCACGATCTCGATCGCTCACGTTGAGTACCAGACCGAGTCGCGTCACTACGCCCACGTCGACTGCCCCGGTCACGCGGACTACATCAAGAACATGATCACCGGTGCCGCCCAGATGGACGGCGCGATCCTCGTGGTCGCCGCGACCGACGGTCCGATGCCGCAGACCAAGGAGCACGTGCTCCTGGCCCGCCAGTCCGGCGTTCCGTACATCGTCGTCGCCCTGAACAAGGCCGACATGGTGGACGACGAGGAGATCCTGGAGCTCGTCGAGCTCGAGGTCCGTGAGCTCCTCAACGAGTACGAGTTCAACGGCGACGACGCTCCGGTCGTCCAGGTCTCGGCGCTCAAGGCGCTCGAGGGCGACAAGGAGTGGGGCGAGAAGCTCCTCGGCCTGATGAAGGCCGTCGACGAGAACATCCCGCAGCCCGAGCGTGACGTCGACAAGCCGTTCCTGATGCCGATCGAGGACGTCTTCACGATCACCGGTCGTGGCACCGTCGTCACTGGTCGTATCGAGCGTGGTGTCCTGAAGGTCAACGAGACCGTCGACATCATCGGCATCAAGACCGAGAAGACCACCACCACGGTCACCGGCATCGAGATGTTCCGCAAGCTGCTCGACGAGGGCCAGGCCGGTGAGAACGTCGGTCTGCTCCTCCGTGGCATCAAGCGCGAGGACGTCGAGCGCGGCCAGTGCATCATCAAGCCGGGTTCGGTCACGCCGCACACCGAGTTCGAGGCCACGGCGTACATCCTGTCGAAGGACGAGGGTGGCCGTCACACCCCGTTCTTCAACAACTACCGTCCGCAGTTCTACTTCCGTACGACTGACGTGACCGGTGTTGTGACCCTCAAGGAGGGCACGGAGATGGTCATGCCCGGCGACAACGCCGAGATGTCCGTCTCCCTGATCCAGCCCGTCGCCATGGAGGAGGGCCTGCGCTTCACCATCCGTGAGGGCGGCCGCACCGTCGGCGCCGGCCAGGTCACCAAGATCAACAAGTAAGTTCTCTTGCTTGAAGGTCTGACCTAGACGGTCGGGAAGGGCCCGCACATCTTCGGATGTGCGGGCCCTTTCGTCTGTCTGCGGCCGGGTGCTCACGCCTTGTCGTACGGCAGGATCTGCCGCAGCAGGCCCCGGGGGTGGCCGCAGCGGCGCCACTCGCGCGGGTAGCCGATCGAGACCTCCTCGAAGCGGACGCCGTCGTACCAGGTGGTGCGGGGGATGTGCAGATGGCCGTAGACGACGGCCGCGGTGGGGAAGCGCCGGTGCCAGTCGCGGGTCAGCACGGTGCCGCACCACTGCGCGAACTCGGGGTACGTCAGGACGTCCGTGGGCTCGCGCACCAACGGCCAGTGGCTGACCAGGACCAGCGGCACCGACGGGTCGTGCGCGGCCAGCCGGGCCTCGGTGGCGGCCACCCGGGCGCGGCACCAGTCGTCGGCCGCCGGATAGGGCTCCGGGTGCAGGAGGTACTCGTCCGTGCACACCACGCCCGCCGCGTGCGCCTGTTCCAGGGATTCCCGCTTGGAGGCGGCGGTGGGGGTGCGGAAGCTGTAGTCGTAGAGCGTGAACAGCGGGGCGACGGCCACCGGCCCGCCCGCGCCCTCCCACACCGGATACGGGTCCTCGGGCGTCACCACGCCGAGGCGGCGGCAGAGCCCGACGAGGTGCTCGTAGCGCGCCTGGCCGCGCAGGGCCACCGGGTCGCCCGGGGGAGTCCACAGCTCGTGGTTGCCCGGCGCCCAGATCACCTTGGCGAAGCGGGCGGCGAGCAGCGTCAGGGCCCGCTCGACGTCGGCGGCCTCCTCGGCGACGTCCCCGGCCACGATCAGCCAGTCGTCGTCCGTGCCGGGCCGCAGGGACTCCATGACCGGTACGTTGTCGGCCATGCCGATGTGCAGGTCGCTGACGGCGAGGAGCCGTCCGCTTGCGGGTGATCCGGGAGTCGTCGACGGCATCGTCGCAACGTAGCAAGGCCGCCCGCGCCCGGCAGCGATCTACGTCATGGCGTGGAATCGCTCGTACTGGGGAAAGGCGGCGCCCCCGGAGGGTGAATTCCGGGGGCGGTGGGCGGCGCTACCGTCAGCTGTTCCCGGGGCGCCAGACCCAGGGGCTCGCGTCCGTGCCCATGGCCACCACGCACAGCTGGTGGCCGGCGTCCGAGAGCACCGCCGCGGTGCCCACGGCGACCTGGTCGGGCGCGGTGCGCGGCGAGGCGTCGCCGGAGCCGGCGTCCACCACCTGGAGCTTTCCGTCGACGGCCCGGCCGAGGACCGTCACGGTGTCGCCGCCGCGTACGGCCAGGGTGTGGGCGTCGAGCGGGCCGTATCCCGAGAACTCCTTGAGCTCGGTGGTGGCGACGTCGTCGGAGCCCGGCTTGAAGCGGTAGACGGACGGCTGGACGGCCTCCGGGGTGCGGTAGACGACCGCGAGCCGCCCGTCCGGGTCCAGCGTGGCGCCGGGGAGCCCGCCGGGCTGGGGGAGGCCCTTGAGGGGCATCGCGCGGACCGGCTTGTCCGGCGCGTCCTGGCTCCAGTGGTGCACGGTGTCCCGGCCCGTGCCGAAGACGTGCACCCGCTTGTCCTGGTCCAGGGTGACCGTCAGGCCGTCCTGGATCTCCTGGCCGTGCAGGCTCTGCCACTTGCCCCATGTGCCGTCGGCCTCGCGGACGCGGCTGGAGACGCCCTTGCCGGCGTTGCGGACGAAGAGGTGCACCCGGCCGTCCGGGGTGGCGATCGCGGCGGGCATGCCGAGGCGGCGGCCGCGGTCGGCCTTGTGCTCGGGGTTGCCGAGCGGCTTCCAGTCCTTGAACGCGCCGTCGGGGGAGCCCTGCTCCGCCACGACGATCTCGCGGGTGTCCGGCCGCCCCTGGCCCGCCAGGGCCGAGAACCGCAGGCCGAACAGCAGCCGCCGCCCGGCGCTGTCCTTGACGGAGGCCAGGGCGGGGGCGAGGGGGCCGCCGCCGAGGTTCTGCGGGTCGCCCCAGCGGCCGCTGCCCGCGGAGGTCTCCTGCCAGCGCACCGCCTGCAAGCCGAGCACGCCGTAGGCCACCAGCCGGCCCGACTTGTCGGTGTCCGGGGCCGTCGTGGCGCCCTCGTAGCGGTAGTGCGTGGAGCGGATCCAGCCCTTGCGGTTCTTCATCGGGCGGTCGCCGCCCTGGCCGTAGTCGCCGCAGCCCGCGGGGTTGCCGCACTCCCACTTGGGATCGCCGCCGTACGCCTCCACCAGGCGGTGCTTCTGCTCCACGACCTCGGGGGGCAGATTGTGCGGCCAGCGCTGGTTGTAGTAGCCGCGGAAGGCCGTGGTCACGAAGCGCGGGGTGTGCCCGTCACGCTTCGTGGCGTCGGCGACCCACTGTGACATCGCCTTCCATGTGAAGAGCGCGGTCGGCGTGTGGTCGCGGTGGTCCGAGCAGGCGCCGTAGTCGTTGTCCTTGGGGTGCGTGGCGTCGTGGACCTGGTAGTCGGGGTCCGGGTCCATCGTGTGGATCACGGACGGCTTGAAGCGGTCCATGATCGTGGCCAGCGTGTCCACCAGCGTGCCGTGGGTGTATTTGCTCACCGTGGTGCACGGCGAGCCCGTGGCGACCATGCTCTGCATCTCGGCGGACGGGCGCTCCCACAGCAGCGGCAGGCGCATCTCGTGGGCGGAGAGCATGGCGATGTTGAGGAAGATCAGCTGGGCGCGGCGGTTGCCGTTGGACAGCTCGTTCGTCTCCGCCCTGACGCCGTTGCCCAGGTCCAGGACGGACTTCTTCCAGCCCGTGAACTTGTCCACGCCCAGCATCTCGGCGTACGCCTGGCGGAGGCCCTGGTGGCGGGCCGAGGAGTAGGCGGCCTTGTCGGGCTTGCCCTTGGGCATGCCCTCGATCCAGTTCTGGCCCACGGCCTCGCCGGCCGTCACATAGACGGAGACGACGGGCACCCCGGACTCCACGATGTGCAGGGCGTCGGGGTTCATGAAGAACAGGTCGTCGTCGGGGTGCGCCATGATCTGGAGCAGCAGGGGGTTCTTCACACCGTTGAACGACTGCGTGGCATGGGGATCCACCGCCCTGATCGGGCTCGCGGACGCCTTGGGCTTCTTGGCGCTCCCGCCGCCGCTGCACCCCGCCGCGACCGCCAGGGAGGTGGCGGCCAGGCCGGCGAGCGCGGTCCGGCGGGATATCACCATGCGCTGTGAGGTGTTCAACTAAGCGACTCCGTCTCGTTGTGCAGCACGCAGTCCCCGGCTGCCCCAGCGTGTTAGGGGACGTGATGGGGATCGCGCGGGTTGCTCAAGACCACGGCAAACCACGGCAAAGGCGGGTAAGGCCAAGGTGGCCCAGGGGGCCGGCGCGACGGTCGGGCCGGCCGACCGCTGGTGGGCGGCCTGGGCCTACGCGACCATAGTGTCCCGTATGTCGGCGAGGTGGTTTGACAACTGAGCCGGTCGGGGTACCTTCTTCGGCTGCGATTGGCGCCCCTTCGGGGGCGTATGGCACACTGTTCAGGTTGCTCGGTTGTGAGCTGATGTTTGCGCGCCTCCCGCCGGGAGGACTGGAAGCGAGTCCCGCAGTACTCGTCACCTCTTTTCAGGGGTGGAAGTACGGGAATCTTCCGGGAAGCGTTAGCGCGGCCCCGGCCAGGCACTCGGTGGGTGTCCTTCCCCCACATCCCCCTTCGTAAGGGATTTTCCTTTGGGAAAGTTTCCGGAAGGGGGGCGACACGCCCGACCGCGTGGGTCGGAGGAGGGGCGGCGCTTCGCAAGAGGCGCAGCACACCGAGTCCCAGAGCGTTACGAGAGACAGGACTACGAAGTAGCCATGGCGGGACAGAAGATCCGCATCCGGCTCAAGGCCTACGACCACGAGGTCATCGACTCCTCGGCGAAGAAGATCGTCGAGACGGTGACCCGCACTGGTGCGTCGGTCGCAGGCCCGGTGCCGCTGCCCACTGAGAAGAACGTGTACTGCGTCATCAAGTCGCCGCACAAGTACAAGGACTCGCGCGAGCACTTCGAGATGCGCACGCACAAGCGCCTCATCGACATCCTCGACCCCACGCCGAAGACGGTCGACTCGCTCATGCGCCTCGACCTGCCGGCGGGCGTCGACATCGAGATCAAGCTCTGAGGTGACGCGCGAGATGGCTAAGAACATTAAGGGCGTCCTGGGCGAGAAGCTCGGCATGACCCAGGTCTGGGACGAGAACAACCGGGTCGTCCCGGTGACCGTCGTCAAGGCCGGGCCCTGTGTCGTCACCCAGGTCCGCACCAACGACAGCGACGGCTACGAGTCGGTCCAGATCGCCTTCGGCGAGATCGACCCGCGCAAGGTGAACAAGCCCCTCAAGGGTCACTTCGCCAAGGCCGACGTCACCCCGCGCCGCCACCTGGTGGAGCTGCGTACCGCTGACGCCAGCGAGTACACGCTCGGCCAGGAGATCACCGCTGCCGTGTTCGAGTCGGGCGTCAAGGTCGACGTCACCGGCAAGAGCAAGGGCAAGGGCTTCGCCGGTGTCATGAAGCGTCACAACTTCAAGGGCCTCGGCGCCGGTCACGGCACCCAGCGCAAGCACCGCTCCCCCGGTTCCATCGGTGGCTGCGCCACCCCGGGCCGCGTGTTCAAGGGCCTCCGCATGGCGGGCCGCATGGGCAACGAGCGGGTCACCACCCAGAACCTGACCGTCCACGCCGTTGACGCGGAGAAGGGCCTGCTCCTGATCAAGGGCGCGGTTCCTGGTCCGAACGGCGGCCTCGTCCTGGTCCGTACCGCGGCCAAGGGGGCCTGAGGTAACGATGAGCACCATTGACATCCTTTCGCCGGCAGGCGACAAGGCCGGGACCGTCGAGCTCCCCACGGAGATCTTCGACGCGAAGGTCAGCATTCCGCTGATCCACCAGGTCGTCGTCGCGCAGCTGGCCGCTGCCCGTCAGGGCACGCACAAGACCAAGACCCGCGGTGAGGTCCGAGGCGGCGGCAAGAAGCCGTACCGCCAGAAGGGCACCGGTCGCGCCCGTCAGGGTTCGACCCGCGCGCCGCAGTTCGCCGGTGGTGGCGTCGTGCACGGTCCCGTGCCGCGTGACTACTCGCAGCGGACCCCGAAGAAGATGAAGGCCGCCGCCCTGCGCGGTGCCCTCACCGACCGGGCGCGCCACTCCCGCATCCACGTCGTCTCCGGCGTGGTCGAGGGTGCCGCTTCCACCAAGGCCGCCAAGACGCTGTTCGGCAAGATCTCGGAGCGCAAGAACCTGCTCCTGGTCGTCGACCGCGCCGACGAGGCCGCGTGGCTGTCCGCCCGCAACCTGCCCCAGGTCCACATCCTGGAGCCGGGTCAGCTGAACACGTACGACGTGCTCGTCTCGGACGACGTGGTCTTCACCAAGGCCGCCTTCGAGTCCTTCGTGGCCGCGAAGACGGCCGGCGAGCTCGAAGGGAGCGACGCCTGATGAGCGAGGCGACTGTCGCCGTGGTCACCAGCAAGACCTACACGGACCCCCGTGACATCCTGGTCAAGCCGGTGGTCTCGGAGAAGAGCTACGCGCTTCTCGACGAGAACAAGTACACGTTCATCGTCGACCCGCGCGCGAACAAGACCCAGATCAAGCAGGCCGTCGAGGCGGTCTTCTCGGTCAAGGTCACCGGGGTCAACACGATCAACCGTCAGGGTAAGCGCAAGCGCACCAAGACCGGTTTCGGCAAGCGCGCCAACACCAAGCGCGCCATCGTGACCCTCGCCGAGGGCGACCGTATCGACATCTTCGGCGGCCCGGTCTCCTAACGGAGTCCGAGTCGTCCGGAATCGGACGAGGACTGAGAAATGGGTATCCGCAAGTACAAGCCGACGACCCCGGGCCGTCGTGGCTCCAGCGTCGCCGACTTTGTCGAGATCACGCGGTCCACGCCGGAGAAGTCGCTGGTCCGCCCCCTGCACAGCAAGGGCGGCCGTAACAACGCCGGTCGTGTGACCGTTCGCCACCAGGGTGGTGGCCACAAGCGCGCCTACCGCGTGATCGACTTCCGTCGTCACGACAAGGACGGCGTGCCGGCCAAGGTCGCTCACATCGAGTACGACCCGAACCGCACCGCGCGCATCGCGCTGCTGCACTACGCAGACGGCGAGAAGCGCTACATCATCGCCCCCGCGAAGCTCCAGCAGGGTGACCGGATCGAGAACGGCCCCAAGGCCGACATCAAGCCGGGCAACAACCTTCCGCTGCGCAGCATCCCGGTCGGTACCACGATCCACGCGATCGAGCTCCGCCCCGGTGGCGGCGCCAAGTTCGCCCGCTCTGCCGGTTCGTCCGTGCAGCTGCTGGCGAAGGAGGGCCAGTACGCCCACCTGCGCATGCCGTCCGGCGAGGTCCGCCTGGTCGACGTCCGCTGCCGCGCCACTGTCGGCGAGGTCGGCAACGCCGAGCAGTCGAACATCAACTGGGGCAAGGCCGGCCGTATGCGCTGGAAGGGCGTTCGCCCGACCGTGCGTGGTGTGGCGATGAACCCGGTCGACCACCCGCACGGTGGTGGTGAGGGCAAGACCTCCGGTGGTCGCCACCCGGTCTCCCCGTGGGGTCAGAAGGAGGGTCGTACTCGTTCTCCCAAGAAGGCGAGCAACAAGTACATCGTCCGCCGCCGCAAGACGAACAAGAAGCGCTAGGAGCGGGTTTAGATGCCGCGTAGTCTCAAGAAGGGACCCTTCGTCGACGCCCACCTCATCAAGAAGGTGGACGCTCAGAACGAAGCCGGTACCAAGAACGTCATCAAGACCTGGTCCCGTCGCTCCATGATCGTGCCGGCCATGCTGGGCCACACGCTCGCGGTGCACAACGGCAAGACGCACGTCCCGGTGTTCGTCACCGAGTCGATGGTCGGCCACAAGCTCGGCGAGTTCTCGCCGACCCGCACCTTCCGCGGCCACGTCAAGGACGACCGCAAGTCGAAGCGCCGCTAAGGCGGGGTGTGAACGACTATGACTGACACCGAAGGGACAACCATGGAAGCCAGGGCCCAGGCGCGGTACATCCGCGTCACGCCCATGAAGGCCCGCCGCGTGGTGGACCTCATCCGTGGCATGGATGCCACGGAGGCTCAGGCGGTCCTGCGTTTCGCCCCGCAGGCCGCGAGCGTGCCGGTTGGCAAGGTGCTGGACAGCGCCATTGCCAACGCTGCACACAACTACGACCACACCGACGCCTCTTCGCTGGTCATCAGCGAGGCGTACGTCGACGAGGGCCCGACCCTGAAGCGGTTCCGTCCGCGTGCCCAGGGCCGTGCCTACCGGATCCGCAAGCGGACCAGCCACATCACCGTGGTCGTCAGCAGCAAGGAAGGAACCCGGTAATGGGCCAGAAGGTTAACCCGCACGGGTTCCGCCTCGGCATCACCACGGACTTCAAGTCCCGCTGGTACGCCGACAAGCTGTACAAGGACTACGTCAAGGAAGACGTTGCCATTCGTCGCATGATGACGAAGGGCATGGAGCGCGCCGGTATCTCGAAGGTTGAGATCGAGCGCACCCGCGACCGCGTCCGCGTCGACATCCACACCGCTCGTCCGGGCATCGTCATCGGCCGCCGCGGCGCCGAGGCCGACCGCATCCGCGGCGAGCTGGAGAAGCTGACCGGCAAGCAGGTCCAGCTGAACATCCTCGAGGTCAAGAACCCCGAGGTGGACGCTCAGCTGGTGGCCCAGGCCGTCGCCGAGCAGCTGTCCTCCCGCGTCTCCTTCCGTCGCGCCATGCGTAAGAGCATGCAGTCGACGATGAAGGCCGGCGCCAAGGGCATCAAGATCCAGTGTGGTGGCCGTCTCGGCGGCGCCGAGATGTCCCGCTCGGAGTTCTACCGCGAGGGCCGTGTGCCCCTGCACACGCTCCGCGCGAACGTCGACTACGGCTTCTTCGAGGCCAAGACCACCTTCGGCCGCATCGGCGTGAAGGTCTGGATCTACAAGGGCGACGTCAAGAACATCGCCGAGGTCCGCGCCGAGAACGCCGCGGCGCGTGCGGGCAACCGCCCGTCCCGTGGCGGCGCCCAGGACCGCCCGGCCCGCGGTGGCCGTGGTGGCGAGCGTGGCGGCCGCGGCCGCAAGCCGCAGCAGAACGCCGCTGCCGAGGCCCCCAAGGCCGAGGCCGCTGCCGCTGCTCCGGCTGAGTCCACCGGAACGGAGGCCTGACCGACATGCTGATCCCTCGCAGGGTCAAGCACCGCAAGCAGCACCACCCGAAGCGCTCGGGCATGGCCAAGGGTGGCACCGAGCTCGCTTTCGGTGAGTACGGCATCCAGGCCCTGACCCCGGCCTATGTGACGAACCGGCAGATCGAGTCCGCTCGTATCGCCATGACCCGTCACATCAAGCGTGGCGGCAAGGTGTGGATCAACATCTACCCCGACCGCCCGCTGACGAAGAAGCCGGCCGAAACCCGCATGGGTTCCGGTAAGGGTTCTCCGGAGTGGTGGATCGCGAACGTCAAGCCCGGTCGGGTGATGTTCGAGCTGTCTTTCCCGAACGAGAAGGTTGCTCGTGAGGCGCTCACCCGCGCCGCCCACAAGCTTCCGATGAAGTGCCGCATTGTTCGGCGCGAGGCAGGTGAGTCGTGATGGCCGCTGGTATCAAGGCGACCGAGCTGCGTGAGCTGAACGACGAGGACCTCGTCGCGAAGCTCCGTGAGGCCAAGGAAGAGCTGTTCAACCTCCGCTTCCAGGCGGCGACCGGGCAGCTCGAGAACCACGGTCGGCTCAAGTCCGTCCGTAAGGACATCGCCCGGATCTACACCCTGATGCGCGAGCGCGAGCTGGGCATCGAGACGGTGGAGAGCGCCTGATGAGCGAGAAGAATGTGACTGAGACGAACGAGCGCGGCTTCCGCAAGACCCGTGAGGGTCTCGTCGTCAGCGACAAGATGGACAAGACCGTCGTCGTCGCTGTCGAGGACCGCGTCAAGCACGCGCTGTACGGCAAGGTCATCCGCCGTACGAACAAGCTCAAGGCGCACGACGAGCAGAACGCTGCCGGCGTCGGCGACCGCGTCCTCATCATGGAGACGCGTCCGCTGTCGGCGAGCAAGCGCTGGCGCATCGTCGAGATCCTCGAGAAGGCCAAGTAGGGAATTTCCCGCAAGGGAATTCCGCAATTACCGTCCGAGCGGGGTTTCCCCTCGGATAAGTTCCGCCAGGCTCGGCGTGGGGTCTCAATTCCTTGAGACCCCCGCCGGGAACCGGCAGACGATCAGGAGATAGACGTGATCCAGCAGGAGTCGCGACTTCGGGTCGCCGACAACACTGGTGCCAAGGAGATCCTTTGCATCCGTGTTCTCGGTGGTTCGGGTCGCCGCTACGCGGGCATCGGTGACGTCATCGTCGCCACCGTCAAGGACGCGATCCCCGGTGGCAACGTGAAGAAGGGTGACGTCGTCAAGGCGGTCATCGTTCGCACCGTCAAGGAGCGCCGCCGTCCCGACGGCTCGTACATCCGCTTCGACGAGAACGCGGCCGTCATCCTCAAGAACGACGGTGACCCCCGCGGCACCCGTATCTTCGGCCCCGTGGGCCGAGAGCTGCGCGAGAAGAAGTTCATGAAGATCGTCTCGCTCGCGCCGGAGGTGCTGTAACCGATGAAGATCAAGAAGGGCGACCTGGTTCAGGTCATCACCGGCAAGGACAAGGGCAAGCAGGGCAAGGTCATTCAGGCCATGCCCGCTGAGGACCGTGTTCTTGTCGAGGGTGTCAACCGGGTCAAGAAGCACACCAAGGCCGGCCAGACCGCTCGTGGTTCCAAGACCGGCGGCATCGTGACGACCGAGGCCCCCATCCACGTCAGCAACGTTCAGCTGATCGTGGAGAAGGACGGCAAGAAGGTCGTCACTCGTGTCGGTTACCGCTTCGACGACGAGGGCAACAAGATCCGCGTTGCCAAGCGCACCGGTGAGGACATCTGATGACTGCCACCACCAACGCACCGCGTCTCAAGCAGCGCTACCGTGACGAGATCGCCGGGAAGCTCCGCGAGGAGTTCTCCTACGAGAACGTCATGCAGGTCCCCGGCCTGACCAAGATCGTGGTCAACATGGGTGTGGGCGACGCCGCCCGCGACTCCAAGCTGATCGAGGGCGCCATCCGCGACCTCACCACGATCACGGGCCAGAAGCCGGCCGTGACCAAGGCCCGCAAGTCGATCGCGCAGTTCAAGCTGCGCGAGGGGCAGCCGATCGGCTGCCACGTCACCCTCCGCGGTGACCGCATGTGGGAGTTCCTGGACCGTACGCTGTCGCTCGCGCTGCCGCGCATCCGCGACTTCCGTGGTCTGTCCCCGAAGCAGTTCGACGGTCGGGGCAACTACACCTTCGGTCTCACGGAGCAGGTCATGTTCCACGAGATCGACCAGGACAAGATCGACCGCGTCCGGGGTATGGACATCACCGTGGTCACCACGGCGACCAACGACGACGAGGGTCGCGCCCTCCTTCGTCACCTCGGCTTCCCCTTCAAGGAGGCGTAAGCGAGATGGCGAAGAAGTCTCTTATTGCCAAGGCTGCCCGCAAGCCGAAGTTCGGTGTGCGCGCCTACACGCGCTGCCAGCGCTGTGGCCGTCCGCACTCCGTGTACCGCAAGTTCGGCCTGTGCCGCGTGTGCCTTCGTGAGATGGCTCACCGTGGCGAGCTGCCGGGCGTGACCAAGAGCTCCTGGTAACAACCCACTTGGGTTGACCAGGACTCTCGGTAAGCATCTGGTCGGCGGGCGCCCGCCCCACACTCCCGTAGAGTGGAAGGGTTGGGCGCCTGCCGCCCGAGACCGCCCGTGGGCGTACGCCCACTTAAAGTCGCTTACTACGCCGTAGGTCCCCGCGCCGCACCCGTCCCGACTCTGCTCGGGGAGAGGGATGGCGCAGATAGGAAACCCCGGCGAGAGAGGCCGAAGGCCAAACATGACCATGACCGATCCGATCGCAGACATGCTGACCCGTCTGCGAAACGCTAACTCGGCATACCACGACACCGTGTCGATGCCGCACAGCAAGATCAAGTCGCACATCGCGGAGATCCTCCAGCAGGAGGGCTACATCACCGGCTGGAAGGTCGAGGACGCCGAGGTCGGCAAGTCCCTGACCCTCGAGCTGAAGTTCGGCCCGAACCGCGAGCGCTCGATCGCCGGCATCAAGCGCATCTCGAAGCCGGGTCTGCGGGTCTACGCAAAGTCCACCAACCTGCCGAAGGTCCTCGGCGGCCTGGGCGTGGCGATCATCTCCACGTCCCACGGTCTCCTGACCGGCCAGCAGGCCAGCAAGAAGGGCGTGGGTGGGGAAGTCCTCGCCTACGTCTGGTAATCGGGAACGGAGGAATAGCCAATGTCGCGTATTGGACGGCTGCCCATCCAGGTTCCCGCTGGTGTGGACGTCACCATCGATGGCCGTACGGTGCACGTGAAGGGCCCCAAGGGTTCCCTCACGCACGCCGTTGCCGCGCCCATCGAGATCGCTAAGGCCGAGGACGGCACTCTTGTCGTCTCGCGTCCCAACGACGAGCGTCAGAACAAGGCCCTGCACGGCCTGTCCCGCACGCTGGTGGCGAACATGATCACCGGCGTGACCGCGGGCTACAGCAAGGCTCTTGAGATCAGCGGTGTCGGTTACCGCGTCCAGGCGAAGGGCTCCAACCTGGAGTTCGCCCTGGGCTACAGCCACCCGATCCTGATCGAGGCGCCCGAGGGCATCACCTTCAAGGTGGAGTCCCCGACCAAGCTCAGCGTCGAGGGCATCGACAAGCAGAAGGTCGGCGAGGTCGCGGCGAACATCCGCAAGCTGCGGAAGCCCGACCCGTACAAGGCCAAGGGCGTCAAGTACGCCGGCGAGGTCATCCGCCGCAAGGTCGGAAAGGCTGGTAAGTAAGCCATGGCATACGGTGTGAAGATCGCCAAGGGCGACGCTTACAAGCGTGCCGCCAAGGCCCGCCGCCATGTCCGCATTCGCAAGAACGTGTCGGGTACGGCGGAGCGTCCGCGCCTCGTCGTGACCCGCTCGAACCGCGGTATCACCGCTCAGGTCATCGACGACATCAAGGGTCACACCCTGGCGTCGGCGTCGACCCTGGACGCGTCGATCCGTGGTGGCGAGGGCGACAAGTCCGCGCAGGCCAAGCAGGTCGGTGCCCTGGTCGCCGAGCGTGCGAAGGCTGCCGGCGTCGAGACCGTCGTGTTCGACCGTGGTGGCAACAGGTACGCCGGGCGCATTGCCGCTCTGGCTGACGCCGCCCGCGAAGCCGGGCTGAAGTTCTAAGCCCCGGTTCCGGAGCTAGCGGACGTAACAGAGAGAGGTAAATCCAATGGCTGGACCCCAGCGCCGCGGAAGCGGTGCCGGTGGCGGCGAGCGGCGGGACCGGAAGGGTCGCGACGGTGGCGCTGCCGCCGAGAAGACCGCGTACGTTGAGCGCGTTGTCGCGATCAACCGCGTCGCCAAGGTTGTCAAGGGTGGTCGCCGCTTCAGCTTCACCGCGCTGGTCGTGGTGGGCGACGGTGACGGCACCGTAGGTGTCGGATACGGCAAGGCCAAGGAAGTTCCCGCGGCCATCGCCAAGGGCGTGGAAGAGGCCAAGAAGAACTTCTTCAAGGTCCCCCGCATCCAGGGCACCATCCCGCACCCGATCCAGGGCGAGAAGGCGGCCGGTGTCGTCCTGCTCAAGCCCGCGTCCCCCGGTACCGGTGTTATCGCCGGTGGCCCGGTGCGCGCGGTGCTCGAGTGCGCCGGCGTCCACGACATCCTGTCGAAGTCGCTCGGTTCTTCGAACCCGATCAACATCGTGCACGCCACGGTGACCGCGCTTCAGGGCCTTCAGCGCCCCGAGGAGATCGCGGCCCGTCGTGGCCTGCCGCTGGAGGACGTCGCCCCCGCCGCACTGCTGCGGGCGCGTGCAGGGGCGGGTGCGTAATGGCTCGCCTCAAGGTCACGCAGGTCAAGTCCTACATCGGTAGCAAGCAGAACCACCGCGACACCCTTCGTTCGCTTGGTCTCAAGCGTATGAACGACGTGGTCGTCAAGGAGGACCGTCCCGAGATCCGCGGCATGGTGCAGACCGTCCGCCACCTCGTGACGGTTGAGGAGGTCGACTGACATGGCGGAGCAGAACCCGCTGAAGGTCCACAACCTCCGGCCCGCCCCGGGCGCCAAGACCGCCAAGACCCGTGTGGGTCGTGGTGAGGCGTCCAAGGGTAAGACCGCAGGTCGTGGTACCAAGGGCACCAAGGCCCGTTACCAGGTTCCGGAGCGCTTCGAGGGTGGGCAGATGCCCCTCCACATGCGTCTCCCGAAGCTCAAGGGCTTCAAGAACCCGTTCCGCACCGAGTTCCAGGTCGTGAACCTGGACAAGCTGGCCGCGCTCTACCCGCAGGGTGGCGAGGTCACGGTGGCCGATCTGGTCGCCAAGGGTGCGGTTCGCAAGAACCAGCTCGTCAAGGTCCTGGGCCAGGGCGAGATCTCCGTGGCGCTGCAGGTGACGGTCGACGCCGTCTCCGGCTCCGCCAAGGAGAAGATTGCCGCCGCCGGCGGCACCGTCACCGAGCTCGTCTGAACTCGTTGATCTGACAACCGGGGATGTCCCAAAAGGGGCATCCCCGGTTGGTCGTTCCAAGGGGGGCACGGTCGCCGGTAAGGTGGCGTGCACTGTTAACCTCCGCGCGGCCCCTGTCCGTGCGGATTTTGACTGATATGTATTCGTCGATCCTCAAGACCGTCACCTCTCGCGTCCCGCGTGAGAGGCGCAGGAGGCACCGTGCTCACCGCGTTCGCCCGGGCGTTCAAGACGCCCGACCTGCGCAAGAAGCTGCTGTTCACGCTGGGCATCATGGTGCTCTTCAGGCTCGGTGCGCATGTACCGGTCCCGGGCGTCAGCTACTCCAACGTCCAGACGTGTATGGACCAGGCCAAGAGCGGCCAGGGCCTCTTCGGCCTCGTGAACATGTTCAGCGGTGGCGCGCTGTTGCACATCACGATCTTCGCGCTCGGGATCATGCCGTACATCACGGCAAGCATCATCCTGCAGCTGCTCACCGTGGTCATTCCCCGGCTGGAGGCCCTCAAGAAGGAGGGGCAGTCCGGGCAGGCCAAGATCACGCAGTACACGCGCTATCTGACCGTCGCGCTCGCCATCCTGCAGGGCACCGGCCTGGTGGCCACCGCGAGCAACGGCGCGCTGTTCAGCGGCTGTGCGGTCGGCAACCAGATCGTTCCGGACAAGTCCATCTTCGCCACCGCCACCATGGTCATCACCATGACCGCGGGCACCTGCCTGATCATGTGGCTCGGTGAGCTGATCACCGACCGCGGCATCGGCAACGGCATGTCCATCCTGATGTTCACGTCCATCGCGGCGGGCTTCCCGAGCGGCCTGTGGGGCATCAAGCTCCAGGGCAAGCTGATGGGCGGCTGGCTGGAGTTCGGGCTCGTCATCATCTGCGGCCTGGCCATGGTCGCGCTGGTCGTCTTCGTCGAGCAGGCCCAGCGCCGCATCCCCGTGCAGTACGCGAAGCGCATGATCGGCCGCCGGTCCTACGGCGGCACGTCGACCTACATCCCGCTCAAGGTGAACCAGGCCGGCGTGATCCCGGTCATCTTCGCCTCGTCGCTGCTGTACATCCCGGCGCTGCTGGTGCAGTTCACCGGCTCCAAGGCGGGCTGGGCGACGTGGGTCAACTCCAACCTCGTCAAGGGTGACCACCCCGTCTACATGGTCACGTACTTCCTGCTGATCGTCTTCTTCGCCTTCTTCTACGTCGCCATCTCCTTCAACCCCGAAGAAGTTGCCGACAACATGAAGAAGTATGGTGGGTTCATTCCGGGCATCCGGGCCGGCCGTCCCACCGCGGAGTACCTGAGCTACGTGCTGAATCGCATCACGTGGCCCGGCTCTCTCTACCTGGGCCTGATCGCCCTGGTGCCCACCGTGGCACTGGTCACACTCAACGCAAACCAGAACTTCCCGTTCGGGGGAACCAGCATCCTGATCATCGTGGGTGTCGGTCTGGAGACTGTGAAGCAGATCGAGAGCCAGCTTCAGCAGCGCAACTACGAAGGGTTCCTCCGCTGATGCGAATCGTCCTCGTCGGGCCGCCCGGCGCCGGCAAGGGTACGCAGGCCGCGTACCTCGCCAAGAATCTCGCGATCCCGCACATCTCGACGGGTGACCTGTTCCGGGCGAACATCAGTCAGGGCACGCCGCTCGGGCAGAAGGCGCAGGAGTACATGCGCGCCGGTCAGCTCGTGCCGGACGAGGTCACCATCGGGATGGCCAAGGACCGCATGGAGCAGGCGGACGCCGAAGGCGGCTTCCTGCTGGACGGCTTCCCGCGGAACCTCGTCCAGGCCGAGGCCCTGGACGAGATCCTCAAGGCCGAGAACCTGGCGCTGGACGCCGTCCTGGACCTGGAGGTCCCGGAGGACGAGGTCGTCAAGCGGATCGCCGGCCGCCGGATCTGCCGCCGGGACAGCAGCCACGTCTTCCACGTGATCTACAACGCGCCGAAGACCGAGGGCGTCTGCGACGCCTGCGGCGGCGAGCTCTACCAGCGTGACGACGACCACGAGGACACGGTCCGTGACCGCCTCGAGGTCTACCACACGCAGACCGAGCCGATCATCGACTACTACAAGGCCCAGGGCCTCGTGGTGACGATCTCCGCGCTCGGCCCGGTCCACGAGATCACCGAGCGCGCGATGGCGGCTCTGGACCGCGCGAACGCCTGACGGACCCCGGTCCTCCCACGGCCGCGATGCCTCACCCGGCATCGCGGCCGTAGTGTTGTCCGAGCAGTTTTTAGTTTGCGGCACCATCCGTGACGCGGCACCGAGAGAGGCAGCACCCCATGGTGGAGATCAAGACTCCCGAGCAGATCGCGAAGATGCGCGAGGCGGGGCTGGTCGTCGCCGCCATTCACGCGGCCACCCGGGAGGCGGCCGTGCCGGGTGCGACGACCAAGGACCTGGACGAGGTCGCCCGCAAGGTGCTCGCCGAGCACGGCGCGAAGTCGAATTTCCTCGGCTACGGCGGCTTCCCCGCGACGATCTGCACCTCGGTGAACGAGGTCGTCGTCCACGGCATCCCGGACACGAAGACCGTCCTGAAGGACGGCGACATCATCTCGATCGACGCGGGCGCGATCGTGGACGGCTGGCACGGTGACGCGGCCTTCACGGCCTTCGTGGGCACCGGTCACGCTCCGGAGCTGGTCGAGCTCTCCCGGGTGACCGAGGAGTCGATGTGGGCCGGCATCGCGGCCGTGAAGAACGGCAACCGCCTGGTGGACATCTCCAAGGCCATCGAGGGCTACATCCGCCGCCAGCCCCGCCCGGCCACCGGGAAGTACGGGATCATCGAGGACTACGGCGGGCACGGCATCGGCAGCGAGATGCACATGGACCCGCACCTGCTGAACTACGTCTCGCGCAAGCGCGGCAAGGGCCCCAAGCTCGTCCCCGGCTTCTGTGTCGCGATCGAGCCGATGGTGAGCCTCGGCACGGCGCGCACGCACGTCCTGGAGGACGACTGGACGGTCCTCACGGACGACCTGACCTGGTCCTCCCACTGGGAGCACTCCGTCGCCCTGACGGAGCAGGGCCCGCTGGTGCTGACGGCGGTCGACGGCGGCAAGGCGAAGCTGGCGGAGTACGGCATCACGGCGGCGCCGGACCCGCTGGCATAAGGATCTCTGCGGCTGGGCAGTCACCCCTGGATTAGTCTTTCGGGTTGCCCTGACGTAGACTGACGCGTCGGCTCTCGTGTATCCGCATGCCTGCTTTTCGCAGGTGGTGTTCGATCACGAGAGTTGATCAAGGTAGCCGATTCGAAAGGCGAAGCGTGGCCAAGAAGCAAGGTGCCATCGAGATCGAGGGCACCGTGATCGAGTCTCTGCCGAACGCAATGTTCAAGGTGGAGCTCCAGAACGGTCACAAGGTCCTCGCGCACATCAGCGGCAAGATGCGGATGCACTACATCCGCATCCTCCCGGATGACCGGGTCGTCGTGGAGCTCTCTCCCTACGACCTGACGCGTGGCCGGATCGTCTACCGCTACAAGTAGATCTTGTCGACGCCCCTTCGCGGGGTGACGGCACTGACCCGGAGAACCTGACATCCCATGAAGGTCAAGCCGAGCGTCAAGAAGATCTGCGACAAGTGCAAGGTGATCCGCCGCCACGGCCGGGTCATGGTCATCTGCGACAACCTGCGCCACAAGCAGCGCCAGGGCTGACGCAGAACCTGCACTTCGCAGTTACTTCGCGCGACGCACAGCAATACGTACATACGCAGGGCCCGTCCAGCCTTGGCTGGCGACACCTCCGGCGGGGGCCGGGGACTCGGAACGTACCACCGCTCCTGATCCAGGACGGTCGGCGGTCGAGAGCGGCACTGTGGAAGACCCCCGAGAATCAACTGGAGCCATTCAATGGCACGCGTTTCCGGTGTTGACATCCCGCGTGACAAGCGCGTGGAGGTTGCACTCACCTACGTCTTCGGTATCGGCCGTACCCAGTCGCAGGCGACTCTCGCCGCGACCGGTGTGAACCCGAACACCCGCGTTCGTGACCTTCCCGAAGAGGACCTGGTCAAGATCCGCGAGTACGTGGACGCCAACCTCAAGACCGAGGGTGACCTCCGTCGCGAGATCCAGGCCGACATCCGCCGCAAGGTCGAGATCGGCTGCTACCAGGGTCTGCGTCACCGTCGTGGCCTGCCGGTCCACGGTCAGCGCACCAGCACGAACGCTCGTACCCGCAAGGGCCCGCGTCGCGCGATCGCCGGCAAGAAGAAGCCGGGCAAGAAGTAGTCCTCAGCGGACGCTCACCAGCGGTCTTCGCTGTAGGACCGATCACCTCCACTCCACAGGAGTAAGACATGCCCCCCAAGGGACGTCAGGGCGCAGCCAAGAAGGTGCGTCGCAAGGAAAAGAAGAACGTCGCTCACGGCCACGCGCACATCAAGAGCACGTTCAACAACACCATCGTTTCGATCACGGACCCGTCCGGCAACGTGATCTCCTGGGCCTCCGCCGGCCACGTCGGCTTCAAGGGCTCCCGCAAGTCCACTCCGTTCGCCGCGCAGATGGCCGCCGAGTCGGCTGCCCGTCGCGCGCAGGAGCACGGCATGCGCAAGGTTGACGTCTTCGTCAAGGGCCCGGGTTCCGGTCGCGAGACCGCCATCCGTTCGCTCCAGGCGACCGGCCTCGAGGTCGGCTCGATCCAGGACGTCACCCCCACCCCGCACAACGGCTGCCGTCCGCCGAAGCGCCGCCGCGTCTGACGCTGTCGCGTGAGGCGTGACCGCTTCGCGGTTGCCTTGAGGGTCTGGGCGGTACGGCTCTTCGGAGCCGTACCGCCCGTACCCTTGTAGTACCTCAGGACATCAAATAGTGGGTGTCCATGACTGAAGGATGCTTCGCATGCTGATCGCTCAGCGCCCCTCGCTGACCGAAGAGGTCGTCGACGAGTTCCGCTCCCGGTTCGTGATCGAGCCGCTGGAGCCGGGCTTCGGCTACACCCTCGGTAACTCCCTGCGTCGTACGCTCCTCTCCTCGATTCCCGGTGCGGCGGTCACGTCCATCCGGATCGACGGGGTCCTGCACGAGTTCACCACCGTGCCGGGCGTCAAGGAGGACGTCACCGACCTCATCCTGAACATCAAGCAGCTGGTCGTCTCCTCGGAGCACGACGAGCCGGTCGTGATGTACCTGCGCAAGCAGGGTCCCGGCCTGGTCACCGCGGCGGACATCGCCCCGCCGGCCGGCGTCGAGGTGCACAACCCCGACCTGGTCCTGGCGACGCTGAACGCCAAGGGCAAGCTGGAGATGGAGCTGACCGTCGAGCGCGGTCGCGGCTACGTCTCCGCCGTCCAGAACAAGCAGGTGGGCCAGGAGATCGGCCGTATCCCGGTCGACTCCATCTACTCGCCCGTTCTGAAGGTCACCTACAAGGTCGAGGCGACCCGAGTCGAGCAGCGCACCGACTTCGACAAGCTGATCGTCGACGTCGAGACCAAGCAGGCCATGCGCCCGCGTGACGCCATGGCGTCCGCCGGCAAGACCCTGGTCGAGCTGTTCGGTCTGGCCCGCGAGCTCAACATCGACGCCGAGGGCATCGACATGGGCCCGTCCCCGACGGACGCCGCCCTGGCCGCCGACCTGGCGCTGCCGATCGAGGAGCTCGAGCTCACCGTTCGGTCGTACAACTGCCTCAAGCGCGAGGGCATCCACTCCGTGGGTGAGCTCGTCGCCCGCTCCGAGGCCGACCTGCTCGACATCCGCAACTTCGGTGCGAAGTCGATCGACGAGGTCAAGGCGAAGCTGGCCGGCATGGGCCTGGCCCTCAAGGACAGCCCGCCCGGATTCGACCCGACCGCCGCCGCCGACGCCTTTGGCGCCGACGACGACGCGGACGCGGGCTTCGTGGAGACCGAGCAGTACTGATCGGTCTTCGGCTGCGGGTCGGCCGTGGCTGATCGCGCAGTTCCCCGCGCCCCTTACGGGGCGCGGGTCTCCGACGGGCAACCGCCCGCTCGGATACTGACCCCGGTACCTGATACGGCCGGGGCAGACACCTAGGAGAAACACCATGCCGCGTCCCACCAAGGGTGCCCGTCTGGGCGGCGGTGCCGCGCACGAGAAGCTGATGCTGGCGAACCTCGCCAAGTCGCTCTTCGAGCACGGCCGCATCACCACCACCGAGGCCAAGGCCCGTCGCCTGCGCCCCGTGGCCGAGCGTCTGATCACCAAGGCGAAGAAGGGCGACATCCACAACCGTCGCCAGGTTCTTCAGACGATCACGGACAAGAGCATCGTCCACACGCTCTTCACCGAGATCGCTCCGCGCTTCGCCGAGCGTCCGGGTGGCTACACCCGTATCACCAAGGTCGGCAACCGTCGTGGCGACAACGCCCCGATGGCCGTGATCGAGCTCGTCGAGGGTGAGATCGCGAAGAAGGCGACCGTCGCCGAGGCCGAGGCCGCCACCAAGCGTGCGGTCAAGGAGTCCGAGGCTGCTGCCGAGGCTCCGGCCGAGGAGTCCAAGGACGCCTGACGCATCTGATGCGCGCAGTGGACGGGTCCGCTCCCTTCGGGGGCGGGCCCGTCCCGCATTTTCTGAAAGAGGAACGCGGTGAGTGACGAAGTTGAGCCCGGCTTTGTGCGGGTGCGGCTGGATCTGTCGTACGACGGCAAGGACTTCTCCGGCTGGGCCAAGCAGCGCTCGGGCCTGCGTACCGTGCAGGGCGAGATCGAGTCCGCCCTCCGCACGGTGACGCGGTCGTCCGAGACCTATGAGCTGACGGTCGCCGGCCGTACGGACTCCGGGGTGCACGCCCGTGGCCAGGTCGCGCACGTCGACCTGCCGGCCGAGGTGTGGGCCGAGCACGAGGAGAAGCTGCTCCGCCGGCTCGCCGGACGGCTGTCGCACGATGTGCGGGTGTGGAAGGTCGCGGAGGCGCCGGCCGGTTTCAACGCGCGCTTCTCGGCGATCTGGCGGCGGTACGCCTATCGGGTGACCGATCACGTGGGCGGCGTCGATCCGCTGCTGCGCGGTCATGTCCTGTGGCACGACTGGCCGTTGGACGTCGACGCGATGAACGTCGCCTCGCGCGCGCTGCTCGGGGAGCACGACTTCGCCGCGTACTGCAAGAAGCGCGAAGGCGCGACCACCATCCGCACGCTCCAGCAGCTGAGTTGGGAGCGGGACGCCTCTGGTGTCGTCACCGCGACGGTGAAGGCCGACGCCTTCTGCCACAACATGGTGCGTTCGCTGGTGGGTGCGCTGCTGTTCGTCGGTGACGGGCACCGGCCGGTGGACTGGCCGGGCAAGGTGCTCGCCGCGCGGGTGCGCGATTCGGCGGTGCATGTGGTGCGGCCGCACGGGCTGACGCTCGAAGAAGTGGGTTACCCCGAGGATTCTCAACTGGCCGCGCGCAACCGGGAAGCGCGCAACAAGCGCACACTGCCCGGTGCGGGTTGCTGCTGAGTTCCGGGTTCCGCCACGAGGTCCGCGGCACGGCTCCGCCGTGTCGTCCTCAGACGCCGGACGGGCTGGTCGGGGCTGAACTCAGCCCAACCAGCCCGTCCGGCGTTTGACGTTCCGTCAGGCCGCCTCAGGGGCGGGGCAGCTGACGGCCAGATCGCTGTTGACCGTGAAGTACGGCTTGATGCCGTCGATCACCGGATAGATGTCGGTCTTGTTGCGGTCGACGATGTCACCGATGAGCCGGGCGATACGGATCGGCTCGGCGTCGGGGGCCGGGCGCACGGCCAGGTCCCAGACGGTGTTCTCGTCCCCGGCGCGGGCGTGGCGCAGGTCGGCGTACGGCAGGTTGAAGGTGAAGGCCGTGCCGTTGACGACCGTCACGGGAACCGTGACCGCCGAGGCCGCCTCGACGCGCGGGGTGGCGACGAGGACGGGTTCGCTGCCGGGGGTGAACTCCGCGCCGTGCAGGGTGCCTTCGACCGTCAGGGCGTTGTTGCCCTGCCGGACCGTGCGGGCCTCGGCGTGCTGCCCGCGGTTCCAGGCGCGCAGCGCGAGGAAGCCGTCGACGGTCGGATAGGGCACCCACCAGGTGAACGGGGAGCCGGTCAGCGGCTCCAGCTCCACCAGGCCGCGGCCCTCGGCGAGGTGCGAGACGACCCGGCGGCGGGCGCCGTCGTCGCCCCGTACGACGTGGAAGTCCCAACGGCCTTCGCCCAGGCGGAGTTCGCGGCGGTCGAGCACCGCGGTGTAGGGGCCCTTGCCGTCGGCCGCGGCCTTGAGGGGCACGCTGATCGGCTTGCCCTCCTTGCGGCGGGTGACCGTCAGGGAGAGCTTCTCGCCGGACAGGCCCTTGCGGTCGACGAGGACCACGAGATTGCCGTCGGCGTCGACGCGGCAGGACGCGGTGCAGCGCAGCGGCTTGCGGACGATCTCCTTTATGGCCGCCTTGACCGCCGGGGTGGCGGGCTTGGCCACGGAGCGGCGCAGCGGGCGGAGGAGCTTGCCGGCGGTGCGGCGCAGCACCTTCGACAGCGGCACGGGCGCCGGCTTGCGCGGCTCGCTCGGGGCGCTGCCGACGGGGGCGGCGGTGGTGCCGGTGTCGCCGCCGAGGCTCTCGATGAGGTCCTCGTAGCGGCGGGCGATGGCGTCCGGCTGATAGCGCTCGGCGGAGACCAGGGCGGCCTTGCCCATGGCGTGCCGGAGTTCGTCGTCCTCGATCAGTTTGAGCAGGCCCTTGGCGATGGCGTCACTGTCGAGGTTGGTGACGAGCAGGCCGTCCTTGCCGTCGCTGATGATCTCGCCGGGGCCGTGCGGGCAGTCGGTGGCGACGACGGGCACGCCGCAGTTCATGGCCTCCACGATCGTCATGCCGAAGGACTCCTCGCGGGAGGTCACGGCGGCGATGGAGCCCTTGGCCCACTCGGTCTCGATGGGGGAGTGGGGGCCCATGAGGCGGACGTGCTCGTTGAGGCCCAGCTTGTCGATCTGCTCGCGCAGCTTGGCCTGCTGGGGGCCGCGGCCGTAGATCCGCAGCTTCCAGTCGGGGCGGGCGGCGGCGACGGTGGCCCACGCCTTGACCAGCAGGTCGTAGCGCTTGACGGGGATGAGGCGGCCCGCGGCGACGACCAGCTTGACGGTGCTGTCGGAGGGCTCGACCTCGGACGGCGGGACGCCGTTGGGCAGCGCGATCAGCTTGGTCTTCACGCCCGGGAAGTGCTCGCGGTGGGTGGCCGCGTCGGCCTCGGAGACGGCGGTGTGCGCGTCCAGCAGCGGGATGGCGCGGTCCTGGGCGGCGCGGATGTTCGGCTCGTGCGTGCCGTAGATCCGGTGCTCCTGGCCGATCTTGAGGTAGCGGTCCTGGCCGAACTCCGCGAGATACATCACCAGGCCGGGGCGGGTGGCGATCACGACATCGGCGTCGGTGCGGGCGAGGTGCTCGGCGACGCGCTTGTCGGTGAGCGCGCTGAACTGCGCGCCCTTCGCCTCGACGGGCGGGATCAGCGCGCTGTCCTGCTCCAGGGCCGGGTTGTCCCGGTCGGCGCCGGTCTCGGCGCGGGTGTCGATGAGGTGGACCAGCTTGACCTTGCGGTGCAGGGGGAGCTTGGGCGTGCCACCGGTTCTGTGGATCGACACGATCTCCACGTCGTGGCGGGCCGCGAGGGCACCGGCGACGTTGAACGTGGAGCGGATCGTGCCGCCGATGCCGTAGGCGTTCTGCAAAAGGAAAGAGATCTTCATGGCGGTGTGTGCGCGGCACGTCGGCGCCGCGTCCGTCCTTCCCCCTGGCCTGGGTGTCCGGGTCTGCCCCTTGTGCGGACCGCTGGGCCAAGTGTGGGTCGGGTGCGGTCCGATCCGTCGGTAAAGACCGTTGGGAGGGGTATCGGTTGCCTGCGAAGCCTACATTGTGGCTTGAGTCACAGGCCGTGGGTCAAGGGGGTGATCGCCCCCGCCGGCCGTGCGCCGGAGGCGCTCGGACAGCCGTCCAGAGGGTAACCGGAGCGCCGGGCGTGGCGCCCGGACGGACCCCGCGGGCGCTGGGACGCTGGGGGTGTGAAGGCGATGGTGGCGGTCTCCGCGGTCGTGGCCCTCGGGCTGACTGCCGGGTGTGGTGTCGATGGCGGCGGGTCTCGTGGGGCGTCCCGCCCGGAGAAGGCGGCGGTGCCGGGTCCCGCCGAACTGGGACGTGTGGAGCTGGGCGCGCACGAGGTGCCCGGCTTCCGGATCGAGAAGGCGGGCGAGGGCGCGGCGGGCGCGGGCACGCCCCGTACGGACACCGAGGCGTGCCGGCCGCTGGCCGACGCGCTGGGCTTCCGGCTGCGGCCCGCGCCCACCGCGACGCTGGTGCGCACCTTCGCCAAGACCGGCGAGGACATGGACTTCGAGGGCCTCATGGGCATGATCCGTGTCTCGGAGTACGCGGGGGACGGCGCGGCCGACACCCTGGAGGCCCTGCGCACGGCGGCCGCCGCCTGCGCGGACGGTTTCCGGATGCGAACGGGCGAGGGCGAGCCGCAGGAGTTCGAGGCGGTCCGCACGCTGTCGCCGCCCGAGCTGGGGGACGAGGCCGTGGCGATCCGCCTGGAGAACGTGGCCGAGCGGGCGCCCAGCCTGATCACCGCCGTGCGGTCGGGGACGACGCTCGCGATGTTCTTCGCGACGAGTCTTTCGGATCCGGACGGGGTGACGGTGCCGCTCGCGCTCGTGCGGGCGCAGGTGGCGAAGCTTCGGGGGGTGGCGGTGGGCGGGAGCTCTCCGGCCTCGGCGCCTGTGGGGGGCGGGGAGGATGACGAGGACGAGGATCCCTCGGGGTGAGCGTGCCCGGCGCTTGCGGCGGGCTTTTTCCCCTGCCCGCCCCTTCCCGGCTTGCCCCCCACGCGGCGGAGCCGCACATCGGTGCGGCCGGGAAGGGGCGGGGCTGGGGAACGAAAAGCGCTACGCCCGCGGCGGTGCAGACCGCACCGAATCCGCCGCCTGGGCCTGAGCCCGGTACATGATGCGGCGGAACGTGTAGTCCGACACGTCACGACCAGCCGTCAGCGCGGCGGTGTCGCTCTCACCCACCGCTTTCCCGTTCGCGTACCCCGCCACCGTGAAGTACGCGTAGCGCCCCTGCGCGTTCGCCGTCAGGCGGCAGGCCGTCGCGCGGCAGAAGGCGGGGTCGTTGTCGCCGGAGAGGGAGGCGATGTTGCCGGAGGACTGGTCCTTCGCCTTGGCCGCGGCCGCCTTGTCGTCGAAGACGGCGACGCCGACGGTGACCGCGATGCCGTCCCGCACGTACGTGGCGCGCAGCACCTCGCGGCAGCCGTTGTCGGTGAGGACGGAGCCGAGCGCGCCCTGGGTCGCGGAGGCGCAGTCCGTCGTGGTGGCGGTGGCGGTCTGCTCGTATTTGCGCTTGTACAGGACCGGCTTGGTGTGCGGGAAGAGCGTCTTGGTGCTCAGCGGCGCCTTGTCCTTGTCGGCGCTGGATATGAAGTCGAGGGGGTTCGGCGGGGGCGGCGGGGCGGATTCGGAGAAGGACGGTTCCGGGCCGCCGGAGGAGCTGGGCAGCTTCTGGGGCGCGGGCAGGCCGGACTGCTTGCCGCCGCCGTGCGAGCCGGTGACCGCGAAGGTCACGGCCGTGGCGACCGCGGCCGTGGCGAGCGCGCCGCCGCCACCGAAGAGGAGCCACCTGCGGCGGCGGTCGCGGGCGGCGGTGTCGTCGGCGAGGGCCGACCAGTCGGGTGTCCGCGGCGCGTCGGCCGCGGGCCCCCAGGGCGGTGGCTGCGGGGGCGGGCCCCACTGCGGAGTCGGCCGATGGGGTTCCCCCGGGGCCCCGTGCGGCCCTCCCTGCCCAAAGCTCATGGCGTGCATCGTAATCCGGTTGGTCGCACCCCTCACCAGCGGCGACAATCCCACCCATGGGACACGTCGAAGCAGCGCACCTGGAGTTCTATCTTCCGGACGGCCGGGCGCTGCTCGGCGACGTCTCCTTCCGGGTGGGGGAGGGCGCGGCGGTCGCGCTCGTCGGTGCGAACGGCGCGGGCAAGACGACGCTGCTGCGGCTGATCTCCGGAGAGCTCCAGCCGCACGGCGGCACGGTCTCGGTCACCGGCGGGCTCGGCGTGATGCCGCAGTTCGTGGGCTCCGTGCGTGACGGGCGTACGGTGCGTGACCTGCTGGTATCCGTGGCGCAGCCGAGGATCAGGGAAGCGGCGGCGGCCGTGGACCGGGCCGAGGACGCGATCATGACGCGGGACGACGAGGCCGCGCAGATGGCTTACGCGCAGGCCCTCTCCGACTGGGCCGAGGCGCGTGGCTATGAGGCGGAGACCGTCTGGGACATGTGCACGATGGCCGCGCTCGGTGTCCCGTACGAGAAGGCGCAGTGGCGCGAGGTGCGCACGCTCTCCGGCGGTGAGCAGAAGCGGCTCGTCCTGGAGTCGCTGCTGCGCGGTACGGACGAGGTGCTGCTCCTCGACGAGCCGGACAACTACCTCGACGTGCCCGGCAAGCGCTGGCTGGAGGAGCGGCTGCGCGAGACGAAGAAGACCGTGCTCTTCGTCTCCCACGACCGTGAGCTGCTCGCCCGCGCCGCCGAGAAGATCATCAGCGTCGAGCCGGGCCCGGCCGGGTCGGACGTCTGGGTGCACGGCGGCGGCTTCGGCACGTACCACGAGGCCCGCAAGGAGCGCTTCGCCCGCTTCGAGGAGCTGCGCCGCCGCTGGGACGAGAAGCACGCCCAGCTGAAGAAGCTGGTGATCAACCTCCGGCAGGCGGCCGCGGTCAGCCACGAGATGGCCTCGCGCTACGCCGCCGCGCAGACCCGGCTGCGGAAGTTCGAGGAGGCCGGCCCGCCGCCGGAGCCGCCGCGCGAGCAGGACATCCGGATGCGGCTGCGCGGCGGGCGCACCGGGGTCCGGGCCGTGACCTGCGAGAAGCTGGAGCTCACCGGCCTGATGAAGCCGTTCGACCTGGAGGTCTTCTACGGCGAGCGGGTCGCGGTGCTCGGCTCGAACGGCTCCGGCAAGTCCCACTTCCTGCGGCTCCTCGCCGGTGACGACGTGGCCCACACGGGCACGTGGAAGCTGGGCGCCCGCGTGGTGGCCGGGCACTTCGCCCAGACCCACGCGCACCCCGAGCTGCTGGGGCGCACGCTGGTGGACATCCTGTGGACCGAGCACGCGAAGGACCGGGGCGGCGCGATGTCCGTGCTCCGGCGGTACGAGCTGGAGAAGCAGGGCGACCAGCCCTTCGAGAAGCTGTCGGGTGGGCAGCAGGCGCGCTTCCAGATCCTGCTCCTGGAGCTGGCCGGGACGACGGCCCTGCTGCTGGACGAGCCGACGGACAACCTGGACCTGGAGTCGGCGGAGGCGCTTCAGGAGGGGCTGGAGGCGTACGAGGGGACGGTGCTCGCGGTGACGCACGACCGGTGGTTCGCTCGTGCGTTCGATCGATTTGTGGTGTTCGGCTCGGACGGCCTGGTCCGGGAGGTTCCGGAGCCGGTGTGGGACGAGGCGCGGGTGGCGCGACGGCGGTAGCTCCGCGCCCGCGGGCTGCTGAAGCCCGCCGCGGGAGTCACCGCCCCGCCGCGGCCGTAGCCCGTACGGCCTAGCTGGCGGGGCCGTGCCACCGGTGAGACCATGTGTTTTGACCCCGCCGGTAGGCGACCGGTACTCTACGAGTTCGTTATGCGTATTGGCTTGGTCGTTCTCACGCGAGGGGCCCTTACGCTTGCTCATCGGGCCGAAAACCACCGGTGCGCGTTCGGGTTGCGTCCCCGAGTCGCCGCCAGTGTCGGTTGACCGCCCGGAGAGACGTGTCAGGACCCACACTCACTGAAGAAGCGAAGGCTACGACCGTGCGTACGTACAGCCCCAAGCCCGGCGATGTCACGCGCCAGTGGCACATCATCGACGCGCAGGACGTCGTCCTGGGCCGTCTGGCCTCCCAGGCCGCCAACCTGCTGCGCGGCAAGCACAAGCCTGTGTACGCCCCGCACATGGACATGGGTGACTTCGTCATCATCATCAACGCCGACAAGGTGCACCTGTCCGGCAACAAGAAGACCCAGAAGCTGGCGTACCGCCACTCCGGCTTCCCGGGTGGTCTCCGTGCCGTTCGTTACGACGAGCTGCTCGACAAGAGCCCCGAGAAGGCCGTCGAGAAGGCCATCAAGGGCATGATCCCCAAGAACTCCCTCGGCCGTCAGATGCTCTCGAAGCTGAAGGTCTACTCGGGCAGCGAGCACCCGCACGCCGCCCAGCAGCCCGTCCCGTTCGAGATCACCCAGGTCAAGCAGGGCTAGTCCCGGCCACCGCCGACCAGACAGAAAGTATCTGAGGAGAATCGTGGCTGAGACCACCGCCGAGACCCCCGTCATCGAGGACGAGGTTGGCGTCGAGGAGTACACCACCGAGACCGAGATCGTCGAGGGGGAGTACACCTCTGAGTCGCTCGCGTCCCGTTTCGGTGACCCGCAGCCGGCCGCCGGCCTGGGTCGTCGTAAGAACGCCATCGCCCGCGTCCGGATCATCCCGGGCACCGGCAAGTGGAAGATCAACGGCCGCACCCTTGAGGACTACTTCCCCAACAAGGTGCACCAGCAGGAAGTCAACGAGCCCTTCAAGGTGCTCGAGCTCGACGACCGCTACGACGTTGTCGCCCGCATCGCGGGTGGCGGCGTGTCCGGCCAGGCCGGCGCCCTGCGCCTCGGTGTGGCCCGCGCGCTGAACGAGGCGGACGTGGAGAACAACCGCGGCCCGCTGAAGAAGGCCGGCTTCCTGAGCCGCGACGACCGTGCGGTCGAGCGCAAGAAGGCCGGTCTGAAGAAGGCCCGCAAGGCTCCGCAGTACAGCAAGCGCTAAACAGCGGCTTCGCTGCTTCTGCTCGAACGCCCCGGCGGCACGCTCCGTGCCCGCCGGGGCGTTCGGCTATCGGCGGCACGGGGCGTATACCTGGATGTACCCGGGCGCAACGCTCCGGTTCCGGATTCGACACCTTTCTTTCGCGGGGGCCCCTCCCGGGCCCCGTAACCCCCGCGTTTTTTCGGAGGACACCAGTGGGACGACTCTTCGGTACGGACGGTGTGCGCGGTGTGGCCAACGCCGATCTGACAGCCGAGCTGGCGCTCGGTCTGTCGGTCGCCGCGGCGCATGTGCTCGCCGAGGCGGGTACGTTCGAGGGCCACCGCCCCGTGGCCGTGGTGGGACGGGACCCGCGCGCGTCCGGGGAGTTCCTGGAGGCCGCCGTGGTGGCCGGGCTCGCCAGCGCCGGTGTGGACGTCCTGCGGGTGGGCGTGCTGCCCACGCCGGCCGTCGCGTATCTCACGGGGGCGCTCGGCGCGGACCTCGGCGTGATGCTGTCCGCCAGCCACAACGCCATGCCGGACAACGGTGTCAAGTTCTTCGCCCGCGGCGGCCACAAGCTCGCCGACGAGCTGGAGGACCGGATCGAGAAGACCTACCGGGCGCACGCCTCCGGCGAGCCCTGGGACCGGCCCACCGGCGCCGGTGTCGGCCGGGTCCGGGAGTACGACCAGGGCTTCGACAACTACGTCGCCCACCTCATCGGCGTGCTGCCCAACCGCCTGGACGGCCTCAAGGTCGTCATCGACGGCGCCCACGGCGCGGCCGCCCGTGTCTCCCCCGAGGCGTTCGCGCGGGCCGGCGCCGAGGTGATCACCATCGGCACCGAGCCCGACGGCCTCAACATCAACCACGAGTGCGGCTCCACCCACCTGGACAAGCTGCGTGCCGCCGTCGTCGAGCACGGCGCCGACCTGGGCGTCGCCCACGACGGTGACGCCGACCGCTGCCTGGCCGTGGACGCCAAGGGCAACGAGGTCGACGGTGACCAGATCCTTGCCGTCCTCGCGCTCGCGATGCGCGAGGCGGGCTCGCTGCGCCAGAACACCGTCGTCGCCACCGTGATGTCCAACCTCGGCTTCAAGCTGGCCATGGAGCGCGAGGGTGTCGACCTCGTCCAGACCGCGGTCGGCGACCGCTATGTGCTGGAGGAGATGAAGGCCCACGGCTTCGCCCTCGGCGGCGAGCAGTCCGGCCACGTCATCGTCCTCGACCACGCGACGACCGGCGACGGCACCCTCACCGGCCTGATGCTGGCGGCCCGCGTCGCCGCGACGGGCCGGTCGCTGGCCGACCTCGCCGGGGTCATGGAGCGGCTGCCGCAGGTCCTGATCAACGTGCGCGATGTCGACAAGTCGCGTGTGAAGACCTCCGAGGAACTCGGCGCGGCTGTCGCCGCGGCGGAGGCGGAGCTCGGGGCTACCGGGCGGGTGCTTCTGCGTTCCTCGGGGACGGAGCCGTTGGTGCGGGTCATGGTGGAGGCGCCGGACATCGAGCAGGCGAAGTCTGTCGCGGAGCGGCTCGCTGACGCGGTCAAGTCGGCGCTGGGCTAGGGCTTTTCTCCCCGGCCCCGCCCCTTCCCGGCCGCACATCGGATGCGGCCGGGAAGGGGCGGGGTGGGGAAACAGCGCGCCGCGGGCCCCCACCCGCGCATACCCCTAAAGCTTGCGCAGCGACAGCCGCTGCACCTTGTGGTCCGGACCCTTGCGCAGGATCAAGTTCGAGCGCCCCCGAGTCGGCGCCACATTCTCCAGCAGGTTCGGCTTGTTGATGGTGCGCCAGTTGCGTCTCGCGTAATCCAGCGCCTCCTCCTCCGGCACCTGCGTGTACCGCCGGAAGAACGAGTGCGGGTCCTGAAACGCCGTCAGGCGCAGCTTCTTGAAGCGGTCGTAGTACCACCGCTCGATGTCCTCCGCCCGCGCGTCCACGTAGACGCTGAAGTCGAAGAAGTCGGCGAGCCCCACCCGCGTGCGCCCGTCCTTGCCCGGCAGGGCGGGCTGGAGGACGTTGAGGCCCTCGATGATCAGGATGTCCGGGCGGTGCACGGTCAGCCGCTCGCCGGGGACGATGTCGTAGATCAGGTGGGAGTAGACCGGCGCGGTCACCTCCTCCTTGCCCGCCTTCACATCGGCGACGAAGCGGGTGAGGGCCCGGCGGTCGTAGGACTCGGGGAAACCTTTCCGCGACATCAGGCCCCGCCGGTGCAGCTCCGCGTTGGGCAGCAGGAAGCCGTCCGTGGTGACCAGCTCGACGCGCGGGTGCTCGGGCCAGCGGGCCAGCAGCGCCTGGAGGAGGCGCGCGGTGGTCGACTTGCCGACGGCGACGCTGCCCGCGACCCCTATGACGAAGGGCGTGCCCGGCTGCGAGCCGTGGCCACGGGTCCCGGCCTCGCCGAGGAAGGTGTTGAGCGTGCCCCGCAACTGGCTGGTGGCGCCGACGTAGAGATTGAGCAGCCGGGAGAGCGGCAGATAGACGTCCCGCACCTCGTCCAGGTCGATGACGTCGCCGAGCCCGCGCAGCCGCTCGACCTCCTCCGCGGTCAGGGGCAGCGGGGTGTTCTCGCGCAGGGCGCTCCATTCCGCGCGGGTCAGGTCCACATAGGGGGACGAGTCGCGGCGGCGCTGCTGCTGCTCTGAGGTGGTCGGCACGGGCCCATTCTGCGCGGGCGCGGCGCGCGGCTCACTTCCGGGTGGCGGAAGCGGGGGTTCTCACCGGTTTCGGGTGACTCGTGTGGCGCCGGACGGTGAAGTTCCGCGGAGGCCCTGTACCTACTGGCGGGTCAGGACTACGGTCCCCCTCTCCGGCCACCGGCACCCACCACCGGCCGCCGCACCCCCGCTAGGAACGCCGTGTTCGTTCTCCTCGCCCTGCGTAACTCCGTCAGGGTCTCCCTGCGCCACTTCGTACGCCGCCTCGCGCGCCGCCTGCGCCCCGCCCCGGACGTCCGGGTGGCGGCGGACCCGCGCCCCGACTTCGCCGCGCTGGTCGCGGGCGAGCTGGCCGCCGAGCTGCCGGACGAGGACCTCGGCCAGGACCTGGACGACTGCCTGGACCGCTATGAGTTCGGCAGCAAGCCGCGGTGCGAGGAGATCGAGTACCTCGAACTGGTCCAGGACGCGATCGACCGCATCGAGCGGGGGCGTTGAGGGGCCCACGGGGGCGCGTGGACACTTCGGTGCGCCCACGTTCCGCCATTGGGGGCACCCGCCCGCCCCTGGGCCGTACGCTGCTGCGCATGTGCGGAATCGTTGGCTATGTGGGAGGGCAGTGCGCCCTCGACGTCGTATTGGCCGGGCTGAAGCGCCTGGAGTACCGCGGCTATGACTCGGCCGGGGTCGCCGTGCTCGCCGACGGCGGGCTCGCGGCCGCGAAGAAGGCGGGCAAGCTCGCCAATCTGGAGAAGGAGCTCGCCGACCGCCCGCTGCCGTCCGGCCCGACCGGCATCGGCCACACCCGCTGGGCCACCCACGGCGGCCCCACCGACGCCAACGCGCACCCGCACCTCGACAACGCGGGCCGCGTCGCGGTCGTCCACAACGGCATCATCGAGAACTTCGCCGAGCTGCGCGCCGAGCTGGCCGGCCGCGGCCACGCGCTGGGGTCGGAGACGGACACCGAGGTCGTCTCGCACCTGCTGTCCGAGGCGTTCTCCTCCTGCGGGGACCTCGCCGAGTCGATGCGGCAGGTGTGCCGCCGGCTGGAGGGCGCGTTCACCCTCGTCGCCGTGCACGCCGACGAGCCGGACGTCGTCGTCGGCGCCCGCCGCAACTCCCCGCTGGTCGTCGGCGTCGGGGACGGCGAGTCCTTCCTCGCCTCCGACGTCGCCGCCTTCATCGCCCACACCCGCGACGCCCTGGAGCTCGGCCAGGACCAGGTCGTGGAGCTGCGCCGCGACGGTGTGACCGTCACGGACTTCGACGGCGCGCCCGCGGACGTCCGCGCGTACCACGTGGACTGGGACGCCTCCGCCGCCGAGAAGGGCGGCTACGACTACTTCATGCTCAAGGAGATCGCCGAGCAGCCGAAGGCCGTCGCGGACACCCTGCTCGGCCGGATCGACGCGGCGGGCACGCTGGCGCTGGACGAGGTGCGCATCCCCGCCTCCGTGCTGCGCGAGGTCGACAAGGTCGTCGTCGTGGCGTGCGGCACGGCGTACCACGCGGGCATGATCGCGAAGTACGCCATCGAGCACTGGACGCGGATCCCGTGCGAGACGGAGCTGGCGAGCGAGTTCCGCTACCGCGACCCGATCCTCGACCAGCGGACGCTGGTGATCGCGATCAGCCAGTCCGGCGAGACGATGGACACCCTGATGGCCCTGCGGCACGCGCGGGAGCAGGGTGCGCGGGTGCTCGCGATCTGCAACACCAACGGCTCGACGATCCCCCGCGAGTCGGACGCCGTGCTCTACACCCACGCCGGGCCCGAGGTCGCGGTGGCGTCCACGAAGGCGTTCCTGACCCAGCTGGTCGCCTGCTACCTCGTCGCGCTGTATCTGGGCCAGGTGCGCGGCACGAAGTGGGGCGACGAGGTCCGCTCGGTCGTGCGCGAGCTCTCCGCGATCGCCACGCAGGTGGACGAGGTGCTGGAGACGATGGAGCCCGTACGGGAGCTGGCCCGCTCCCTGGCGGACAAGAACACGGTGCTCTTCCTCGGCAGGCACGTCGGCTATCCGGTGGCCCTGGAGGGCGCCCTGAAGCTCAAGGAGCTGGCCTATATGCACGCCGAGGGCTTCGCCGCCGGTGAGCTGAAGCACGGCCCGATCGCGCTGATCGAGCGGGACCTGCCGGTCGTCGTGGTCGTCCCCTCGCCGCGCGGCCGCTCGGTGCTCCACGACAAGATCGTCTCCAACATCCAGGAGATCCGCGCGCGGGGCGCCCGGACGATCGTGATCGCCGAGCGGGGCGACGAGGCCGTACGCGCCTACGCCGACCACCTCATCGAGATCCCGCGGACTCCCGTGCTGCTCCAGCCCCTCGTGGCCACCGTGCCGCTCCAGGTCTTCGCCTGCGAGCTCGCCACCGCGCGCGGCAACGAGGTCGACCAGCCCCGCAACCTCGCGAAGTCGGTGACCGTCGAATGATCGTCGGAGTGGGCATCGACGTCGCCGAGATCGAGCGCTTCGACGCGGCCCTGCGCCGCACGCCCGGCCTGGCCGGCCGGCTCTTCGTCGAGCGCGAGCTGTATCTGGCGAGCGGCGAGCGGCGGGGCATCGCCTCCCTCGCCGCCCGCTTCGCCGCGAAGGAGGCCGTGGCCAAGGCCCTGGGGGCGCCCGGTGATCTGCTGTGGACGGACGCGGAGGTGACCACCGAGCCGACCGGCCAGCCGCGCCTGGTGGTCACGGGCACGGTCGCGGCGCGCGCGGAGGAACTGGGCGTGCGCTCCTGGCACGTCTCGCTGAGCCATGACGCGGGCATCGCGTCGGCTGTGGTGATCGCGGAGAAGTGAGGGGGCGTCCTCGGAGGCCGTACGGGCCTGTCCGTGCCGCGCGTTGACGATCAGGTGCGGCGTATCCCGCCCGTCCGGCGTCCGGGGATGTTCAGCGCGTGGTCCAGCCGCCGTCGACGGGGACGGTCGCGCCCACGACGAAGGACGCGCGGTCGCAGGCGACCCACGCGGCCGCCTCGGCGATCTCCTCCGGCCGCGCGCCGCGCGGCAGCGGCGACGACCTGTGCATCGCCTCCGCCGCCTCCGGAACGCTCCGCAGGTATCCGGCGGCCTCCTCGATCAGGGTGACGCCGGGCGCGAGGGCGTTGATCCTGATGCCCTGCTCCGCGTATTCGGCCGCCGCGGCCTCGGTCAGCCCGATGACGGCGTGCTTCGCGGCGATGTACGGCGCGGCGGCGGGGATGGCGACGAGCCCCGCGACGCCGCTGTTGTTCACGATGGTGCCGCCGCCCTGGGCGAGCATCGCGGCGATCTCGGCGCACGCAGTTCCGGACGCCGTGCACGCTGGTGTCCATGATCCGGTCGTAGACGTCGTCGGCCACCAGGTGCATGGGTGACGGGGCGGTCCACACACCGGCGTTGTCGAACGCGATGTCCAGCCCGCCGAAGTTCCCGGCGGCGGCCTCGACCGCGTGCGCGGCCTCGCGGGGGACGGCGATGCCGGCGAGCTCCTCGGTGAGCGCCGGCTTCTCCTCGCTCCGCGCGACAAGGGTGACGGCCGCTGACGGCAGCTACTGGTACGCGAGGAATGGAGCCCTGACCGGCCTTCGTCCCGGGGGCGGTTGACGGGGGTGCTGAGTAGCCTGTGCCCGTGCATCCAGCGAAGGAACACATAGCGGCCGTCATCGGGCAGCGGGCGCAAGGCAGCGGCTATCTGCTCGCCCCACGTCTCGTGCTGACGGCCGCCCACGTCACGGAGGAGTCCGTGCGGGTGGCTGTTCCCGGTGGCGTCGGCCTCGTGAACTGCCGGACGCTGTGGACCCGGGGCGACGAGAAGGGTGACGTCGCCCTGCTCCTCGCCGAGCGGGACCTGGTGCCGCCGGAGGTGGCGGCCGCCTTCGAGCCGGTCGTCTGGGGGCGGGTCGGTGACCTGCGGGTCTGGCGCGGGGCGCAGGCGGTCGGCTTTCCGCAGGTCGCCCGGGACGCGTACAACGAGCTCGACACCGAACAGCTCATCGGCACCCTCAAGCCCGGCAGCGGGCTGCTCGGCGGCCACCACGTGCTCGACAGCGACCACAGCGCACCGGCCGCGCCGCCGGACCGTGGCTCGCCGTGGGCGGGGATGTCCGGCGCGGCGGTCTTCGTGGGCGGCCTGTTGTGCGGTGTTGTCCGAGAGGACCCGAGCGGTTGGCGGCACGGACGACTGGTGGTGACGCCCATGTTCCGCATCTGGTCGGATCCGGAATTCCTGGACCTGTGTGCGGAGCATGGCCACAAGCTGGTGTCGCGTGCGCTGGCTTCCTCTTTGGAGGCCGAGGAGGAGACGTTCGAGCGGCGGCTCCGGGAGTATCTCGGCGGCCGTGCCGGGGAATTGACGATCGTCGGCCTGACGCTGTCCGACACCGAAGGGGAGGCATGGCCGCTGGACCCGGCCTACCTGAGCCTGGAGATGACGGGCGTCGAGCGGCTCGCCCCGCGGCCGGGGCGCGGCGCGCACTGGGACAGGGGGACGGGCTTCGACCCGGGTCACCGGCCCGGGAGCGGCTGTCCCCCGGTGACTTCCCCGCGCCGCGCCGAGGCGGCCCTCGCCGGACAGCGCCGCGTCCTGCTGCGCGGCGCCGCGGGCTCGGGCAAGACGACGCTGCTGCAGTGGCTCACCACGCTCACCGCGAAGGGCGAACTGCCGCCGGGCCTCGACCACTTACGCGGCTGCGTGCCGCTGCCGCTCCCGCTGCGTACGCTCATCCGGCAGGGCGGCCTGCCGGGCCCGGAGGAGTTCCTGCACACCGCTGCCCGGCCGCTGTCCGGGCAGCCCGCCGCCCGGGGCTGGGTGACGCGGCGGCTCGCCGAAGGACGCGTCCTGCTGCTGATCGACGGGGTGGACGAGGTCCCCGAGGCCGACCGCCGCCGCACCCTGACCTGGATCAAGGAGCTGCTCGCCGCCTACCCGGACGCCCGGTACGTCATCACCACCCGCCCCGCCGCCGTACGGGAGGGCTGGCTCGCGGACGCCGGCTTCACGGAGCTGGAGCTGCTACCGATGAGCCGTGGCGACGTCGCCGCCTTCATCGACCGCTGGCACGCGGCCGCGTGCCGGCGCGGAAGCGAGCGGATCCCGGCCTTCCGGGCGGCGCTCGCCAAGGCGGTGGTGACCAAGCCGGACCTCGGCCGGCTCGCCACCAACCCCCTGATGTGCGCGCTGATCTGCGCGCTCAACCGCTCCCGGCGCGGCAGCCTCCCGGACGGCCGGATGGAGCTGTACCGCGCCGCGCTGGAGCTGCTGCTCGTGCGGCGCGACCGGGAGCGCGACATACCTGGCCCGGGGCTCGACCACGCCCAGCAGGTCGTGCTGTTGCAGAAGATCGCGTACTGGCTGATCCGCAACGGCCGTTCCGAGATCGAGTGGCCCAAGGCCGTACGGATCGTCGAGGGCGCGCTGCCGTACATGCCGTCGCTGGCGGAGCAGGGTGACGCGGCGGGCATCCTGCGCCATCTGGTGCTGCGGAGCGGGCTGTTGCGGCAGCCGACGGCGGACACGCTGGACTTCATCCACCGCACGTTCCAGGACTACCTGGGTGCCCAGGCCGCCGTCGACGAAGGGGACTTCGGCGTCCTGGTCGAGCACGCGCACGACGACCAGTGGGAGGACGTCCTGCGCATGGCCGTCGGCCACGCGAACCGGCGCGGCCGGGACGAGCTGCTGGGGATGCTGCTGGACCGGGCCGCCCGGGACGAGCCGCACCGGCAGCGGCTGCGGCTGCTGGCGGCGGCCTGCCTGGAGCACGCGACGGAGCTCGACCCGGCCGTACGCAGACGGGTGGCCGACGCGGCGCTGCGGCTGGTGCCGCCGCGCGACGTGCAGTCGGCGAAGGTGCTGGCCCGGGCGGGCGGGGTCATCCTCGACCTGCTGCCCGGTCCCGGCAGTGAGCGGCTGCAGAGATTCGGCAGCAAGTCGGACGAGGTCGCGCACGCCGTCGTCGTGGCCGCGACGACGGTGGCGGACGCCCGGGCCATTCCCCTGCTGTCCGAATACGCCGGCCACCGGCACCTGAGGGTGCGCGCCCAGCTCGCCTGGGCGTGGGACCGGTTCGACACCGAGCACTACGCGGACGACGTGATAGCCAAACTCGCCTACGCGGGTGAGGGGTTGGAGGACCTGGAATTCGTGCTGCAGTCGAAGGCCCAGGTCTCCGCGCTGAAACGGCTCGGCGGCCGGCCGTGGGTGCGGTGCGTGGGCGCGCTCACGGCGGACGACCTGACGGACCTGGGCACGCCGGTGCTGAACACGCTGTCGTTCCGCTCGAATCCGGACGTCGTCGATCTCCGCGCGCTGAGCTCCTGCCCGCCGCCGGCGGCGCTCGGCATCGCGGAGTCGCGCGGGTGGTCGCACCTGGGCGCCGTGCACAGCGAGGCACTCCACACGCTGAACCTCGCGGTCAGTCACGACCCCGGAGACCTGGACGCCGTGGCGGACATGGCGAGGCTGGAGGTGCTGGCCCTCGACTGGCCTCCCATGGAGCCACGGCCGGGCCTGGAGCTGTCCCCGCCGCCGGGCCTCCAGTACCTGCGGCTGGGCTGGGGCCCGTCGGCCGAACTGCGGCTACGGGACGCGGAGGGGTGCCGCGCGCTGAGGTCCGTGTCGTACTTCGGCGTCGGGACCGACGTGCGCGGACGCCTGGCGCTGGAGCACCTCCCGGCGCTGCGGGAACTGAGGATCTCCGGCGAGTCCTTGATCACCTGGGCGTCCGCCGAGCCGCTGCCGGGCGTGGAGCGCCTGTTCCTCGAAGAGCCACGCGATCTCGCCGGGCTGACCCACCTGACGCGTGTCTTCCCCCGCCTTCAGGAACTCTGGTTCTACTGCGGCTCCTCGACGGAATCCCTGGACGCGGCCCGCTTGGCGGACCTGAAGTCCGCCCGCATCTCCCTAGAACACAGCGGCCCGGTCCTCAACGCCCACCGCCTCCCCGCGGGCACGGATCTGACAGTGGGGGTGGAGCGACGGCATGGATAGTGCACCGCTCGTCCGTCAGACACCCGTTCCCGGTCAACCGCCCCTCACCCCTCCGCCACATCCCGCCACACCCCCCGCAGCGCCTCCGCCACCGCCGAGGCCGTGAGCGGGGCCTGGCCCAGGGAGCGGGCCGCCAGGCCATGGAGGTAGGCGCCCACCGACGCCGCGTCGTAGCCCGTGAGGCCCGCTGCCAGGAGGGCGCCCGTCAGGCCCGACAGGACGTCGCCGCTGCCCGCCGTCGCGAGCCAGGGGGTGCCCGTGGGGTTGACGCGCACCGCGTGGCGGGCGGCGGCGATCGCCGTGGTGGAACCCTTGAGGAGGGCGGTGGCGCCGTAGCGCTCGGCCAGGGCGCGCACGGACACCAGACGGGCGGACTCGACGCGTTCGCGGGTCTGGCCGAGGAGGACGGCGGCCTCGCCCGCGTGCGGGGTGAGGACGGTTCCGGCGGCGCGGGCCCGCAGGGTCTCGGGGGAGAGCGGGCGGAGGCCGTCCGCGTCGATGAGGACCGGGACGTCCGAGGCCAGGACGTCCTCCAGCGCCTGCCGCGCGTCCGCGCCGTCACCGAGACCGGGGCCGACGACCCACGCCTGTACCCGCCCCGCCTTCGACGGCGGGCCCGCGGAGACGAGCGTCTCGGGGAAGCGGGCGATGACCGCCTCCGCCGCGGGGCCGACGTAGCGCACGGCCCCCGCGCCGCCGTGCAGCGCGCCGGCCACGGCGAGCACCGCGGCGCCCGGATAGCGGGCCGAGCCCGCGACGACGCCGACGACACCGCGCCGGTATTTGTCGCTCTCCGCCTGCGGGCGCGGCAGCAGCCGGGCGACGTCCGCGTGCTGGAGCGCCTCGGCGTCCGGCCCGGACGGCAGCCGCAGCCCGATGTCGACGAGCCGCAGCGCGCCCGCGTGTTCGCGCGCGGGGTCGAGCAGGAGGCCGGGTTTGTACGCGCCGAAGGTGACGGTCACGTCCGCGCGCACGGCCGCGCCGCGCACCTCGCCGGTGTCCGCGTCGACGCCGCTCGGCAGGTCGACGGAGACGATCGTGCCGCCCCCGGCGTACGCGGCCCGTGCCAGCGCCTCCGCCTCCGGCCGCAGCCCGCCCTTGCCGCCGATGCCGACGATGCCGTCCATGACGAGGTCGGCGCGGCGCACGGCCCGGTCCGCGGCCTCGGCGGAGGCGACCCGCCCGCCCGCGGCCCGCAGCGCGGCCAGGCCGCCCGCGTGCGTGCGCTCCGGGGCGAGCAGGACGGCGGTGACGCCCGCGCCGCGCCGGGCGAGCCGGGCGCCGGCGTGGAGCGCGTCCCCGCCGTTGTCCCCGCTGCCGACGAGCAGCGCGACGCGCGCCCCGTACGTACGCCCCAGCAGGTCCGCGCAGGCGGCCGCGAGCCTGGCGGCCGCGCGCTGCATCAGGGCGCCCTGGGGGAGCTGTGCCATGAGCGCGCGCTCGGCGGCCCGTACGGTCTCGACGCTGTACGCAGTCCTCATGCACCCCAGTGTCACCTTCGGGCCTTCCGCACGCTCCTGTATCGCGGCGGATCCGGCAGTGGGAGCGCATGGAAACGGACACCTGAGAGACTGACGGGGATGAACGAGACACCGATGCGCGCCCGTGCCCTGGTCGACCTGGCCGCCCTGCGGGCCAACGTACGCCTGCTGCGCGCCCGTGCGCCCCGGGCGCAGCTGATGGCTGTGGTCAAGGCGGACGCGTACGGCCACGGCGCGATCCCGTGTGCCAGGGCGGCCCGTGAGGCGGGCGCGGCCTGGATCGGCACGGCCACGCCGGAGGAGGCGCTGGCGCTCCGCGCGGCCGGTGACCGGGGCCGCCTGATGTGCTGGCTGTGGACGCCGGGCGGGCCCTGGCGGGAGGCGATCGAGGCGGACGTCGATGTGTCGGTGAGCGGTCTGTGGGCCGTGCGCGAGGTGAGCGAGGCGGCCCGCGCGTGCGGCCGCGCCGCCCGCGTACAGCTGAAGATCGACACCGGTCTCGGCCGCAGCGGCTGCCAGCCCGACGACTGGCCGGAACTGATCGCCGCCGCCCGCGCCGCGGAGGACGCGGGCCTGATCGAGGTCACCGGTGTGTGGTCGCACTTCGCGTGCGCGGACGAGCCGGGCCACCCGTCCATCCAGGCGCAGCTGCGGGTCTTCGAGGACGCGGTGTCCTACGCCGAGGCGCAGGGCATCGAGCCGGAGGTGCGGCACATAGCCAACTCCCCGGCGACCCTCACGCTGCCGGAGAGCCACTTCGACCTCGTCCGCACCGGCCTGGCGATCTACGGCGTCTCGCCGGGCCCCGAGCTCGGCACGTCCGCCGAGCTCGGCCTGCGGCCCGTGATGACGCTCTCCGCGTCCCTCGCCTCCGTCAAGCGCGTGCCGGGCGGGCACGGTGTCTCATACGGGCATCACTACGTCACGCCGGGGCCCACTACTCTCGCCCTCGTTCCCGTCGGCTACGCGGACGGGATCCCGCGCGCCGCTTCCGGGACGGGGCCCGTGCTGATCGGGGGCAAGTGGCGGACGGTCGCGGGCCGGGTGGCGATGGACCAGTTCGTGGTCGACCTGGGCGGCGACAGCGCGCGTGCGGGCGACGAGGCGGTGCTGTTCGGACCGGGCGACCGGGGCGAGCCGACCGCCGAGGACTGGGCGCGGGCGACCGGAACCATCGCCTATGAGGTCGTCACGCGCATCACCAGCCGGGTGCCTCGCGTCTATGCCGGTGAGAACGTGGACGTGGACGCGGGTGTGAACGGCGCCGCGCGGGAGAACGTGAACGAGAGCACGGACGTGATCGGGCAGGAGAGCTAGGACACGGGGGGCACGGCATGAGCGACAGCGCGAAGACGGACGGGACCGGAGTGACCCGAGTGGCCGATGTGGCCGGCCTGGGGGCCGCCGCGGTCGATGCGGCCGGGAGCGCCGGGTGGCGCCGGGGCGCGGGTGTCGCCACGGCCGCGATCGGCGTGGTGGCCGCCGGAGCCGCGGTCGGCGTGGCGGTGGAACGCCTGACCGTGGGGCGCGGCGTACGTCGCAAGGCCCGGCTCGCGCTGGACTCGATGGGCCCGTACGGCACGCTGCGGGGCCGGCCGGGACGGGCGGTCGCCGAGGACGGCACGGAGCTCTACTACGAGGTCGACGAGGTGGGGGACGCCCCGGCCGGCTCCTCCGGCGGCGCGCAGGAACCGCTGCTGAAGCGGATCTTCGGGCGGCGCCCGCCCCCGCCGGTCACCGTGGTTTTCAGCCATGGTTACTGCCTCAGCCAGGACGCCTGGCACTTCCAGCGGGCCGCGCTGCGCGGGGCCGTCCGCACGGTCTTCTGGGACCAGCGCAGCCACGGCCGCTCGGAGCGCGGCCGCTCCCAGCTGGACGGGAGCGTTCCGGTCTCCATCGACCTGCTCGGCCGCGATCTCAAGGCGGTCATCGACGCCGCCGCCCCCGAGGGGCCACTGGTGCTCGTGGGGCACTCCATGGGCGGCATGACGATGATGGCGCTGGCCGCGCAGTACCCCGGGCTGATCGCCGAGCGCGTCGTGGGTGCGGCCTTCGTCGGCACGTCCTCGGGCGGCCTCGCGGCCAACACGTACGGGCTGCCGGCCGCGGGCATGAGCGTGGTGCGCCGGGTGCTGCCGGGCGTCTTCAAGGTGATGGCCACGCAGCCGGAACTGGTGGAGCGCGGCCGCCGGGCCACCGCCGACCTCTTCGCGGGCCTCATCCGCCGCTACTCGTTCGGCTCCCGCGACGTGGACCCCGCCGTCACCCGCTTCGCCGAGCGCCTCCTGGAGGCGACCCCGGTCGACATCGTCGCGGAGTTCTACCAGGTCTTCGCGGGGCACGACAAGGTCGAGGCGCTCTGTACGTTCGCCGAGTGCCCCGTCGCCGTCATCGCCGGCGAGAAGGACCTGATGATCCCGAGCGCGCACTCCGAGGCGATCGCGGAGGTCCTCCCGGACGCGCGGCTGGTGCTGCTCCCCGGGGTCGGCCATATGGCGATGCTGGAGCAGCCGGAAGTGGTTTCCGGCTGCTTGACGGAGCTGCTCGCCGCGGCGGCGGGGGCGTCATGCGAGCGGGTAGCGGCGGCGCGGCGCCGGGTCTGAACCGGTTTCTCCGGAACCGGGGGCTTGCCCCCACGCGGCGGTGCCGCACATCAGACGCGGCGGGAAGGGGCGGGGCGGGGGAACAAGCCCGCCGCGGGCGCGAACCCGGCCCGCAGCCGAGGCCGGGGCACGCGCCCCCACGCGGCGGAGCCGACCCGCACCCGAAAACTCAGCTCAGGCCGGCCAGGTCCGCGGCAGCCCACCGCTCGCCCACACCCTCGAAGCGAACCCCCCGCACATCGTCCGCGTCCTCGGAGAGATCCGCCTCCGCCCCCACGGCCCGCTCGATCACCACGTGCAGGCGGTCGTCCGAGAGCTCCTCGACCTTGCCGTCGCCCCACTCCACGACGATGACCGACTCGGGCAGGGAGACGTCCAGGTCGAGGTCCTCCATCTCGTCCAGGCCGCCGTTCAGCCGGTAGGCGTCGACGTGCACGAGGGCCGGGCCGGAGCCGAGCGGCGGGTGGACGCGGGCGATCACGAAGGTGGGTGACGTGACCGCGCCCCGCACGCCCAGGCCCTCGCCCAGCCCGCGGGTCAGCGTCGTCTTGCCCGCGCCCAGCTCACCGGTGAGCAGGACCAGATCGCCGGGCCGCAGCAGCGCGGCCAGCCTGCGGCCCAAGTCCCGCATGTCCTCGGCGGACTTGACGGTCAGATGGGCGATGTTGGCGGTGGAGATGTCATGCGGGGCGTTCATACCCGTCGATGGTACGGGGCCCGGCGCCGTACGCCGTTTCATTCCGACAAGCCGTCGGCAAGATGTTGCGCGGGCGGTCTCCGGCGTGGTCACATGGAAGACAGAGACACGGTTAGGTCTACCTAACCTTGCCCAGCTGCCCCAGGAGGCACTCATGACGGCCCGAGAACCAGCCGCCGAGCCTGCGCCTGCTGCCGACCGCCATGACGAGCGGTCCGAAGAGCGGCCCCTGTCGATGCGGGATCTCCTGGCGGCGTGCGCGGCGGCGGACGCGGTGTCCACGCCCCCGCGGGCCCCCGGGCCCGAAGAGGAACGCGACCGTCCGGCGGCATGAACGAGCCTCCGGCCGGAGCCGGGAAAAAGAAACCCGTCAGGGTGAACGGCGCGTAGCCCCCGACGGCCGGTGCCCCCCTACGGGACGCCGGTGCCCCCTTACGGGACCACCACCACGCTCGCCCCGCTCACCGCGAACTCCCACATGGCCCGCCCGTCCGCCGGCTGCTCCCGGATACCACCGGTCTTCTGTGTGGCGGACGGCTTCGGCGACGAGCCGTCGACCGCCGCGCTGAAGCCGAAGACGACCCCCGCCGCGTCCTGGTGGAAGCGCACGATGTGCTCGATCGGGACCCCGTCCGAGCCGTTGCCGGTGGGCGTCCGCGAGGTCACCTTGTAGGACCCCGGCAGCGGGTTCACCGCGCTGGGCGCGACCTCGAACGACCGGGTCGGCTGCGCGTTCGCGCCGACCAGCCACACCCGCTTGGCCCCGAGCGCGTACACGACCCGCTTCCCGGTGCCGGAGTTCGCCGGGACGGTCGTGGCGGGGTCCTGCGCGGGCTTGTCCTTGCCGCCGGCGTCCTGGTCGGGGGACGTCGTGCCGGAGCCGGACGGGGCGGCGGAAGCGGCCGCGTGCGGGCGTCCGGGCGCGGCGTCCGCCTGGTAGGCGAGAAACCCGACTCCGGCCAGCGCCACCGCGGTGAGCGCCGTCACCATCGCTCCCGAGCTGCTGCGTGCCACGCTGCGCACCCTTTCGTCCTGCGTACGGCTATGCGGCTGACCGTAGCACCCGCGTACGCCCCCGCCGCGCCCTCGGCGAGAGCGGGCGCGGGCACCGTCCGCCCCATGGCGCGCCGTAGGCTGTCAGTGTGCTGCTGCTCGCTCTTGATACCGCAACCCCCGCCGTCACCGCCGCCCTCCACGACGGCGACAAAGTCATCGCCGAATCGCGTCAGGTGGACGCTCGCAGGCACGGTGAGCTGCTGCTTCCCGCCGTCGACCGGGTGCTCGGCGAGGCGGGTCGGACGCTGGCGGACGTGACCGGCATCGTCGTCGGCGTCGGCCCCGGCCCCTACACCGGCCTGCGTGTCGGCATCGTGACCGCCGCGACCTTCGGCGCCGCGCTCTCCGTGCCCGTCCACGGGCTGTGCTCGCTCGACGGGATCGCGTACGCGGCGGGGCAGCAGGGGCTGGAGGGCGAGTTCGTCGTGGCGACGGACGCCCGCCGCAAGGAGGTCTACTGGGCGCGGTACAGCGACGCGCGTACCCGCGTCACCGAGCCCGCCGTGGACCGCCCCGCCGACCTCACCGAGCCGCTCGCCGGGCTGACCGTCATCGGCGCGGGCGGGCTGCTCTATCCGGACGCGTTCACGGACGTGCGCGCCGACATGCCCGAGCACCAGTCGGCGGGCGCCCTGGCGTCGCTGGCGGCGGAGAAGCTGCGGACGGGCGGGGAGTTCCTGCCGGCCCAGCCGCTCTATCTGCGCCGTCCGGACGCGCAGGTGCCCGCGAACTACAAGGTGGTCACACCGAAGTGACCGAGACAGTGCGTATCCGCGAGATGCGCTGGTGGGACATCGGGCCGGTGCTGGAGCTGGAGCGCGTGCTCTTCCCGGACGACGCCTGGTCCAAGGGCCTGTTCTGGTCCGAGCTCGCCCACGCCCGCGGCGCCGGTGCCAACCGCCGCTACGTGGTCGCCGAGGCCCCCGACGGCCACATCGTCGGCTACGCCGGCCTCGCCGCGATCGACGGTACCGGCGACGTACAGACCATCGCCGTCGCCCACGAGCACTGGAGCACCGGCCTCGGCGCCCGGCTGCTCGCCGAACTGCTCACCACCGCGACCGCCTTCGAGTGCCGTGAGGTGCTCCTGGAGGTGCGCGTCGACAACACCCGCGCCCAGCGGCTCTACGAGCGCTTCGGCTTCGAGCCGGTCGGCGTCCGCCGTGGCTACTACCAGCCCGGTAACGTCGACGCGCTGGTGATGCGCCTTTCCGATCCGAACTCCGCAGTGCAAGGAATGACCCATGGCTCCCAGAGCTGACGAACCCCTCGTCCTCGGCATCGAGACCTCCTGCGACGAGACGGGCGTCGGCATCGTCCGGGGCCACACGCTGCTCGCGGACGCCGTCGCCTCCAGCGTCGACGAGCACGCCCGCTTCGGCGGCGTGGTGCCCGAGGTCGCGAGCCGCGCCCACCTGGAGGCGATGGTCCCGACCATCGAGCGGGCGCTCAAGGAAGCGGGGGTCAGCGCCAAGGACCTGGACGGCATCGCCGTCACCGCGGGCCCCGGCCTCGCCGGCGCGCTGCTCGTCGGGGTGTCGGCCGCGAAGGCGTACGCGTACGCCCTCGGCAAGCCGCTTTACGGCGTGAATCACCTCGCCTCGCACATCTGCGTCGACCAGCTCGAACACGGCGCGCTGCCCGAGCCGACGATGGCCCTGCTGGTCTCCGGCGGGCACTCCTCGCTGCTCCTCGCGCCGGACATCACCTCCGACGTCCGCCCGCTGGGCTCGACGATCGACGACGCGGCGGGCGAGGCGTTCGACAAGGTCGCCCGCGTGCTGAACCTCGGCTTCCCCGGCGGCCCGGTCATCGACCGGTACGCGCGTGAGGGCGACCCGGAGGCCATCCGCTTCCCGCGCGGCCTGACGGGCTCGCGCGACCCCGTCTACGACTTCTCGTTCTCCGGTCTGAAGACCGCCGTGGCCCGCTGGATAGAGGCCAGGCGCGCGGCGGGCGAGGAGGTGCCGGTCGCGGACGTGGCGGCGTCCTTCCAGGAGGCGGTCGTGGACGTCCTGACCCGCAAGGCCGTGCGGGCCTGCAAGGACAACGGCGTCGACCACCTCATGATCGGCGGCGGTGTCGCCGCGAACACGCGGCTGCGTGCCATGGCCGCCCGCCGCTGCGAGGACGCCGGCATCACGCTGCGCGTGCCGCGCCCGAAGCTGTGCACGGACAACGGCGCGATGGTCGCGGCACTGGGCTCGGAGATGGTGGCACGGGGGCGGTCCGCGTCGTCGTGGGACCTCTCGGCGGACTCCTCGCTGCCGGTGACGGAGACGCACGTACCCGGCCACGACCACGCGCACGACCACGCCCACTCCCACGACCATGTGCACGAGCTGAGCAAGAAGAACCTGTACGAGTCGTGAGCCGGTAGCGGGTTGTCCACAGCCCTGCCGGGCCCGAACGGGGAACACCTATTCTGGAGGCCGGGCAGGGCGGAGGGGGAGGAGCCGGGTATGGAATGGCTCTGGTGGGTATTGATCTTTTTCGGCGTCGGAGGCTTCACCAAGGCGGCCGACATGGGCCGCACGGCCCTGCGCACGCGCCACGAGCGCAAGCTCGAACTCCTGGAGACCGAGCGCGAGCAGCGCGAGGCCCTGGAATCCGCGTCCAAGCCACCACAGCCGATCTGCGGCTGCACCCACCACCTGGCCAAACACGACAAGCAGGGCCGCTGCCACGAATCGGTGGAGCTCCCGTCGGCCTGGGACGCGGACAAGAAGCCGACGAGCTATGAACGGGGCCAGTGCAACTGCCAGCAGTACATAGGCCCCCAGCCGCTGACGACGTTCTACGCGGAGGATCTGACGGATCTGGCGTGAAGGTCCTGGAGCGCTACGGCAGAGCCGCCCGCTTCCGGCTATGCCCGCTATCGACCGCGGGCCGTGACGAATGACGCGGAGTCAGTCGAACCGGCGGTCATACGAGCCTCCGGCGGTCATTGACTTCCGAGACCTGCGCGTGCAGGTATGCGCGGAGTGTCGTGGCCTGGACGGAGGCTGCCGGACAGATCCACTCCTTGCCGCCACCGGGCGGACGTAGGTGGACGAAGTCGCCTGTGTGGTCCATGACTTGGCCGACCCGGTCGGTCCGGGTATCGATGACGTATGCCCCACGAGGCGGAATCTCACTGATCACGGCGACCAGCTTCCCGGGGCGCGGACGGCCGCGTAAGCAACCCTCGCGGTACCTGCTCAGGGGTACCGCGAAGTCCCGTTCGGCCCATGGCTCCGTGCGCGCCCCGCACCCGCGTGTCAGCGTGGTGGGACCGTGTCGGCGCGCAAGGAGGCCCACCCGTGAGCGGCAGCAAGGTCTGGACTGTCGAGGTCAGCATCAAGGAACACGATCACGTGGTCACCGCCGAGGCCCGCCTCACGGGCAGGGCACCGGGCCCGATGGTCGGCGACGGCACCGCGCACTGCCACCCCGCCGACGAGAACGTCCCGGCGATCGGCGACGAACTGGCGGCCTCGCGCGCCCTGCACCACCTGTCCAGCCAGCTGCTGGACATCACGATCAAGGACATCCAGGCACACACCCGCGAGCGCGTGCACGGCATCAGCGACGAGTGATGCCGCGGCGGGATCCGGGTGTCAGCCTTCCAGCAGGAACGCGGTGTCCGGCACGGGGCAGGGATCCGGGGGGCCTGCGGCCTCTTCACCGGCTCGGTGACGGGATCGGCGGTCATCGCGTCCTCCCCTGTCGCTGTTGCCCTGCTACGCCTGGGCCGGATGCCCCAGCAGCATTGCCGGAGCCCCCGCCACGCGCGTAAGGACGATCACACAGGAGTTCACCCCTTCGAGCCTCAGCTTCTTGCGCAGTTCCTCCGGCTCCACCGCCGAGCCGCGCTTCTTGATGACCGCGACGCCGATCCCCCGTTCGCGCACCAGCTTCTTGAGGTGCTTGAGGTTGAAGGGGAGCACGTCGGTGATCTCGTACGGCGTCGCGTACGGCGTCGGGCGGAGTTCGTCGCCCGTCACATACGCGATCGTCTCGTCGATCAGGCCGCCGGCGAGGTCCTCCGCGACCTCGGCGACGAGGTGGGCGCGGATGACGGCGCCGTCCGGTTCGTAGAGATAGCGGCCGACGGGGCGGACCGCGGGGTCGGGGAGGCCGCGGCCGGTGAGGGTCGCGCCCGAGGGGAGGAGCGTCGAGCGGTGCGTGCCGGGCGCGGTGCCGAACCACAGCACCGCTTCCTTGACGTCGCCCCCGTCCGAGATCCACTCGGCCTCCGCCTCGGCGGGGATCGCCTCGTGCGGAATGCCGGGCGCGATCTTCAGCGCGGCGCGCGGGGCCGCGAGGGCGGCCCGCACGGCCCAGGACAGCGGGGGCGAGTACGCCTCCGGGTCGAAGATCCGGCCGCGTCCGCCACGGCGGGCGGGGTCGACGAAGACGGCGTCGTACGCGGCGGTGTCGATCTCCGTGACGTCCGCGCAGCGCACCTCGATGAGCTCGGCCAGGCCGAGCGCCTCCGCGTTGGCGGTCGCGACCGCGCAGGTCAGCGGGTCGCGGTCGACGGCGAGGACCCGTACGCCCGCGCGGGCCAGCGCGAGCGCGTCGCCGCCGATGCCGCAGCAGAGGTCGGCCACGGAGCGGACGCCGAGCGCGGCGAAGCGGGCGGCGCGGTACTCCGCCACGGTCCTGCGGGTCGACTGCTCGACGCCGTTGGGGGTGAAGAACATGCGGTACGCGTCCTCGGCCCCGAACTTCGCGACGGCCCGCTGCCGCAGCCGCGCCTGCCCGATCGCGGCGGAGACCAGCTCGGCCGGGTGCTCACGGCGCAGCCGGGTCGCGGTGGCCAGCTCCTGGGCGGGGTCGTGGTCGCGGAGCTCGTCCAGGAGGTGGCGCCCCTCGTCGGTGAGAAGGGCGGCGAAGGCTTCGGTCGGCTGGTTCGGTGCGGGCACGGTTTCATTCTTTCCCCAGCCCCGCCGCTTTCCGTAATCGGCTTCCGCGGCCGGCCTCCGGGACGCGGCCACCCGTACCCGCCTCGCCTCACTCGAACGAGTGCACAAGAATCGGATGGGTGAGTCCTTCCATATCCGGCCCCCGGGCCGTCGCCGTCGCCCTGCTGCTCGCCGGACTCGTCTCCGGGTGTTCCGGATCGTCCTCCGGACCGGGGAAGGCCGCCCCGTCGGCCACCGGCCGCACGGAAGCGCCCTCGGCGTCGCCCTCCGCCGACACCGGCGCATACCGCCGCTGGGGGCTCGACGCGCCCCTCGCCGCGCCGCCCGCGCCGCCCGCGGTGAAGGTGACGGACGGGATGAAGCCGGGGGAGAAGCCCAGGATCGTGCGGCGGGTGGACACCAAGGACAAGGTCGTCTTCCTGACCTTCGACGACGGGGCCGAGAAGGACCCGGAGTTCGTGAAGATGACGAAGGACCTGAAGCTGCCCTACACGATGTTCCTGACGGACGACATCGCCCGCGCGGGCCGCGGCTACGGCTACTTCGAGCAGCTCCGGGGCGACGCCGGCCACCCCGACACCATCCAGAACCACACCCTCTCTCACCCCAACCTGCGCACGCTCTCGCCCGACGCCCAGCGCCACGAGATATGCGGGCAGCAGGACCGGCTGAAGAAGCGGACCGGGGTCGAGCCGTGGCTGTTCCGCCCGCCTTACGGCAATTACAACGACGCGACGCTCAGTGCGGCCGGGAGCTGCGGGGTGAAGGCACTCGTGCTGTGGGAGGCGACGATGCAGATCAACGACATGCGCTACGCCGAGGGCGACAAGCTGCGCCCCGGCGACATCGTCCTCGCGCACTTCCGCGGGCCGCGGGAGCTCAAGGGCACCTCGATGACCGAGATGGTGACGAACATGCTGCGCAGCATCCAGCGGCAGGGCTACACGGTGGCCCGCCTGGAGGACTACGTCTGAGCGAGGGGCGCGGCTCCGTCGCGGGCGGCCGACCGGACGCGGTGCATCAGGCCCGCGAAGGAGACGCACCGCCGCGAAGCGGTGGCGCGGACGACGATTACGGCCGGTGGCACAGGGGAAGATCCACCCCCGCGCCACGGCGCGCGCCGCACGGCGAATTGGCACTCCGCTTGACCGAGTGCTAACCGCGTCATAGTCTCGCTTCCGTTGGCACTCTCCACCCGGGAGTGCCAAACACAGCGACGGGCAGATCCGGCACCCGCGACGACGGATCCGACCTGGTCGCCACCTCAGACAGTTAACCCCGTGAGATCTCCGAAGGGGGAGGTCGGATCGTGACGACCGCCAGCTCCAAGGTTGCCATCAAGCCGCTCGAGGACCGCATCGTGGTCCAGCCGCTCGACGCCGAGCAGACCACGGCCTCTGGCCTGGTCATCCCGGACACCGCGAAGGAGAAGCCCCAGGAGGGCGTCGTCCTCGCCGTCGGTCCGGGTCGCTTCGAGGAGGGCAACCGTCTTCCGCTCGACGTGTCCGTCGGCGACGTCGTGCTCTACAGCAAGTACGGCGGCACCGAGGTGAAGTACAACGGCGACGAGTACCTCGTCCTCTCGGCCCGCGACGTCCTCGCGATCGTCGAGAAGTAATTCACCCGAAGTTTTTTGATCTGCGCCCCGTGCTCCCGCTCTTCACCGGCCGGGCGCCCGGGGCGCAGTTCGTTTGAGCGATAGCGGCCGCCACTGCGTGGCCGAGGATCGCAACGAGAGGACTTGAAGCAACCATGGCGAAGATCCTGAAGTTCGACGAGGACGCCCGTCGCGCCCTCGAGCGCGGTGTCAACAAGCTGGCCGACACGGTCAAGGTGACGATCGGCCCCAAGGGCCGCAACGTCGTCATCGACAAGAAGTTCGGTGCCCCGACCATCACCAACGACGGTGTCACCATCGCGCGTGAGGTCGAGCTCGACGACCCCTACGAGAACCTGGGCGCCCAGCTCGTCAAGGAGGTGGCGACCAAGACCAACGACATCGCGGGTGACGGCACCACCACCGCGACCGTCCTGGCCCAGGCGCTGGTCCGTGAGGGTCTGCGCAACGTCGCCGCCGGTGCTTCCCCGGCCTCCCTCAAGAAGGGCATCGACGCCGCGGTCAAGGCCGTCTCCGACGAGCTGCTCGCGACCGCCCGCCCGATCGACGACAAGACGGACATCGCCGCCGTGGCCGCGCTGTCCGCCCAGGACAAGCAGGTCGGCGAGCTCATCGCCGAGGCGATGGACAAGGTCGGCAAGGACGGTGTCATCACCGTCGAGGAGTCCAACACCTTCGGCCTGGAGCTGGACTTCACCGAGGGCATGGCCTTCGACAAGGGCTACCTCTCGCCCTACATGGTCAGCGACCAGGAGCGCATGGAGGCCGTCCTCGACGACCCGTACATCCTGATCCACCAGGGCAAGATCTCCTCGATCCAGGACCTGCTGCCGCTGCTGGAGAAGGTCATCCAGGCCGGCGCCAGCAAGCCGCTGCTGATCATCGCCGAGGACGTCGAGGGCGAGGCCCTCTCCACCCTCGTCGTCAACAAGATCCGTGGCACCTTCAACGCCGTCGCCGTCAAGGCGCCCGGCTTCGGTGACCGCCGCAAGGCGATGCTCGGCGACATGGCCACCCTCACCGGTGCCACCGTCATCGCCGAGGAGGTCGGCCTCAAGCTCGACCAGGCCGGTCTGGACGTGCTGGGCACCGCCCGCCGCGTGACCGTCACCAAGGACGACACCACCATCGTCGACGGTGGCGGCAGCTCCGAGGACGTCCTCGGCCGCGTCAACCAGATCAAGGCCGAGATCGAGGCCACGGACTCCGACTGGGACCGTGAGAAGCTCCAGGAGCGCCTCGCCAAGCTCGCCGGCGGCGTCTGCGTCATCCGCGTGGGCGCGGCCACCGAGGTCGAGCTCAAGGAGAAGAAGCACCGTCTGGAGGACGCCATCTCCGCGACCCGCGCCGCGGTCGAGGAGGGCATCGTCTCCGGTGGTGGCTCCGCGCTGGTCCACGCCGTCAAGGTGCTCGAGGGCAACCTCGGCAAGGACGGCGACGAGGCCACCGGTGTCGCGGTGGTCCGCCGCGCCGCCGTCGAGCCGCTGCGCTGGATCGCCGAGAACGCCGGCCTGGAGGGCTACGTCATCACCTCCAAGGTCGCCGAGCTCGACAAGGGCCAGGGCTTCAACGCCGCGACCGGCGAGTACGGCGACCTGGTGAAGGCCGGCGTCATCGACCCGGTCAAGGTCACCCGCTCCGCGCTGGAGAACGCCGCGTCCATCGCGTCGCTGCTGCTCACGACCGAGACCCTGGTCGTCGAGAAGCCGGCCGACGAGGAGCCCGAGGCCGGTCACGGCCACGGTCACGCGCACTGACGCCACGCGCATCGCACGGCCGCGGCCCGGTGCCCCTTCGGGGGTGCCGGGCCGCGGCCGTTCCCGGCTGCTTCCGGCTACTTCGGTCCGTACTTGCGGCCCGTCGTGGAGGACGCCCGGCTCACGGCACCGCGCGGCGCCAGGCGCATCAGACCCGTGAGTGCCTTGTAGCGCGGGTCCGGCACGGAGAGGGTCTTGCCGTGCGCGAGGTCGCGCAGCGCCGCCGCGACCACCTTGTCCGCGTCCAGCCACAGCCAGCCGGGGACGTTGTCCGTGCCCATCCCGGCCCGCTGGTGGAACTCCGTCCGCACGAAGCCGGGGCACAGGGCCATCAGCCGCACGCCCGAACCGGCCAGGTCCCGGGCCACGCCCTGGGTGAACTGCACCACCCACGACTTGCTCGCGCCGTACGTGCCCCGCGGGGTGAAGGCGGCCACCGACGCCACATTGATGACCGCGCCCCTGCGGCGCTCCCGCATCCCCTCGGCCGCCGCCGAGGTCAGCCGCAGCACCGCCTCGCAGTGCACCTTGAGCATCCGCAGCTCGTCGGCCATCGGCACTTCGAGGTACGCGCCCTTGTTGCCGAACCCGGCGTTGTTGACCAGCAGATGCACCGGCCGCGAGCCGTCGCGGAGCCGGGCCTCGACGGACTCGATGCCCTTGTCCTCGGCGAGGTCGGCCGGGAGGGCCTCGACCTCCACGCCGTGCCGGTCGTGGAGGTCGGTCGCCTGCTCGTGCAGGCGCTCCTCATCGCGGGCGACGAGGACCAGGTCGTGGCCGTCGGCCGCGAGCTTGCGCGCGAAGGCGGCGCCGATCCCGGCGGTCGCTCCTGTGATCAATACAGTCGTCATACAGGCACGTTAGAGCCCGGGGGCGCTCCGCGGCGGTGCGCCGTCCGCTTTTTGCCGGTCCCCGACCGCGCTCAGCGGGCGGCGGTATGCGCGAGCGCCTTCTCGCGGATGCCCGCGGGCAGTGCGTCGCCAGCTGCCAGAACGCCGGGCAGCAGGTCCCTTTCGAGGGTGCGGGCGCGGTAGACGTACGAGATCGAAACGGCGTGATCCGGCCGGTGGACGACGGTGACGGGATCACCCGCACGGACCTCTCCGGGGGCTATCACCCGAAGGTAGGCGCCGGGGGCGGCCGCCTGTGTGAAGCGCTTGACCCAGCCCTCCTCGCCCAGCCAGGTCGCGAAGGTGCGGCAGGGGATGCGCGGGGAGCTCACCTCCAGCACCAGGTCCGCGCCCACGCGCCAACGCTCGCCGATGAGCGCGCCGTTGACGTCGACCCCGCTGGTGGTGAGGTTCTCGCCGAACGCGCCGTCGGGCAGCGCGCGCCCGAGCTCGCGCTCCCAGCGGTCGAGATCCTCGCGCGCGAACGCGTACACCGCCTGGTCGTCCCCGCCGTGGTGGCGCAGATTGACGACGGTGTCCCCGGCGAGGCCGCTGCCGCCCGTGCCCCGGGGGCCGGGCGCGGCCACGGCGACCGGGCCGGTGACGGGGCGCTTGTCGATGCCGGTGGCCAGCCCGGCGGCGAAGCCGGGGAGGTCCTCGCTGCGGCCGCGGCCGATGTTCACGGAGTGCAGGTGCATGGAGGGAAGGCTAAGCGACGTCGCTCAAAGTAGTGAACCGATATGTACGATCACCCCCAAGGTGGGCTTATGCTCGAAGAATGATCGAGGCTCGTCACCTGAGGGTGCTGCGCGCGGTGGCCGCCACCGGTTCCTTCTCGGCCGCGGCCCGGGAGCTGGGGTGCACCCAGCCCGCCGTCAGCCAGCAGATGAAGGCCCTGGAGCAGTCCACGGGCACCCCGCTGCTGATCCGTACGGGACGCGAGATGCGCCTCACCCAGGCCGGTGCGGCGCTGGTCCGGCACGCCTCCGGGATCCTCGCCGGGCTGACCGCGGCCGAGGAGGAGATCGCCGCGATCGCCGGCCTGCGGGCCGGGCGGGTGCGGATGGTGTCCTTCCCCAGCGGCAGCTCGACGCTGGTGCCGTGCGCCCTCGCGCGGATGCGCGCCGCGCACCCCGGCACCCGGGTCTCGCTGGTGGAGGCGGAGCCGCCGCGCTCGGTGGAGATGCTGCGCGACGGCGACTGCGAGATCGCGCTGGCCTTCCGCTATCCCGAGGTGCGGGGCGCGGACCCGGCCGCGGCGGCGGAGTGGGACGACCTGGTCGTGCGCCCGCTGCTCACCGACCGCCTCATCGGCGTGGTGCCGGAGGATCACCGGCTGGCCGGGGCGGAGCGGATAGGGATCACGGAGCTCGCCGGGGAGTCGTGGATCGCGGGCTGCCCGCGCTGCCGCAAGCACCTGGTCGAGGTGTGCGAGGGCGCCGGCTTCACCCCCCGGATCGACTTCGCGACGGATGACTACCCGGCGGTGTTCGGGCTGGTCGGGGCGGGGCTCGGGGTGGCGGTGATGCCGGAGCTGGCGCTGGAGTCCGTACGCCCCAAGGGCGCGCGCACCGTGCCGGTCGAGCCGGTGGTGCAGCGCGAGATCGTGGCCCTCACGCTGCCGGACCTGGCGCGGGTGCCGGCGGTGGCGGCGATGCTCGACCAGCTGGCGACGGCGGCCGCGCGCCCGTAGCGAGGGCCGGGCCGGAGGCGCTCAGGCGCTGGTGGGGCTCACGGCGATGACCCGGTGCCGCGCGCGGCCCATCAGCTCCTCGCGCTCGTCCTCGGTGAGGCCGCCCCAGACGCCGTAGGGCTCCCGCACGGCCAGGGCGTGGGCCGCGCACTCCGCCCGTACGGGACAGCGCATGCACACCTCCTTCGCCGAGGTCTCGCGCGCGCTGCGGGCCGCGCCGCGCTCGCCCTCGGGGTGGAAGAACAGCGAACTGTCGACCCCGCGGCACGCCGCCAGGAGCTGCCAGTCCCACAGGTCGGCGTTGGGACCGGGAAGGCGGGAGAAATCTGCCATGGCTATCCCCTCGAAGCGATCCGCCGGGGCGATCCGCCGGAGGATCCGGCGGAAGCGGCCCGGCACGAGCGATCTGATGCGGACGCACTGCCTGTGCCGTTTACGTCTGCCGTGGAAGCAGATGTAAATATGACTGATTGCGAATCTAGTCATAGACACCGGCAAATGGGAAGAAAGACTGGTCCGCCTGGGCAAATGGGGCATAGCTTGTGCGCCGCGAAGGGCGCCCCCAATGCGCCCTGCTCCGTGTCCGCGCCCTCACGTAGAGTGCCGAACGTGGCCGACCGAGCCCGTAACTCTTTCGGGTGACCGTCGTTGAGAGGGCGGAGGCGGTTGACGGATGAAGCAGTCGGGCAGATGTCCGAGCCTGCCGGACAGCGTCGATCGCACAGGTGACGATCAGTACCAGCCTGGAGGCTCAAGGTGACGCGCATCAGCTGCGGAGGACGGCCATGACATCCGTCCTCGTCTGCGACGATTCCCCGCTTGCCCGAGAGGCGCTCCGCCGTGCGGTGGCGACCGTGCCCGGCGTCGAGCGTGTGACGACGGCGGCCAACGGCGAGGAAGTCCTCCGCCGCTGGGGCGCCGATCGTTCGGACCTCATTCTGATGGACGTACGGATGCCCGGACTCGGCGGTGTCGAGACGGTCCGCCGGCTGCTCTCCGCGGACCCCGGCGCACGCATCATCATGCTCACGGTCGCCGAGGACCTCGACGGCGTCGCGCTCGCGGTCGCCGCCGGGGCGCGCGGCTATCTGCACAAGGACGCCTCGCGCGCCGAGTTGCGGGCCACCGTGACGCAGGCGCTCGCCGACCCGACCTGGCGGCTCGCCCCCCGGCGGCTGCGCTCGGCCGAGATGGGCGCCGCCCCCACCCTCACCGCGCGTGAGATCCAGGTGCTCGAGGGGATGAGTCACGGCCGTTCCAACGCGGAGATCGGCCGTGAGCTGTTTCTCTCCGAGGACACCGTGAAGACCCACGCGCGGCGGCTCTTCAAGAAGTTGGGCGCCTCGGACCGGGCCCACGCCGTGGCCCTCGGATTCCGCTGGGGCCTGGTCCGCTGAGCCGGGAGTGGCGCGCAGCGCCGTGAGGTCGCGGTGCGCGCCACCCGGGTAGGTGACCGTGCCGTGACCTCATCGCGTGGCCGTGCAGCGCCGAAACTCCGAGGGATGCCGCATCCTTGGAGTGTGACCCCTCCCCGGCCGGAGGCCGAGGCTCCGCACTCGGTCGGCGATGACCCCATGACGGACAAGCCCTGTCCTGTGCCACGCGGTACCGGCACAAGCTATCGGTGGAGTCGTGAGGGCGGGGGCGGGTATACCCGGAAGGGGGAGACGCGAGACGTGAGTACGAGGACACCTACGCGTAACGGTTCGATGCACGACTATGAAGGCGGTGCCGTGGATCGCTTGGCGTCAAGGCACCATGGACCGATGCGCGACGACGACACGACGGGGTCACCCGCGGCTGCCGCCCCCGGGGAGATCGGCGCACTCGTCACCCTCGCTGTCGAGGGGGACCGGCGGGCCACACACGATCTGCTCGCGCTGGTGCACCCCCTCGCGCTGCGCTACTGCCGCACCCGGCTCTCGCGGCTGCCGGGCGACGCCCGGCACTTCGTGGACGACCTGGCGCAGGAGGTCTGCCTCGCGGTGCTCTGTGCCCTGCCGCGCTACCGCGACACCGGCCGTCCCTTCGAGGCGTTCGTCGTGGCCATCGCCGCGCACAAGGTCGCCGACCTCCAGCGCGCCGCCATGCGTCACCCGGGCAGCACCGCGGTGCCCTCCGACGAGATGCCGGAGCAGCCCGACGACTCCCTGGGCCCCGAGGAGCGGGCGCTGCTCAGCAGCGATGCCGAGTGGGCCAAGAAGCTCCTGGCCAATCTCCCGGAGAACCAGCGCGAGCTGGTGCTGCTGCGCGTCGCCATCGGGATGACCGCTGAGGAGACCGGGCAGATGCTGGGCATGTCCCCGGGTGCCGTACGGGTCGCCCAGCACCGGGCACTGAGCAGGCTGCGGGCGCTCGCCGAGCAGTGACGGAGAGGGGTCCAAGCCGCCCGGCGCCCCCTCTTCATAGGAATATCCAAGTGATGCGGGACTCAGTCGTCGTGGAATGGGACACCTGTGACGGCCGTTAGCATGGGAGTCCGCGCTGGGGCAAGACCATTGGGAAGGTGTCATGACTGACAACGTCGACGGAATGCCCGGGAAATTCGCGATGCTCGGTCTGACATACGACGACGTCCTGCTGCTGCCGGGCGCCTCAGAGGTCCTGCCGAACGGCGTCGACACCTCCTCCCGGGTCTCGCGCAACGTCCGGGTGAACATCCCGCTGCTGTCCGCGGCGATGGACAAGGTGACCGAGGCGCGCATGGCCATCGCCATGGCCCGCCAGGGCGGCGCCGGTGTCCTGCACCGCAATCTCTCCATCGAGGACCAGGCCAACCAGGTCGACCTGGTCAAGCGCTCCGAGTCCGGCATGGTCACCGACCCGATCACCGTCCGCCCGGACGCCACGCTGGCTGAGGCGGACGCGCTGTGCGCGAAGTTCCGCATCAGCGGTGTGCCGGTCACCGACCCGGCGGGCAAGCTGCTCGGCATCGTCACCAACCGCGACATGGCCTTCGAGCTGGACCGCGGCCGCCAGGTGCGCGAGGTCATGACCCCGATGCCGCTGGTCACGGGCAAGGTCGGGATCTCCGGCGAGGACGCCATCGAGCTGCTCCGCCGCCACAAGATCGAGAAGCTGCCGCTGGTCGACGACGCCGGCGTGCTCAAGGGCCTCATCACGGTCAAGGACTTCGTCAAGGCCGAGAAGTACCCCAACGCCGCGAAGGACTCCGAGGGCCGCCTGGTCGTCGGTGCCGCCGTGGGTGTCGGCGACGAGGCGTACGAGCGCGCCCAGGCGCTGGTCGAGGCCGGTGCCGACTTCCTGGTCGTCGACAGCGCCCACGGCCACAGCCGCGGCATCCTGGACATGATCGCCAAGGTCAAGTCCAACATCAACGTCGATGTCGTCGGCGGCAATGTCGCCACGCGTGACGGCGCCCAGGCGCTGATCGACGCGGGCGTGGACGGCGTCAAGGTCGGCGTCGGCCCGGGCTCGATCTGCACCACCCGCGTCGTCGCCGGCATCGGCGTGCCGCAGGTCACCGCGATCTACGAGGCCGCGAAGGCGTGCCACGCGGCGGGCGTCCCGCTGATCGGTGACGGCGGCCTGCAGTTCTCGGGCGACATCGCCAAGGCGATCGCCGCCGGCGCGGACACGGTGATGCTGGGTTCGCTGCTCGCGGGCTGCGAGGAGTCGCCGGGCGAGATGGTCTTCATCAACGGCAAGCAGTTCAAGTCGTACCGCGGCATGGGCTCGCTGGGTGCGATGCAGTCGCGCGGCCAGGCCCGCTCGTACTCCAAGGACCGCTACTTCCAGGACAACGTCCTCTCCGAGGACAAGCTGGTCCCCGAGGGCATCGAGGGCCAGGTGCCCTACCGCGGCCCGCTGTCCTCGGTCGCCCACCAGCTCATCGGCGGCCTGCGGGCCTCCATGGGCTACGTCGGCTCGGCGAACGTCCAGGAGCTCAAGGACAAGGGCACGTTCGTCCGCATCACGGCGGCGGGCCTCAAGGAGAGCCACCCGCACGACATCCAGATGACGACCGAGGCGCCGAATTACTCGCGTCGCTGAGGCTGGGTGTCCGGCCGGGGGTCCGGGGGTTGTCCCCCGGGTGAGGCTGTCGGATGACGACCGAGGCGCCGAATTACTCGCGTCGCTGATTGTCGGAATCCACAAACGCCGGGCGGGCTGATCATTCAGCCCGCCCGGCGGTTTGCGGTCCGGGGGCGGGGGCGGAGCCCCGCGGATCCGCCGCCGCCGGAACCGCATCGCGTCAGGGATACTGGGATGCGGCAGACGAAGAAGGAAAGGCCACAAACGTGACTGAGATCGAGATCGGGCGCGGCAAGCGCGGCCGCCGGGCGTACGCGTTCGACGACATCGCCGTCGTCCCGAGTCGCCGTACCCGCGACCCGAAGGAGGTCTCGATCGCCTGGCAGATCGACGCCTACCGCTTCGAGCTGCCGTTCCTGGCCGCGCCCATGGACTCGGTCGTCTCGCCCGAGACCGCCATCCGCATCGGCGAGCTGGGCGGCCTGGGCGTGCTCAACCTCGAGGGCCTGTGGACCCGCTACGAGGACCCGGAGCCGCTCCTCGCCGAGATCGCCGAGCTGGACGAGACCGCCGCGACCCGGCGCCTCCAGGAGATCTACGCGGCCCCCATCAAGGAGGAGCTGATCGGGCAGCGCATCAAGGAGGTCCGCGACTCCGGTGTCGTGACCGCCGCCGCGCTCTCCCCGCAGCGCACCGCGCAGTTCTCCAAGGCCGTCGTCGACGCCGGCGTGGACATCTTCGTGATCCGTGGCACGACCGTCTCCGCCGAGCACGTCTCCGGCGCCGCCGAGCCGCTGAACCTGAAGCAGTTCATCTACGAGCTCGACGTCCCGGTCATCGTCGGCGGCTGCGCCACGTACACCGCGGCGCTGCACCTGATGCGTACGGGCGCGGCGGGCGTCCTCGTCGGCTTCGGCGGCGGTGCGGCCCACACCACCCGTAACGTCCTGGGCATCCAGGTCCCGATGGCGACCGCGGTGGCCGACGTGGCCGCCGCCCGCCGGGACTACATGGACGAGTCCGGCGGCCGCTACGTCCACGTCATCGCCGACGGCGGCGTGGGCTGGTCCGGCGACCTGCCCAAGGCCATCGCCTGCGGTGCGGACGCCGTGATGATGGGCTCCCCGCTCGCCCGCGCCACCGACGCGCCGGGCCGTGGTTTCCACTGGGGCATGGAGGCCGTCCACGAGGACGTGCCGCGCGGCAAGCGCATGAACCTGGGCACGGTCGGCAGCACCGAGGAGATCCTCACCGGTCCCTCGCACACGCCGGACGGGTCGATGAACATGTTCGGCGCGCTGCGCCGTGCCATGGCGACCACGGGTTACAGCGAGCTCAAGGAGTTCCAGCGGGTCGAGGTGACGGTCGCGCCGTCGCAGCACGACAACCGCTGACCTTCAGCAGGGCGAAGGGCCCGGACCGCTTCGGCGGTCCGGGCCCTCGTCGTTTCCGCGGCGGCCGGTGTTTACGGGAACCGCTGATGCCGGGGGTGACTCATGTGGTGTGTGACCTCTTGTGAGAGAGAAGGAGCAAGAGGGGGCGGGCGCCGCGGCAGTGCGGTCACCGCTGTCACCGACAGCGAGCGGCCCGCTGTGAACTCCGTATAAAAGTTCGACTGTAAGGAATAATGGCACCTTATGGCGCAAAGCAAGTCGTTCAGCGGCAGGGACATGGGGATCGACCTCGGCACGGCGAACACGCTGGTGTACGTGCGGGGTAAGGGGGTTGTGCTCAACGAACCATCAGTTGTCGCCGTCAACGCCGAGGACGGCAGCGTGCTGTCGGTCGGTACGGAGGCCAAGGAGACGATCGGCCGCACCCCCTCGAACATCGTCGCGGTCCGCCCGCTGCGCGACGGCGTCATAGCCGACTTCGAGATAGCCGAGCGGATGATGCGGCACTTCATCAAGAAGGTGCTGGGCAACCGCCGTTTCACCCGCCCGCGCGTCGTGGTGTGCGTGCCGTCCGGCATCACGGGTGTCGAGCGGCGCGCGGTCATCGAGGCCGCGTCCCGGGCCGGCGCCCGTCAGGTGCATCTGGTGGAGGAGCCGATGGCGGCGGCGATCGGCGCGGGGCTGCCGGTCAGCGAGCCGACCGGCTGCATGGTCGTCGACATCGGCGGCGGCACCACCGAGGTCGCGGTGATCTCGCTGGGCGGCATCGTCACGGCCCGCTCCGTGCGCACCGCCGGGGACGCGATGGACGTGGCGATCACCTCGTACGTGAAGAAGAAGTTCGCCCTCGCGATCGGTGAACGCACCGCCGAGGAAATCAAGATGAGCATCGGCTCGGCCTCGCCCACGGGCTCCTGGACCGCCGCCGGGCTCACCGCGCTCGCCAAGCAGCTGGAGAAGAACGACGGCCTGGAGGACGTGGGCGGCGACCCCGAGGAGACCCAGGGCCTGCTGCCGCCGGACCGCTTCACCATTCGCGGTCGCGACCAGGTCAGCGGTCTGCCCAAGACGCTGGAGCTGACGGCCGACGAGATCCGGCACGCGCTGGCCGAGCCGGTGGACGCGATCGTCATGGCGGTCCGCCAGACCCTGGACGAGACGCCGCCGGAGCTCGCGGGCGACATCATGGACCGCGGCATCGTCCTCACCGGCGGCGGCGCGCTGCTGCGCGGCCTGGACGTGCGGCTGAGCAAGGAGCTCGACATCCCGGTCATCGTCGCCGACGAGCCGCTGGACTGCGTCGCGGTCGGTACGGGGCGCTGCGTGGAGGACTTCGCGTCGCTGAAGACGGTCCTGGACGCGCAGCCGAACCGCCTGCTGGGCACGGGCCGGCTGTAGCCGGTCCGGGGCCGGGCGGTCCGGGGGCCGTGCTTCTCACAGCCGGTGGGCGGCCCCCGCCGGTGTCGCCCCGCGGGTGTCCAGCAGCAGCTGTGCCTTCACCGCCAGCCCCTGGAGGTCGTACGTGCGGTGGTGCTGGAGGAGCACGGTCAGGTCCGCCTCCGAGGCGGCCTCGTAGAGGCAGTCCGCGCGCGGCACGGGCTGCCCGAGCACGCGCCACTGCGCGACATACGGGTCGTGATAGCTGAGCTGGGCGCCCAGTTCGATCAGCCGGGAGCCGATCTCGCGGGCGGGCGAGCCCTCCTGGTCGGCGATGTCCGCCTTGTAGCTGACGCCGAGCAGCAGGACGCGCGCGCCGCGCGCGGACTTGCCGTGTTCGTTGAGGAGCGTGGCGCAGCGCTGGATGACGTAGCGCGGCATCCGACCGTTGACCTCCTGCGCGAGTTCGACCATGCGTAGCGGGTAGCCGAGGCTGCGGCCTTTGTAGGAGAGGTAGTTGGGGTCGACGGGCACGCCGTGGCCGCCCACGCCGGGCCCCGGGCGGAACGCCTGGAAGCCGAAGGGCTTGGTCTCCGCGCAGCGCACGACGTCCCACATGTCGACGCCGATGTCGTGGCAGAAGACCGCCATCTCGTTCGCGAGCGCGATGTTGACGTGCCGGTAGTTGGTCTCCAGCACCCGCACCGTCTCCGCCTCGCGCGGTCCGCGCGCGCGGACGATCTTCTCGCAGATCCGGCCGTAGAAGGTGGCGGCGGCCTCCGTGCAGGCGGGCGTGAGTCCGCCCAGCACCTTGGGGGTGGTGATGTAGCTGTGGCGGCGGTTGCCGGGGTCGGCGCGGCTGGGGGAGTACGCCAGATGGAAGTCGCGCCCGGCGCGCAGCCCGGAGCCGGCCTCCAGCAAGGGAAGCAGGTATTCCTCTGTGGCTCCTGGGTAGACGGCTGACTCCAGGAGCACCGTGGTGTGCGGGCGCAGTCGTGCCGCGAGCGTACGGGCCGCGTCCCCGACGGGCGTCAGGTCCAGCGCCCGGTCCTCGCCGAGCCGGGTGGGGGCGCAGATCACGGCCGTGCGGACCCTGCCCAGCTCGGCGTCCGCGGTCGTCGGCCGGAAGCCGGCGGCGAGCATGCGGCGGACGTCGGCGGCGGTGAGGGTGCCGTCGACGCCCTCCGAGGGCAGCCGCCCGGCGCGGAGCTCGGCGACCGTGTAGGGGTCGGGGTCGTAGCCGATGGTGGCGATGCCGGCGGCGGTGGCTGCCCGGACGAGAGGGAGGCCGAGGGGGCCCAGACCGATGACGGCGAGATCTGCGGGCATGGCGAGGCGGTCCTTCCCGGAGGGCCGGTCCCTGGACGACCTGGAGGGCATACATCAGGTTAAGCGGATATATGACTGTTATGAGGGATTGCGGCGCCGTGGCTCGCACCCGGGTCCTTCCGGCCCGGCCGAAGCGGGCGATCTGGGGCAGCATCGAAGGAGAGCGGGTGCCCGCTCCCCACGGCGGGCCCTCCGGACGGCAGGGACACAGTCGGATCAGAGGCTCGGTGGACGGCCGCGACCCGGACGGAAGCGCGGCTGAAGTGAACGGCAGTGACAGCGGTCGAGCGGGAGGCAGCGGTGAGGACAGCGACACTCGGGCCGGTCGAGCGCGGTGAGGCGCTCGCCCGTATGGCGGAGCGGGAACTGGACATCCTGGTGGTCGGCGCCGGAGTCGTCGGCGCGGGCACCGCGCTGGACGCGGCGACCCGCGGCCTGTCGACGGGGCTCGTCGAGGCGCGCGACTGGGCGGCGGGCACCTCCAGCCGCTCCAGCAAGCTCATCCACGGCGGCCTGCGCTATCTGGAGATGCTCGACTTCGCGCTCGTGCGTGAGGCGCTCAAGGAGCGCGGGCTGCTGCTGCAGCGCCTCGCGCCACACCTGGTCAAGCCCGTCCCCTTCCTCTATCCCCTCCAGCACCGCGGCTGGGAGCGCTTCTACGCGGGTTCGGGTGTCGCCCTCTACGACGCGATGTCCGTCTCCTCGGGCCACGGCCGCGGCCTGCCCACCCACCGTCACCTCACCCGCAAGCGCGCGCTGCGGGTCGCACCGTGCCTGCGGAAGGACGCCCTCGTCGGCGCGCTGCAGTATTACGACGCGCAGATGGACGACGCCCGCTATGTCACCACCCTCGTGCGCACGGCGGCGGCCTACGGCGCCGATGTGGCCAACCGGGCGCGCGTGGTGGGGTTCCTGCGCGAGGGCGAGCGGGTCGTCGGCGCCCGGGTGCACGACCTGGAGCAGGGCGGCGAGTTCGAGATCCGGGCCCGGCAGATCGTCAACGCCACGGGCGTGTGGACGGACGACACCCAGAAGCTGATCGCCGAGCGCGGCCAGTTCCACGTACGGGCGTCGAAGGGCATCCATCTGGTCGTGCCGAAGGACCGCATCCACTCCAGTTCGGGCCTGATCCTGCGGACGGAGAAGAGCGTGCTCTTCGTGATCCCCTGGGGCCGGCACTGGATCATCGGCACGACCGACACCGACTGGGACCTGGACAAGGCGCACCCGGCGGCGTCCAGCGCCGACATCGACTATCTGCTGGAGCACGTCAACTCCGTGCTCGCGGTGCCCCTCACGCGTGACGACGTGCAGGGCGTCTACGCCGGGCTGCGCCCGCTGCTGGCGGGGGAGTCGGACGCGACCAGCAAGCTCTCCCGCGAGCACACCGTGGCGCACCCGGTGCCGGGGCTGGTGGTCGTCGCGGGCGGGAAGTACACGACCTACCGGGTCATGGCCAAGGACGCCGTGGACGAGGCGGTGCACGGACTCGCGCAGAGGGTGGCCGACTGCGTCACGGAGGACGTGCCGCTGGTGGGCGCCGAGGGCTACCGCGCGCTGTGGAACGGCCGCGCGCAGCTCGCCCAGCGCACCGGCTTGCACGTGGCGCGCGTCGAGCACCTGCTCAACCGCTACGGCTCGATGGTGGACGAGGTGCTGGACCTCATCACGTCCGACCCGGCCCTGGGCGACCCGCTCACCGGGGCCGACGACTATCTCCGGGCGGAGGTCGTCTACGCCGCCTCGCACGAGGGCGCGCGCCACCTGGACGACGTCCTGACGCGCCGTACGCGCATCTCCATCGAGACCTTCGACCGCGGCACCCGCACCGCGCGCGAGGCCGCCGAGCTGATGGCACCCGTGCTGGGCTGGGACCACACACAGGTCGAGAAGGAGATCGAGCGCTACGAGAAGAGGGTCGAGGCGGAGCGCGAATCGCAGTTGCAGCCCGACGACCTGACGGCCGACGCGGCACGGCTGGGCGCGCCGGACGTACAGCCGATCTGAGACGCGACCGGGGACCGGTCCGCGCGGAAGCGATCGTCTTCGTGTGGGTGAGTCAGGAGTGTCTTTGTTGACGCGATAACTGAGGGAGTGTCGCCTGCGGATGCCTACATACACGGTGTTAACAGGGCACCCATGAGCATCCTGTGACAGCCCGGCCGGTCCGGGAACCGCTCCGGCCGAAAGCAGGTCCCTCAGGAGAGACCGGTCCGCGTGGCCCATCGCTGTGCCACCGTCAGCACCGGTGCCGTGACGGCGCAGGTCAGGCAGGGTCCGCGCGGCGGTGGCCGAGGCGCGGTGGGCGGTGGCGCCGGGGTGTCAGCATGCGGCCATCATCCGGGGGCCCGTGGACCCTGGCCTTCCACCGGTCCGCGGATGAGAGACAATGGTGGCTCTGCCAGGGTGGGTTGGTCGCAGAGCTGATTGCCAGAGGGGACGCATGTCGGAGGCGGAGCAGACGCAGGGCACGGCAGGGCGCCTCCTGGCCGGGCGGTACCGCCTCGGGGACGTCCTCGGGCGCGGCGGCATGGGCACGGTCTGGCGGGCGACAGACGAGACCCTGGGGCGCACGGTCGCGGTGAAGGAACTGCGGTTCCCGGCCAACATCGACGAGGACGAGAAGCGCCGCCTGATCACGCGCACGCTGCGCGAGGCCAAGGCCATCGCCCGCATCCGCAGCGCGGGCGCCGTCACCGTCTACGACGTGGTGCACGAGGACGACCGGCCGTGGATCGTCATGGAGCTCATCGAGGGCCGGTCGCTCGCCGACGTCATCCGTGAGGACGGGCCGCTGAAGTGGCGGCGCGCCGCAGAGGTCGGGCTGGCCGTCCTGGACGTGCTCGGCGCCGCGCACCGCCAGGGCATCCTGCACCGCGACGTGAAGCCGTCCAACGTGCTGATCGCGGACGAGGGCCGCGTGGTGCTCACCGACTTCGGCATCGCGCAGGTCGAGGGCGACCCCTCGGTCACCTCGACGGGAATGCTGGTCGGCGCGCCCTCGTACATATCCCCGGAGCGGGCGCGCGGTCAGAAGCCCGGCCCCCCGGCGGACCTGTGGTCCCTGGGCGGCCTGCTCTACGCGGCCGTCGAGGGCGCCCCTCCGTACGACAAGGGTTCGGCCATAGCCACCCTCACCGCCGTGATGACCGAGCCGCTGGGCCCGCCCCGGAACGCGGGACCGCTGGCGGAGGTCATGTACGGGCTGCTCGCCAAGGACCCCGAGAAGCGGCTGGACGAGGCCGGTGCCCGGGCGCTGCTGAACGGCGCGGTCAACGCCCCGGACGAGCGGCTGCCGAAGCCGCCGGAGCCCGGGCCCGAGCTGGACGCGACGCAGGCGATCGCCATCCCGGCGATCCCCGAGCCGGCGTCGCGGTCCGCCGCGGCCCGGCCGGGGGAGAAGGCGACGGCGAGGTCCTCGGGCAAGCCGTCGCTGAAGCCGTCCTTGAAGCCGTCCTTGAAGAAGGCCGGTGTCGCCGCTTCCGGCGGTTCGCCGAAGACGTCGGCGGCGGAGCCCGCCGTCGCGGGTGACGCCGGTGTCGCCGCGCAGGTCTCCCACGACGGCGCGCCCCGCACGGGCGGGCTGCAGCGGGTGACGTGGGAGCGGGCCTCGGTCCTGGAGGTCGTGCCGCGCCGCACGCTGGTCATCGTGGCGGTCGTGGTCGTGCTCGCCGTGGTCGGCACGGTGCTCGCCTTCGCGGTGGGCAACGACGGGAACGGCGGCGGGGACAAGGGCGCGAAGAACGGCAAGCCCGTCAAGTCCGCCGCCGCGTCGGCGACGGGCGGGCTCCCGGGCGCCGTGGACCGGCAGTCGCCCGGTGGTGCCGAGTCCGGCTTCGGGCGGGTCGAGAACGACGCGTACGAGTTCGAGATCGACATGCCCAAGGGCTGGAAGCAGACCGGCACGGCGGGCGACCACTCCGGGGCCGTCTACAGCGCCGACGGCGGCTTCCCCCGGCTGCAGGTCGACTTCGGGCCCGAACCGCAGGCGGACGCCGCCAAGGCGTGGCGCGAGGCGGAGTCCGGCGCGAAGCACAGCATGAAGAACTACAAGGGCCTCGGCATCAAGGACGTCTACTCCTGGAACGGCCATGACTACCCCACCGTGGCCGACTGGTCCTTCGAGCGCGACCAGGACGGCAAGCGCGTCCAGGTCCTCAACCGCGGGTTCAAGGTGGACGACGAGCACGGCTACGCCATCATGATCACGTGTGAGAAGGCCAAGTGGAACGGCGTGGAATGCCGCTCCCTGCGCGACATGGCCTTCAGGACGTTCACGCCGGAGGACTGACCGGAGGACTGAGGGGCCCGGAGCCCGCTCCGGTCGCCGGTGAGCACGTGACCTGAGGGAGTGTGGTCCGCTCCGCGGGCCCGTGGGGCGGAACCTGACGGCGTACGCGGCGACGTACTGAGCCGTACGGCCCCGAAGGGGTGGGTTGGGCACGTATCGTGAGTCGTCGTGGACGGTACGCAACCACAATAGGCAGCAACTTGACCGGTGTTGACGGCCGCTCGGCCGTCAACCGGGCGACGGTGCGGATCACGCGCGTGGGGAGGCGTCGTGGACGATTACGCGGGACGGGTGCTCGCCGACCGCTATCGCCTGCCGCTGCCACCGTCCGATGTGTTCGAGCTCGTGGAGACCCGCGCCTTCGACACCTACAGCGGCCAGGAAGTCCTCGTCCGCCAGATCCCGTTGCCCGAGGTCGTGGAGGCCGAGGTCGTCGAGGGCGAGCGGGCGCACGGCGCCGGATCCGAGCGCGGGGACACCGCCGCCCGGCAAGGCTCCGGTGACCCGGCGGTGCGCCGCGCGCTCGCGGCCGCGAGCGCCGCCGCGCAGATCCCCGACCACCCCAGGCTCGACCAGGTCTTCCACGTCTTCGCGGAGGGGGGCAGCCTGTGGATCATCAGCGAGCTCGTCTCCGCCCGGCCGCTCGCCGCGCTCCTCGCCGAGCGCGCGCTCTCCCCGCACCGCGCCGCCGAGGTCGCCGCCGACGTCCTCACCGCCCTGCGCGCCCTGCATGCCCAGGGCTGGACCCACCGCAACATCACCACCCGCACGGTCCTCATCTGCGACGACGGCCGCGCCATCCTCACCGGCCTGGCGGCGGGCGCTGCGGAAGAGGCGCTGTGCGGCTACGACCCGGTGCCGGGCGGCCCGGCTTCGGGTGCGGGGGCGGACGCGGGTGCGGGTGCGGACGCGGGGTCGCGGCCGGGTGGTGCTGTTCGGCCGGGATCGGCGGGGGCGTCAGATGGCGGCCGGGTATCCCCGCGCCCGGGGGCCGCGCTGAGGGGGGGCGGCCTTCCCGGCGGCCCCGCGGCGCCGGCCGGGCCGTCGGCGTACGGTGCCTCCGGCGGCGGCCGGGTGCCGGGACCGGGCGCCCCGGGCCCCGCGCGGGGCAGGCCGGCGTATCGCGATCAGGGCGCTGCGGGCGGATTCCTTCCGGCGGGCGGCACAGCGCCCGGCGGGCTCGGGGGAGGCGCGTCCGGGCACGTGCCGCAGGACCCGCGGGCGGCGCGGGCCGGAGCCATCGCCGCGTACCGCGCGGGGGCCCGGGCCGCGGCCGCGCGGGCGGCCGCGGAGAGCGCCGCGCACAGCCCGGCCGGGACCTCCACCTGGGGCGGCGGCAGCGCGGCCAGCGGCACGGCCCCCGCGCCCGCTCCCGCCGGCCGTGCGCCGTCGCCCCGCCCGGGCCCCGGCGCGCCCCGCGTCCCCGGCCCGGAGCCGGCCCTTCCCACGCCGGATTCCTTTCCGCACTCCCCAGCAGGCCCGGTCTCCCCGGCCGAGGGCGGCGAGGCCCCCGGGGCCGGCCCTGCCGGATGGGACGGCCCCGGTCCGGCGGGGAGCGCGCACGCGGCCGAACGGGCGCGGCAGGCAAGGATGGTGGTGGTCGGAGCGGTCACCGAGCGCTGGTCGCCCGAGCAGGCGTGGCCGGTGCAGGAGAACTGGCAGCTCGCCCCTCCGGTCGGCCCCGCGGCCGACCTGTGGGCCCTGGGCGCGCTGCTCTTCCGCGTGGTGCAGGGCCACGCGCCGTACCCGGAGAACAGCACGGCCGACCTCCTCCAGCTCGTCTGCGTGGAACCGCCCGCGTACGCCGAGGAGTGCGGCGCGCTGCGGCCCGTGGTCGAGTCCCTCATGCGCAAGGACCCCGCCGAGCGGCCGGAGTTCGAGGAACTGCGCGGGTGGCTGCGGTCCCTCATCCGCTCGGCGCCCGAGCCCGACATCGGCAGCCGCACCGTCACGGTGCCCTCGATCGGGCCGGGCGTCCCCGCCGACCAGCACCGGCTGCCGGCCATACGGCGCAAGGGCGAACTGGTGCGCCGCAGGCGCGGTCGTCCGGCCGCGGCGGTGGACGCTGCCTCTCTCGCGCACGGGCGGCACAAGAAGAGCGCCAAGGACCAACTCCAGCCGCGCGCCCGGGCGCACACCACGGGGCACCTCCAGGAGCAGCGCGTACGGCGCAGCCCGCTCAGCCTCGGCCGGTTACTCCTGGGGCTGATCCTGCTGTTGCTGATCGGGGTGGTGCTGTACGCCATGCTGCTGATGCCGGGCGCCGACAAGAGCGAGGGGAAGGCGCCGACGGAGCACACGGGCACGTCCTCCGGCGTCCCGAGTGCCCCCGCCACCGGCAAGGTGGGCCAGGCTTCGGCGGGTTCGGACGACGTGACCCCCGAGAGCGAGGGGCTCGCCAAGGGCTTCACCCTGCGGCAGGACCCCAAGGGCTTCACCGTGGCGGTGGCCAAGGACTGGCAGCGGCGTGGCGAGAACGACCGGGGCCAGGTGGTTTATTCCGGCGGCGACTGCCAACTGCTGGTCGTACCCGGCCGGGACAAGGTCGCCGAGTTCGGCAGCGACCCCATGGCCTATCAGCAGGACAAGGAGCCGGAGCTCGGCGCCTACCGCTCGTCCTCCTGGGCGGGCGCCTCCGGGCTGCGCCGTATCGACGTCGGGCAGCGGGCGTCGGCGGAGGGCACGTTCAACTGGAACGACAGCAGCGGCCGGCAGGTCTATGTGCGCAATTCCGCGATGATCCTCGGCGGCCGCTATCACGTGCTCCAGGTGATCGGTCCGGCGGACGAACAGCGCACGGTCGACGGATACTTCGACCAGGCCACGGCCACCTACCGGACCCGGTGAGTCAGTCCTCGGAGAAGCGCTCGCGCAGCCGCTGCTTGAGGACCTTGCCGAGGGCGGCGTCGCGCGGCAGCTCGTCGACCAGCTCCAGCTGCTCGGGGAGCTTGTGCACGGCCAGGCCCGCGTCCCGCAGGTGGGCGACGATGCCGGCGAGGGTGAGGGTGGTGCTCCCGGCGGCCTGCCGGACGACGGCGCAGACGCGCTCCCCGCGTGCCGGGTCGGGGAGTCCGATCACGGCGACGTCCTCGACGGCGGGGTGTTCCTGGAGGAGGTGCTCGATCTCACGGGCGGAGATGTTCTCGCCCTTGCGGATGATGACGTCCTTGGCGCGTCCGGTGAGCACGAGGTGCCCGGTGGCCGTGAGGTGGCCGCGGTCGCCGGTGCGGAGGAAGCCGTCCGCGTCGAACGCCTCGGCGGTCTGCGCCGGATCGAGATAGCCGCGGCAGACGGCCTCGCCGCGCAGCCGTACGTCCCCGTCCACGCCCGGCGGGACGGGCAGCCCGTCGGCCCCGGTGACCCGGATCTCCATCCCCGTGGCCGGGCGGCCTTCCGTGGTGGCGAGGTTCTCCGGGGTGTCGTCCGGGTCCCCCATGGTGATCATCGGGGCTTCGGTCATGCCGTAGCCGTGCGTCAGCCGGCAGCCCAGCTCGCGGACGACGTCGTGGTACAGCGCGGGTGGCTTAGGCGCTCCGCCTCCCGCCATCAAGCGGAGCGTGGGGACGATCCGGCGGCCCGGGTCCTTGCGTTGCTCGGCGAGGAACATCGCGTAGAAGGCGGTGGAGCCGCCCGCGATCGTGACGCCGTGGCGGCGGTAGGCGTCCAGCGCGGCGGGGAGCGCGAAGTGCTCCAGGAGGAGCGTGGGGAAGCCGCACAGCAGCATCATCACGGTGTAGTCGGGCCCGGCGACGTGCGCGTAGGGGAAGGCCATCGAGCCCATGTCCGCCGGGGTGGGGCGGAGGGCGCGGGCGAGGCAGGCGCCGGCGGCGATCAGGCCGCGGTCGGTGTGCAGGGCGCCCTTGGGGTCGGCGGTCGTGCCGGAGGTCCAGTAGACCCAGCGGACGGCGTCGCCGTCGGCGGGCGGTGGCGGGAGGACCGCCGGATCCCCTTGCGGGAGTGTGCCGTAGGCGGTGAACACCAGCGGCGGCGTGGGCATCCGTCGCGCCAGCCGGGAGGCCATGGCCGCGTGGTCGTAGCCCCGCCAGGTGCCGGGAATCGCGAAGAAGGCCGCCTCGACGGCGCGTAACGCGTGACCGGTCTCGCGGTCGCGGTGGAAGGGAATGACGGGCGACTGCACGGCGCCGAGGCGGGCCAGGGCGAAGGCCAGCACGACGGTTTCGATGCGCGTGGGCAGCTGCCAGGCGACCCGGCCGCCGGGGCGCACTCCGAGCTCGTACAGCCCGGCCGCCGTGCGCTCCGCCCGCTCCCGCAGCGCGCCGAAGGACAGCCGCCGGTCGGCGCCCGTGGGGCCGGGGTCGTCGGCCTGGACGAGCGCGGTGGCGTCGGGGGTGCGGGCGGCGCGGCGCGTGAGCAGCTCCCACAGGGTGCGGGAGGCGGCGAGGTCGTCATCGGTACCGGTCATGGGGGCTCCCAGCGTCGGCTGCTCCGGCGGCGGGCGTGGCGCGAAGCGCGGGGCGCCACGCCTTGTCGGTCCATGGAGTGGAGGCTAGCCTCATTTCTGACGGAGCGTCAGATGAGCTGGAGGGCCGCCGTGGAACTGCCCCGCATCGTCAGCGTCGACGACCATGTGATCGAACCGGCCCACCTCTTCGCCTCCTGGCTCCCCGCCCGCTTCCACGACCGCGGTCCTCGCCCGCTCACCACCGGCATCGGCGAACTCGTCTACAAGGGCGGCAAGTACACCGTCTCCATGGACCCCGACGGCCGGCCCGCCGACTGGTGGGTCTACGAGGACCTCGCCTTCCCGTACAAGCGCAACATCGCCGCCGCCGGCTTCGACCGCGACGACATGACCCTGGAGGGCATCACCCGAGGGGAGATGCGCCCCGGCTGCTTCGACCCGGCGGAGCGCCTCAAGGACATGGACCTCAATCATGTGGAGGCGTCCCTGTGCTTCCCGACCTTCCCCCGCTTCTGCGGCCAGACCTTCGCGGAGGCCCATGACAAGGAGGTCGCGCTCGCCTGCGTGCGCGCCTACAACGACTGGATGGTCGAGGAGTGGTGCGGCGACAGCGGCGGCCGGCTCATCCCGCTCTGCCTCATCCCGCTGTGGGACGTCTCCCTCGCCGTCACCGAGATCCACCGCAACGCCGCCCGGGGCGTGCGCGCGGTGACCTTCAGCGAGATCCCCACCCACCTGGGCCTGCCCAGCATCCACTCGGGCTACTGGGACCCCTTCTTCGCCGCCTGCCAGGAGACGGGCACCGTCGTCAACATGCACATCGGGTCGTCCTCGCAGATGCCCGCCGCGTCGCCGGACGCCCCGGTCGCGGTGCAGGCGACCCTGTCCTTCAACAACGCCATGGCCTCGCTGGCCGACTTCCTCTTCAGCGGCGTACTGGTGCGCTTCCCGCGCCTCAAACTCGCCTACAGCGAGGGACAGATGGGCTGGATCCCGTACGCCCTGGAGCGCGCGGACGACGTCTGGCGGGAACACCGCGCCTGGGGCGGGGTGCGCGACCTGATCCCCGAACCGCCCTCCAGCTATTACTACCGACAGGTCTTCTGTTGCTTCTTCCGCGACAAACACGGCATCGCGTCACTCGATGAGGTGGGCCGCGACAACGCCACCTTCGAGACCGACTACCCCCATGTCGACTCCACCTTCCCGCACACCAAGGACGTCGCGCTCGACCACGTCCGCGGTCTGGACGAGGAGACCGTCCACAAACTGATGCGCGGCAACGCCATCCGCATGCTCGGCCTCGACCTCGACCGGCCGGGCAGGTGAGGCGCGGTGGACATCGGCGCCACGGCCGAGGAGGAGGCATTCCGGCACCGGCTGCGCGCATGGCTGCGCGAGACGCTGCCGAAGCTGCCGCCGCGGCCGCCCGCCACCGACTGGCCCGCGCGGCGCGCCCACGACTGCGCCTGGCAACGGGCCCTGTACGACGCCGGATACGCGGGACTGCACTGGCCTTCCGAGGCCGGTGGCCGCGGCGCCTCCCCCACGCGGCACCTGATCTTCCTGGAGGAGACGGAACGGGCCGGCGCGCCCTATGTGGGCGCCAACTTCGTCGGTCTGCTGCACGCGGGGCCCACCATCGCCGCGGAGGGCGACGCCGCGCAGCGGGCCCGGTGGCTCCCGCCCATCCTGCGCGGCGACGAGATCTGGTGCCAGGGCTTCTCGGAGCCCGAGGCGGGATCCGACCTCGCCGCCCTGCGCACCCGCGCCGTCCGCGACGGTGACTCCTACGTCGTCACCGGCAGCAAGATCTGGACCTCGCACGCCGAGGTCGCCGACTGGTGCGAACTGCTCGTCCGTACCGACCCTTCGGCCCCCCGGCACCGGGGCCTCAGCTGGCTCGCCCTGCCGATGGACGCGCCCGGCGTGACCGTACGGCCCCTGCGGACCCTCGCCGGGTCCGACGAATTCGCCGAGGTCTTCCTCGACGGGGTGCGGGTGCCGGTCGCCAACCGGGTCGGCGCGGAGAACGACGGCTGGCGCGTCACCATGGTCACCCTCGCCTTCGAGCGCGGCACCGCCTTCGCGGGCGAGGTCATCGCCTGCCGCCGCACCCTCACCCGGCTCGCCCGCACGGCCCGCGCGAACGGCCGCTGGGACGACGCCGTGCTCCGCCGCCGCCTGGGGCGGCTCAACGCCGAGTTCGCGGCGCTGTGGCGGCTCATCCAGTGGAACGTGAGCGAGGCGGACCACGCGGCACGCACCGGCGGCAGCGGCGTACCGGGCGAGACCGGTTCGGTCTTCAAGCTGCGCTACTCCGAAGCGCGCCAGGAGCTGTACGAGGCCGCGGCCGCCGTCCTGGGCCCGGAGTCCCTGGACGCCGATCAGGCGTGGACCGCCGACCGGCTCTCCTCGCTCTCCTACACGATCGCCGCGGGCACCTCCCAGATCCAGCGGAACATCGTCGCCGAGCGCGTCCTCGGCCTGCCGAAGGCGCGGTGACCATGGACTTCCGGCTGACCGACGACCAGCGCGCCCTCCAGGCGGGAATGCGCACGCTCCTGGCGGCCCGGTACCCGCGCGAGAGGCTGCGGGCGGCGGTGGACGCTCCACACGGCCGGAGCGAGGTGCTGGGGACCCAGGAGGGCGCCGGGGCCCCAGGGGTCCATGGGGCAGCGGAGCCTGCCGTGGACCGGCGGCTGTGGGCGGCGCTCGGGGAGACCGGCTTCTTCGCGCTGCGGCTGCCCGAGGAGGACGGCGGGGCGGGCCTCGGACTCCCGGAAGCGGTACTCCTCTTCGAGGAAGCGGGACGAGCCCTGCTGCCCGGCCCCCTGGCCGCCACCCAGCTGGCCGCCGGCCTGGTGCCCGGCGCGGCCGACGGCACCCGGATCGTCACCGCCCTGGACGGCCCCGGCGTCACCGCACACCTCGCGTCCGCCGATGCCGTACTGCTGCTCACCGGCGACACCGCCCGGCTGCTGCCCGTGGAGGGCGGTACGGGCCCGCGCGCCCTGGCGGCCGCCCCCTTCCGCTCCGTCGATCCGCTCACCCCCCTGCACCGCGTACGGGAACTGCCATCTCCCGCCCGCACGGCCGCCCTTGGCCCGGCGGCCGATGCCGCACGGCTGCGCCGCGAGGCGGCACTGCTGACCGCCGCACAACAACTCGGCAGCGCCCGCGCCACCCTCGCGCTCGCCGTCTCCCACGCGCGCCACCGCACCCAGTTCGGCCGCCCGGTCGGTTCCTTCCAGGCTGTGCAACACCTGTGTGCCCAGATGCTCGTACGTACTGACCTCGCTCGCGCGGGCGTCTACGCCGCGTCATTGACGGAGGCCCCAGCCGAGATCATGGGCGCGAAGCTGCTTGCGGACAGTGCTGCTATCCGCAACGCCCGTGACTGTCTGCAAGTGCACGGTGGCCTGGGCTTCACATGGGAAGCCGACATTCATCTGCATCTCAAACGCGCCTGGGTAAGGGCCTGTCAGTGGCAGTCGACCGAAGAATCGGAGGAATTCCTTGCGAATGAACTGTTGATGGACGCCGCCGGAGAAAATGCGCCAGGTGTTTGGTGGGACACCCTGGGTGAGGAAAATGTCCAGGCTTAATCGGCATGGGTGGAATGCCGGTCATGTCATCACTAACGGCTCGCAGAACGTCGATATCAGGCTGTGTCCTGTGCGTTACTCGTCACTGGGTGGAGTCGGTCCCGCCCTCGGGTACTCTCCCTTGGATGCGAGTGGTTCAGGGGCGCAACAAGTCGGGTGTTGTCCACGCGGCAACGCCGGGCGGGAAAATGTCCGGCGCTCGTCTCGGAACGGGGCCTCTGGCCCTCCGATGTTCGAGTCTCCGCGGCGCGCGTCGCACAGTATGCAGTACCCATACTCCTTTGCGCCGGAATATGCCCGAAGCGCTTGTTGAGGTGACTGTGCGTCAACCATGCTGTCTCGGAGCGGGGTCACGTTCCGTGACCCCACGGAGACGCGAGGCGTTGTGTCCGCCGGTTCGGATGGTGTGAGCGGTGCAGGTGCTTCAGATGCAGATGGAAGTCCGGGCCGATCCCGCGGAGGTGGGACGGGCCCGCAGGTGGGCGCGGTCGCGACTGGCCGGCTCCGGCATAGGCGTCGATGAGCCCCTGGCGGAGACGCTGATCCTGCTCATCTCGGAGCTCGTCACCAACGCCGTGGTGCACACCGGCTGTCCGGCCGTGCTGCGCATGCTCTTCCCGGACGCCGCCGACACCTCCGGCCAGGCCGGGCTCTGCGCGGGCACCGTCCGCGTGGAGGTCGCGGACATCAGCGCCCGCCCGCCCCGCCCGCGACGTGCCGAGGGCGACGACACCGGCGGCCGGGGCCTGGAGCTGGTGGACGGCCTCGCCGACCGCTGGGGCTGGCAGCCCGAGGGGACGGGCAAGCGCATCTGGTGCGAGGTCGACCGGAGGCGGGCCCCCTGGGTCGGCGCTTTCGAGTCGCCACGCGCCGTCACAAATCGGGCTTAGTCGACAAAGTCCAGACCAGGTGTTGACGTGAAGTGTCCACGTGATCACCCTTGGACGCAGCGATTCGTTGCGAGGGGACGTCGAGGGGCCCGTTCGTACTGGGCTGCTTGGCGAGTACGGGTCGCGGTCCGGCGCAAACAGCGCTTGCGCGCCGGAGCCGGCGGCGGCGTGCGGTGCCGTGCTCGGGGTGCGCATCGGTGCGCCGCCGCCCGCCCACTTCTTCGTGGGCGAGGGTGAGTTCCCCGGAGCCGCCCCTGTGATCGCTCAGTGAGCCTCCTGCGGTTGCTCCAGCCGGGGGAAAGTGGCCGGCCGAGGTGCAGCCGGCCCGGCCGTCAGATGGTCGCGCCAGTCAGAGGATCGCGACCGGTGCGACCGGCGAACCGGTCCCGCCCGTGAAGGGCTCCGGCGTCGCGGTGAGCAGGAAGGCATAGCGCCCCTCTTCCGCGCATGCCCGCGACAGTTCCTCCAGGTTCCAGCTCTGCCCCTGCGGCATCCCCATCTCGACGAGGTCGAGTGCGTGCACCGGAAGCCAGAGCCCGGCGATCTCCGGCGGGATGATCTCGAAGGTCAGGGTGTCGTTGGCGACCGCCGCGACATCCCGGGCGTGGAACCACTCGGGTGTGCGGAACGACAGTCCGGGTGACGGATGGCCGTACGCCCGCCGGGAGCCCGTCAGATACACCTGGATCTGCCCCGTCCGCACCAGCACGACGTCCCCCGCCCGCACCGTGATCTCCGCGAGCTCCTCAGCGGCGTTCAGATCCTCCGGGCCGACCGCGTGCCCGGCGGCGAGCCGCTCGACTCCGTGGGCACGGGCGACGTCGAGCAGGACCCCGCGCGAGACGATGTGCCGGACCTTCTCGATGCCGTGGTACGCCGCGCCCCCATGGGCCGTGATCGAGCTCGCCGGACGGCCGTTGTAGATCTTGCCGCCGTGCGAGATATGGGCGAGCCCGTCCCAGTGCGTCCCCGCCTGAAGGCCCATGGTCACGACGTCGTCGCTGCTGGCGACGGCACCCGCGCCGAACAGTTCGAGATTGATCGAGACCATGGTGTGCAGGGGGTTGACCCTGCCGGGGATCAGTCCGGTCTGGATCCCCTCCTGTCGCAGCGGCACGGCCAGCGGGACGCGGCGGCCCGTGCGTACTGTCGACACGGCGTCGCGGACGACCTCGTTCGTGATCAGGTTGAGGGTCCCGGTCTCGTCCTCTCCGCCCCAACGGCCCCAGTTGTTGACGCGCTTGGCCATGTCGTAGAACTCCGCCGGCAAAGACATGCGTCCCCTCCCCGGATCCGGGCCCCGCCGGGTCTTGTGTCCGGGCCCGCTCTGCTCAAAAATCTAACGGTCCGTCAGAAACGCGGAAGGGGTGCCGCATGGGTGACTTCCTGACCGGCAAGGTGATCGCCGTCACCGGTGCCGGGCGTGGCATCGGCCGTGCGGTCGCCCTGGCCTGCGCGGCCGAAGGGGCGAGCGTCGTCGTCAACGACTACGGCGTGTCCGTCGACGGCGCGGAACCGGCGAGCGAGGTCGCCGCCGCGGTGGTCAAGGAGATCGAGGCGGCGGGCGGCCGGGCGATCGCGCTCGCGGACGACGTGTCGACCATGGCGGGCGGCCGGAGGATCGTCGAGACCGCGGTGGCCCGTTACGGCCGGCTCGACGGAGCAGTGTGCGCCGCGGGCATCCTCCGGGAACGGATGCTCTTCAACATGAGTGAGGAGGAGTGGGATCCGGTCATCGCCACCCACCTCAAGGGGACCTTCACCGTCTTCCGTGCCGCCTCCGCGCTCATGCGCCGCCAGGGGCACGGCGCGCTCGTCGGCTTCACCAGCGGCAACCACCAGGGCAGCGTGGCCCAGGCCAACTACTCCGCCGCCAAGGGCGGCATCATCTCGCTCGTCCGCAGCGCCGCCCTGGGGCTGCACAAATACGGCGTCACCGCCAACTGCGTGGCTCCCGTGGCCCGTACGCGGATGTCCGCCGGGGTGCCGATGGAACTGACCGAGACCGGCGAACCCGAGGACGTCGCCACCATGGTGGTCTACCTCCTCAGCGACCGGGCGCGCGAGCACGGCATCACCGGACAGGTCTACACCGTGGCCGGTCCCAAGATCGCGGTCTGGGCCCAGCCGCGCGAACTGCGCGCCGCGTACGCCGACGGCGCCTGGACCCCGCAGAAGATCGCGGACCACCTCCCCGGCACCGTCGGCACCGACCCGATGCCGCTGCTCGCGAGGCTGGAAGCGATGGCCAGGGCCGCTGCCGCCCATGAGCGCCCCAACGCCTGACCGCGTGCCCGGGCCGCGTACCCCCGGGCCGTGGCCGCTCTCGGGCGCCATGGATCGCGGTCACCCATCGTCCTCGCGCCGAGTGAGCGCGGCAGGGCGCCGCAGGGAGAGGACAGAGCGTGGACTTCGCATTCGGGCCGGAGGATCAAGCCTTCCGGGAAGAGGCGCGCGGCTGGCTCGCCGGACACCTCGCCTCCCACCCGGCCCCCTCGCCCCGCGCCTGGGAGCGTGAACTCGGGACCGGCGGTTGGATCGGCCTTGCCTGGGACACCTCTCACGGCACCTACGGCAACCGCACCATTGGCCTGACCGGACAGGTCGTCTGGGCCGAGGAGTACGCGCGGGCAGGGGCGCCCGCCCGCCTCGGCCACATGGGCGAGAACCTCCTCGCCCCCACGCTCCTCGCCCATGGCACCCCCGCCCAGCGCGGCCGGTTCCTGCCCGCCATCGCCCGGGGAGAAGCCATCTGGTGCCAGGGCTACAGCGAGCCCGGCGCCGGCTCGGACCTCGCCGCCCTCCGCACTTCCGCCGTCCTCACCGACACGGGCGGGACCTACCGCATCACCGGACAGAAGACCTGGACCTCCCACGCCCATGAAGCGGACTGGTGCTTCCTGCTGGCCCGCACCACCGAAGGGGCGCGGCGGCACCACGGACTCTCCCTTCTGCTCGTGCCGATGGACCAGCCCGGCCGGATCGAGGTCCGCCCGATCCGCGACATGTCGGGGGCGGCCCACTTCAACGAGGTGTTCTTCGACGGGGCCGAGGCCCGCGCCGAAGACGTCGTCGGCGAGGCGGGCAACGGCTGGCTGGTCGCGATGGACCTCCTCGGCCGGGAGCGCGGGCTGTCCACCCTCGCTCAGCAGATCGGCTTCGCCGCAGAGCTGGACGGGCTCATCCGCCTCGCCCTGGAGACGGGGGCCGCAGCGGATCCGGTCACGCGCGACCGGATCGTACGGCACTGGGCCCGGTTGCAGACGATGCGCTGGAACGCCCTGCGCACCCTGGGATCGTCCGGCGATCCCGGGGCCCCCTGCGTCGCGAAGCTCCTGTGGGGCCGCTGGCACCAGGAGCTCGGCGAACTGGCGATGGCGATCCGCGGCCCGGCTGCCACCCTGGGGCCGGGCGCCTGGGATGCCGACCGCCCCTATGAACTCGACGCACCGCAACGCCTGTTCCTCTTCTCGCGTGCCGACACCATCTACGGCGGTTCGGACGAGATCCAGCGCACCGTCATCGCCGAGCGGGTGCTCGGCCTGCCGAAGGAGCCGCGTCCATGACGGCGTACGGGCTGTGGATCGACGGTGCGTGGCGCTCGCCGGAAAAAGGGCACTATGCAGTTGTCAATCCGGCGACCGAAGAGGTCGTCGGGGAGGCCCCGGAGGCGACTCCCGCCGAAGTCGCCGATGCCGTGGCCGCCGCGCGGGCCGCTCAGGACGGCTGGTCCCGTACGGATCCGCGCGAGCGCGCGGCCGTTCTGGACCGGACAGCGGAACTGCTCGATGAACGTGCGAAGGAACTGATTCCTCTCCTCCAGGCGGAGACGGGCGCGACGGTCCGCGTCGCGACCGCCTTGCAACTGCCCCCGGCGGTCGACCGGTTCCGCCGTTACGCGCGGGGCGCGCTCGAGCCGGGCGTCGTCCCGCTCGCGCCCCGCCCCGTCAAGGGGACCCCGTCGGCGCCCGGCGGCCTGCTGGGCGCCGCCGCGGTCCGGCGCCCCGTGGGCGTCGTCTGCTGCATCACCTCCTACAACTTCCCGGTCGTCAATCTCGCGGGCAAGGTCGCGCCCGCCCTGGCCATGGGGAACGCGGTCGTCGCCAAGCCGGCGCCGCAGGACCCGCTCTGCTGTCTCGCGCTGGGGCCGGTCCTCAAGGAGGCGGGCCTTCCGGACGGCGTCTTCAACGTCGTCACCGGCTCGCACCCCGCCACGGGCGAGGCGCTCGTGTCCCACCCCGGTGTCGACATGGTCAGCTTCACCGGGTCCACCGCTGTCGGGAAGAAGATCGCCGAAGCCGCGGGGAGGTCGATGAAGCGCACCCTGATGGAGCTGGGCGGCAAGGGCGCGGCCATCGTCCTGGAGGATGCCGACGATAACGTGCTCAAGTCGGCGATCGGGGCGGTCGGTTCGGTCTGGTCGTTCCACAGCGGGCAGATCTGCACGGCGCCGACCCGGGTGCTCGTCCACCGGTCGTCGTACGAGAAGGTCGTCACCGGCCTCTCACACTACGCGCGGGCGCTGAAGATCGGGAGCCCTGTGGATAACTCCACGATCGTGGGCCCGTTGATCTCCGCCGCGCAGCGCGACCGCGTCGAGGCGTACATCGCCGGAGCCCGCGCGCAAGGTGCCCGCGTCGCGGTGGGCGGCGCCCGCCCCGGCCTCGACCGCGGCTTCTATGTCGCACCCACCTTGATCACGGACGCCACCCCGGACATGACCATTGCCCGCGAGGAGTTGTTCGGGCCCGTCGTCGTGGCCCTTCCCTTCGAGGACGAGGATGAGGCCGTCCGCATCGCCAACGGCACCTCGTACGGCCTCTACGACTACGTCTTCAGCGCCGACACCGGCCGCGCCTGGGCCCTCGCCGCCCGCCTGCGCTGCGGCAACGTCGGGATCAACACGCTCCAACGGCACCCCGAGACACCGTTCGGCGGCTTCAAGGAGAGCGGGGTCGGCCGGGACGGCGGCTCCTTCGGACTGGACGCGTACAGCGAACTCCAGTCCGTCGTCTGGCCCGCCTGAACCGCCCAGCCCGCCCCGTACCCCAGCCGCCGAGAGGACGGACCAGCCATGAGAGGTGTCATCTTCGACGGCGAGCGTGCCCAGGTCGTCGACGACCTCGTCGTCCGCGCGCCGGGACCCGGCGAGGTGCTCGTCGCCGTGGCCGCCGCCGGTCTCTGCCACAGCGATCTGTCGGTCATCGACGGCACCATTCCCTACCCCGTTCCGGCGGTGCTCGGGCACGAGGGGGCGGGAGTGGTGGAAGAGGTCGGCGTCGGGGTCACCCACGTGGCGCGCGGCGATCACGTCGCGCTCTCCACCCTCGCCAACTGCGGTGCGTGCGCCGAGTGCGACCGCGGCCGCCCGACCATGTGCCGCAGGTCGATCGGCATGCCCGGCAGGCCCTTCGCCCGGCGCGGGGGCAAGCTCTACCAGTTCGCGTCCAGCTCCGCCTTGGCCGAGCGGACGGTCGTCAAGGCTGTCCAGGCGGTCAGGATCCCCTCCGACGTGCCACCGGCCTCGGCGGCCGTCATCGGGTGTGCCGTCGTGACCGGCGCGGGCGCGGTCCTCAACCGGGCCCGGGTCCGCCAGGGCGATTCCGTCGTCGTCATCGGAGCGGGCGGCGTCGGGCTGAACGTCCTCCAGGGAGCGCGCGTCGCCGGGGCCTCGGTCGTCGTCGCCGTCGACGCGAATCCCGGGAAGGAGGGCGCGGCCCGGCAGTTCGGGGCCACGCACTTCGTCGATGCCTCCGCCCCCGACGGCGTCCGGGCGGCCGTGCGCGCGATCCTGCCCAGCGGCGCGGACCACGCCTTCGAATGCGTCGGGGACGTGGGCCTCGTACGGGAGGCGGTCGGCCTGCTCGACCGGCACGGTCAGGCGGTGCTGCTCGGGGTGCCGCCGGCGACCGCCGAGGCGTCCTTCCCCGTCTCTTCCCTCTATCTGGACAAGTCGATACTGGGCTGCCGTTACGGCTCGTCCCGTCCGCAGCACGACATCGCCCTCTACGCCCGGCTGTACGCCGAAGGCCGTCTCCTGCTGGACGAACTGGTCACCGCGGCCTACCCGGTCGAGGACTTCGCGAAGGCCGTCGACGACACCCTGGGCGGACGGGTGGCACGCGCCGTACTGACCTTCACCTGACCGCTGTCGCGCCACCGCCGGGCGGGCGGCGGGACCGGAGACGGATCAGCGGTGGGAGGCCGCCGGTGCCGTCCGGAACGTACGCCGGTACGCCGTCGGCGACACACCCAGCGCGGCCTGGAGGTGCTGCCGCATGGACGCCGCCGTGCCGAATCCCGCGTCCCGCGCCACCTGGTCCACGGAGAGGTCGCTGTCCTCCAGCAGGTGCCGCGCCCGCTCCACCCGCTGCTGGGTCAGCCACTGCCCGGGGCTGATCCCGACCTCCTCCCGGAAGCGGCGCGTGAAGGTCCGTACGCTCATCGCCTCCTGCTCGGCCATGTCCCGCAGCTGGATGGGCTCGTGCAGCCGCCCCAGCGCCCACGCGCGCGCCGCCGTGGTCGTCGCGAACTGCGGCTCCGGCACGGGCCGGTGGATGTACTGCGCCTGGCCGCCGTCGCGGTGCGGAGGCACCACACTGCGCCGGGCCACCTCGTTGGCCACCGCGGAACCGTGGTCCCGCCGCACGATGTGCAGGCACAGGTCGATGCCGGAGGCCACCCCCGCGGAGGTCAGCAGATCGCCGTCGTCGACGAACAGCACGTTGGCGTCCACCCGGACCGAGGGGAACAGCCGCTGGAAGTGATCGGTGCTGCTCCAGTGGGTGGTGGCCGGACGCCCGTCGAGGAGTCCGGCGGCCGCCAGGATGAACGACCCGGTGCAGATGGACACCAGGCGCGTGCCAGGGCGTATGTGCGCGAGGGCGGCGGCCTGGGCGTCCTCGAGTCTGCCCTCGGTGTAGGGGAGGCCAGGCTCGTGCGACGCGGGGATGACGACGGTGTCGGCCTCCGCGAGAGCCTCCGGGCCGCGTTCGACGATGATGGAGAAGTCGGCGTCGGTCCGCACGGGGCCCGGTGCGAGCGCGCACGTCACCACCTCGTACAGCGGCTCCCCGGACGGCGTCCTCGCCTTGCCGAAGATGCGGTAGGGGATGGAGAGCTCGAAGGGGATGACGCCCGTCAGGGCGAGCACCGCGACGCGGTGCGGCCGTCCGTCCGGGCGGCGGACCGTACGCCCGGCCTCGGTGGTCTGCGGCATGTCCATAGCGTCCCCCCACGTCCTTCCCGGGCGGTCTCCCGCCCTGCTCCGACCAGTCTGCGGCCGGCCACTGACAATCCCCGGCCCGCTTTCCACAAGGCTGCCGCAGACCTGCGGCCTACCGGACCATCATGGCCCGATCCTTGCGAATGCTGTCCTTCCGGCCGCTCGTTCGTCTCCAGTGTGCTCCCGATGCTGATGACGTGACCCAGACAACTCCTCGTCCCGCCCGTGCGGCGGAGCGCTCGCCGCGCGGTGAGCGGCGGACCCGGATCCACCGCGCCTGGTTCGTCGCCCTCGTCACCTTCGTGGCCATCGTCGGAGCTGCCGGGTTTGCCTCCCTGCCCAGCCTGCTGATCGAACCGCTGCACGCGGAGTTCGGGTGGTCACGCGGCACCATCGGCTTCGCCGCCTCCGTCAACCTCGCCCTCTACGGGCTCACCGCGCCCTTCGCCGCGGCCCTCATGGACCGCTTCGGCATCCGCAGGGTCGTCGCCTGCGCTCTGACCGTGATCGCGACGGGCGCGGGGCTGACCGTCTTCATGACGGAGAGCTGGCAGCTCGTCCTGTGCTGGGGTGTGCTCGTCGGCCTCGGCAGCGGCTCGATGGCTCTCGCTTTCGCGGCGACCGTCACGAACCGGTGGTTCGTCGGCAGGCGCGGACTGGTCACCGGCATCCTCACCGCCGCGGGCGCCTCCGGGCAACTGGTCTTCCTCCCGCTGCTCTCCTGGATCGTCGAACACCACGACTGGCGGCTCGCGGCGCTGATCGTGACCGCCGCCGCGCTCGCCGTCGTCCCCTTCGTCTGGCTGCTGCTGCGCGACCACCCGGCGGACGTCGGCCTCGCCGCGTACGGGGCGCCGGAGTACACGCCGAAACCGGCGCCGGTCTCCGGCGCGGCCCGGCGTGCGGTGCGCGCTCTGGTGAAGGCGGCCCGCACCGGTCCCTTCTGGCTGCTCGCCGGCACCTTCGCGATCTGCGGCGCGTCCACGAACGGGCTGGTCAAGACCCACTTCGTGCCCGCCGCCCACGATCACGGGATGCCGGTCACGGCGGCCGCCGGGCTGCTCGCGGTGGTCGGTGTCTTCGATGTCGTCGGGACGATCGCCTCCGGCTGGTTCACCGACCGGTTCGAGGCGCGCAGGCTGCTCGCCGTCTACTACGGGCTGCGGGGCGTCTCGCTGATGTTCCTGCCGATGCTGATGGCCCCGGCGGTGCACCTCCCGATGGTCTTCTTCATCGTCTTCTACGGGCTCGACTGGGTGGCCACCGTGCCGCCGACCATCGCCCTGTGCCGCGAGCACTACGGGGACGACAGCGCGATCGTCTTCGGCTGGGTGCTCGCCTCCCACCAGGTGGGTGCCGCCGTGGTCGCGTTCCTGGGCGGTGTGGCCCGCGACGCCCTCGGCTCGTACGACCTCGTCTGGTACGCCTCCGGAGCACTGTGCGCGGTGGCCGCGTTGATGGCTCTGGTCATCCGGAGGAGGCCGTCCCGGGTCCCGGCGGCCGCCCCCGCTGTGTGATCCCTCTTGCGATCCGTGTCCGCGGTCTTGCGCCGGTCACGGCCGCGAGGTGTTGTTGGCTCGTGTCTGTCGAAGTCTTTCCGGCCCTCCGGAAGCGTGCGGCCGCATCGGGCCTCATTCCGGTCAAGGCGGGCAATCGGTAAGAATGGTCCGACGCGGCCCGCGCCGGTGCGGTGTGCGTGCGGACCTCCTCGCCGGTGCGAGCCGGCAGTCCGGAGGGCAGTACTGGTCACGGTCTGTGCGCGGAAGCAACCTCCCGGCCTCTGGGGGAATCTTTCTTGGGGAGAGGGGCGGTTATGACACAGCAGGCCGAGCCGGACGCCAAGCCGGCCGATGCGGAGGCGGCAGCGGCACCCGAGCGGTCCGCTCGCGCGCCGAAGCGTGCGGTGCACGCGGACGGATTCGGCGCGGCGTTCTGCGCGTCGATGGCCGGGCTGTGCGCGGAGGCGGTGATCGGCGGGACGGTCGCCGTCCTGGTGATGCTCTCGCGCGAGCACGACGGGCTGCCGCACAACGTGGCCGTGATCATCGCGGCGGCCCTCGGCATCGCGTTCTTCGCCGTCCTCGTCAGCGGCTTCGTCACGGGTGTCGCGGTGATGCCCGCACTGGGGCTCGCGCGGCGCGTGGCACGGCGCATGGGCAGGGCCGAGCGCCTGCGCCTGGATCTCGCCGCGGTGCCGGTGGTGGCGGCCCTGCTGGTGATCGCTTTCGGGGGTGTGGCGGCGCTCGGCAGCCTCGCGTTCGCCCCGGCGCTGTCCTACGTCCTGTGGTGGGCCGGTCTCACCGCCGGGCTGCTGCCCGCCGCCTTCGTCGCGGCTGTCGCCGGCCGGCGCGTCCGCGGGGGCCGCCCCAAGGGCCTGGTCCGCAGGATCGCGCGCGACGGGGCACTGACGTGGCTGGCGGTCGCCGTGGTGGGCGCGGGCGTCTACGGCACCGGCCTGGTGAAGGTGTACGAGCCGCCGCAGCTGCACAAGTCGGACCTGGCCGGCACCTGGACCGACGGCCACGGAGGCACGGTCAAGTTCGACGCGGACGGCGGTGCCGTCGCTCAGGGGCTCGACAACTATGTCTGGGACGAGACGGGCAAGGACCGGCCGAAGGACTGCGACGGCTCCGGGAACTGGAAGCCCCTCCGGGAGAACGGCAAGATCGAAAGCGTGGCCCTGCGCATCAAGTCCTGCGAGCTCAGCCGCGACTGGAGCGTCGGCGGCACGCAGAAGAAGCCGCGGATCTACCACGAGATCGGCAAGCCCGGCTCCGGCAAGCGCTATGTGCTGACGAAGGTGGCCGGGCACAAGAAGTAGCCCGGCTGGGCGCCCTCAGCGGGTGAACGTCCCGAGCGTGCCCCTGTGGAAGAGCAGCGGCCGCGCTCCGGCCGCGCCCGCGTCCGCCCCGAGTGCCTCGACGTTCCCGACGACGATCAGGTGGTCCCCGCCGGTGTGCACGGCGTGCACCGTGCAGTCGGCCCATGCCGGGACGTCCGCGAGGCGGGGTGAGCCGGTCGCGGGGGACGGCTCGTGCCGTACGCCCGCGAACTTGTCGGCCGTCCGCGCGCCGCTGACCGCGAAGGCGCGGCAGAGCTCTTCCTGGTCCGCGCCGAGGATGTTGACGCAGAAGACGCCGGCGCGGGCGATGCGCGGCCAGGTGGAGGACGTACGGGCCACCATGAAGACGACCAGCGGCGGGTCGAGGGAGAGGGCGGCGAAGGACTGGCAGGAGAAGCCCGCGGGCGGCTCGCCGTCCCGGCCCGGCGCGGTGACGACCGTGACGCCGCTGGCGAAGTGGCCGAGTACGCGCCGGAATTCGTCCGGGGCCGGCGGAATCCGCTCGTCCGCTCGTACGGCCCGCAGTTCCGGTCGTGGCATGGGATCGACACGCGGTGGCTCCGGGCGGGGCGGGAGGGCCGGCCCCGGAGGTGCGGAGGTCGGCGCTCCGGTCGACCGCAGATAGCGCACGGCGGCTGCCGCCATGCCCGCGTGTCCCATCATGGCTCCATTGAAACTGACGGGGGGTCAGCTTGGAAGGGCCGCGCGCTAACGGCCCCGGAAGCGCGGGGCGCGCCGTTCCGTGAAGCTCGCCAGGCCCTCCCGGGCGTCCGCCGTCGTCATGTTGATCTCCTGCGCGGCGGCCTCCGCGGTGAAGGCCGCCGCCCGGTCGGCGTCGAGGGAGACGTTGACCAGCTGCTTGGTCAGGGCGAGGGCGCGGGTCGGCCCGGCGGCCAGCCGCTCCGCCCAGGCGTGGGCCGTCCCGGCCAGTTCGCCATCGGGCACCACCCGGTTCACCAGCCCCAGCCGTTCCGCCTCTTCGGCGGAGAGGGCGTCACCGAAGAACAACAGCTCCTTCGCGCGCCGCGGGCCCACGAGCCGCGGGAGGAGATAGGCGCCGCCCCCGTCGGGGACCAGGCCGCGGCGCACGAACACCTCGATGAACTGCGCCGATTCGCCCGCCAGTACAAGATCGCAGGCCAGCGCCAGGTGCGCGCCGAGCCCGGCGGCGACGCCGTTCACGGCGGCGATCACGGGCTTCTCGCAGTCCAGGACCGCGCCGATCAGCCGCTGCGCGCCGCGCTGGATCAGGCGGGCGACATCGCCCGGTACGGGCCCGCCGGGCCGGGGCCGGGAGGCCGGGCGAAGATCCGCGCCGGAGCAGAAGGCCCGGCCCGTCGCGGTGACGACGACGGCCCGCACGGCCGGGTCGGCGGAAGCGTAAAAAAATCTTGAAATTAGTTGTTCTCGCAGGTCAGCGGTGATGGCGTGGAGAGCTTCGGGGCGATTGAGCGTGATCCGCAGAACTCCGTTGTCAGTGGCGTGGAGTATCACTGAGGCATCGGAGCGGACGGGCCCGGGGGGCTCGGTGGGCCCGTCCGCTCCGGGAGTGCCGTCGGACGTTTCACGGGGGGAGACGGGCATGGGGAAGCTCCTGGTTCTCAGGGTCGCCGCGAGCGGCTCAGCGGCAGAAGGCCAGCGCGTCCAGGGCCACGGCACCTGGGCCGCGGTCCAGCACCACGAGGGGGTTGATGTCGAGCTCGGCGAGCTCGCCGTCCAGCTCCAGAGCCATGCGCTGCACGCGCAGGACGGTCTCCACGAGCGCGTCCACGTCGGCCGGGGGCGCTCCCCGGACCCCGTCCAGCAGGGTGCTGCCGCGCAGTTCGCCGAGCATCGCGCGGGCCCGGTCCTCGCCGAACGGCGGTACGCCCACGGCGATGTCGCGCATCACCTCGACCAGCACCCCGCCCAGGCCCACCGTCACGGTGGGGCCGAAGAGGGGGTCCGGCGAGATCCCGACCGCCATCTCCACGCCATGACCGACGAGTTGGCAGACGAGAACGCCGTCCAGGGGCAGGCCCTCGTAGCGGGCGATGTCGGTCAGCTCGCGGTAGGCGTCGCGGACCTGGCTCGCCGAGGTCAGGCCGATCTTCACCAGGCCCAGTTCCGTCTTGTGGGCGAGCTGGGGGCCCGACGCCTTCATCACCACGGGGTAGCCCACCAGCCCGGCGGCCCGTACGGCAGCGGCGGCGCTGGTCACCAGCTGTTCCCGGGGCACGCGGATGCCGTACGCGCGAAGGAGCTGCTTCGCCGCGTGCTCGCTGAGCTGTTCGCCCGGCCGCATGAGCGCCTGTGCCTTGCGGGCGGAGGGGGAGAGGGCGCGGGGGGCGTCCTCGAACGGGGAGCGGTAGTGGGCGACGAAGCGGTGGTGGTCGAGATAGGCGCGCACGGCGGTGACGCAGTTGGCGAAGGTGCGGAAGGTGGCCACGCGGGAGGAGCCGAGGAGCACTTCGCGGTAGGCGTCCTCGGTGCCCACGGGGGAGCCCCAGACCACGCAGACGAGCTTGTCGGTCTCCTCCGCGGCCGCCACCAGGTCGCGTACGAGGGTGTCGCTCATGGGTGGGAAGGGGCCGGGGATCGGGCAGATGAGCACGCCGACGGAAGGGTCGTCGAGGACGGCGTCGATGATCTTGCGGCCGCGCCAGTCGCCGACGGGGTGGCCGCCGCTGTCGACGGGGTTGGCGACGGAGAGGTAGTCCGGGATCCACTGGTGGAGCTCGTGCTGCTTCGCGGCGGGGAGGACGGGGAGGTCGAGGCCGGCCGCGGTGGCCAGGTCGGCGAAGTGGGCGCCCGTGCCGCCGGATATCGAATAGACGGCGACCCCGGTGGCCCGTGGCGGCCGGGCGCGGGCGAGCAGGGCCGAGGTGTCCTGGAGCTCGTCGAGACCGTTGACGCGGATCACGCCGAACTGCCGCATCGCCGCGTCCACCACGTCGTCGGCGCCGGTCAGCTTGCCGGTGTGGGAGGCGGCCGTGCGGGCACCGGTCTCGGTGCGGCCGACCTTGACGGTGACGACGGGCACCTTGTGCCGGGCCGCCCGGTCGGCGGCCAGCAGGAAGGAGCGGCCGTCCTTGAGCCCTTCCACATACGCGGCGATGGCTCCGACCTCCGGCCGGGTGGCGAAGTAGGAGATGAAGTCCGCGCACTCCAGGTCGGCCTCGTTGCCGGTCGGGGCCCAGTGCGAGAGCCGGACGCCGATTTCCTGGAGGGAGAAGACGGGGCGGCCCTGGTGGCCTGACTGGGTCACCAGCGCGATCGCCGGGCCGTCGAGGTCGGTGCGGAAGCGCTCGAAGGCGTTGAGGTTGGTGTTCGGGCCGAGCAGCCGGACTCCTGCCCGTCGCGCCGCGGCCGCGAGCCGGGCCTGGGCGGCGGCGCCTTCCGGTCCGGTCTCCGCGAAGCCGGAGGCGAACGCGACGGCGAACGCCGCCTTGCTGTCCGTGGAGTCCGTTCCGGAGGCGGCCAGTTGATCGATGACGGGAAGGGGGTCGCCCACGAGGAGGACGGCGAGATCGATCCGCTCGGGCAACTCGGCGACGGACGGATGACAGGGGCGGCCGAAGACGCTCCCGCGGGTCGGGTGCACGGGGTGCAGGCGGGCGCCGACCCGGTCGGCCCAGGCGATGAGCTGCCGGGTGATGCCGGAGTTGGGCCGGCCCTCCGCGTCCGAGGCGCCGACGACGGCGACGGTCTCGGGCCGGAAGAAGCGGTCCAGGTCGGGCACGTCCGAGCGCAGGGGGCGCCCGCTGACATCGAGGTCCTCGACGCCGTCGGCCAGGCCGTGGACGGCGGGGCTCCGGCGTTCGCCGCAGGCCGCCACGCGGGCCGGGCGGGAGGTGGTGGTGAGGGTGCCATGAGTCGATCCAAGCATCGTTCTCGTCCACTCCTGCTCAAGGGCCGACGGGCTGACGTAAGTTCAGGCTACCGATCTGACGTCACGTCAGGAAAGATGTGCGAGACGCTCCGGGGCGGCTCGATGGGCGTCAAGTGGCAGGGAAATGCAGGAGGTTGAGCGGTTGGAGGCTGAGGTGCGCCACGATGTGCCCGAGGTGGACGCGTTCACGAGGCCCTACTGGGACGCCGCCGCGCGAGGCCGGTTGCTCATACGCCGCTGCCGCGCCCCGGAGTGCGGCAGAGCGCATCATCACCCACGGGAGATCTGTCCGCGCTGCTGGGGCGAGGACGTCGTCTGGGAGGAGGCGTCCGGCCGCGCCACGCTCTACACATGGTCGGTCGTCCGCGTGAACGACCTTCCGCCGTTCGGCGAGCGGCTGCCGTATGTGGCCGCCGTCGTGGATCTCGCGGAGGGGCCGCGCATGACGACCGAGATCGTCGACTGCCCCGAACACCGGCTGCGGATCGGCATGGACCTGCGGGTGATGTTCCGCGCGGTGCCCGAATCCCCGCTGAAGCTCCCTGTCTTCCGCCCGTGTTGAATGCCGGACATGAAGGGATCGAAGGCATTGGCTCCCGCCCGGATCGGTGAGTCCGACCTCCTGCTGCGCCCGTGGAGGACGGGGATCTCGATGCCGTACTGCGGGGAATGGCGGACCTGAGTTCCGGCGCTGGAACGCCATCACCGTTCCGCCACCGGACGAAGAGGGCGCGCGGGCCTTCCTGGGGAGCCGTACGGACGGGTGGCGGCAGGGCGATTCGGTGGGGTTCGCGGTCACCGCCCGGGCGGAGGGCCCGGATGCCGCCGTGGGCAGCGTCGGCCTGTCCATGATCGACCACATTCGGCGGAACGCGCGGGTCAGTTACTGGATCCTGCCCGAGTTCCGCGGCCGGGGCTATGCCTCCCGGGCCCTGGAGGCCCTGACGCGGTGGGCGTTCCACGAGCGGCTGCGGCCGCACCGGCTGGAGCTGGGGCACGCGCTCGGCCATGACGCCTCGTGCCGGGTGGCCGAACGGTGCGCGTACGGCCTCGAAGGCACGCTGCGGGGCGCCTTGCCGGGCGGTGACGGAGGGATGTGGGACATCCGTCTCCACGCCCGGCTCGCCACCGGCCCGGAGCCCGAACTCACGGCCAGAGGAGCTCGGTGACCCAGCGGCCTCCCCGGCCGCGGCGGTAGTGGAGGCGCACGTGGCGGCGCCGGTCGTCGCCCTGGAAGAACTCGACCTCGTCCGCCTCCAGGACATAGAGCGTCCAGCTGTCCACCGGGGCGTCGGGCTCGCGCAGGGCCCGTTCCCAGGCCGCCACCGAGGCGCGTTCCAGCTCGGCGAGGGAGGACAGCGGCTCGCTCTGCCTGCCCACCAGCGCGGCCGCCAGGGCGCCGGGGGAGCGCTTGGCCAGGTCGGCCCGGCTCTCCTGGGGGCTCGCGGCCGTCACGGTGCCCAGCACCCGCACCTGACGGCCGACCGCGGGCCAGTAGAAGCCCAGTGCCGCCTCGGGCCGGGCGGCCAGCTCCCGGCCCTTGCGGCTCGTACGGTGGGTGGCGAAATGCCAGCCGTGCGCGTCCGCGTCGTGGAGCATGACGGTCCGCACGCACGGTGTGCCGTGCGCGTCGGCGGTCGCCAGGGTCATCGTGTGCGGCTCGGGTGTCCCGGCCTCGGCGGCCTCGCGCAGCCACTGCTGGAAGAGGGGCAAGGGTTCGGCGGGGGCCTGGGCGGGGTCGAAGTGCGGCAGCTCGGTGTCCCACACCCGCAGGGAGCGCAGCAGCTCGTGGAAGGACTCCTGGCGGCTGTCGGCCGTTTCGTCGCTCATGGCGTCCATCCAACCCGCTGCGGGCGATTCGTTCGACCCTGTTGTCTCGACCCTGTCTGCGGCGGGGGCCTGGGGCGGTGGAGGCAGGGGCGGTGTTCGGTGTGGGTGGGCCGCGCCTGCGGCGGGCTTTTCCCCTGCCCGCCCTTCCCGGAACTGGGGAGACCCTCAGGCCCCCACCGCGCTGACGCGCGGTGTCCTCAAATGCCGGACAGACTGATTTTTGAGCCCGGCAGCCGACAGGGGACGGATCTGGGACGCGAGCCCGCCGCAGGCGCAACCGGACCGAACTCAGTCCCGTGCCAGGACCAGCGTCCCCGAGGAGCAGAACCAGCCGCCCGTCCCCGAGACGACGGCCAGCTGTGGGAGGGTGCCGTCGCCTCGCCGTACCTGGCGGCCCTCCTCGGCCTCGCCCCTGAGCTGGCGTACGGCCTCGACGAGGAGGAAGAGGCCCCGCATGCCGGGGTGACAGGCGGACAGCCCGCCGCCGTCGGTGTTGACCGGCAGTCCGCCGCCGGTCGTCAGCCGGCCCCCTGCCACGAACGCGCCGCCTTCGCCTTTCGCGCAGAAGCCCAGGTCCTCCAGCGTCACCAGCGTCATATAGGTGAACGCGTCGTACAGCTCGGCCAGATCCATCTCCTGGGGGGTGACGCCCGCGCGCTGGAAGGCGAGCCGCCCGGAGGCCGCGGCCGGGGAGACCGTGAAGTCGTCCCACTCCGACAACGTGGAGTGGGAGAGCGCGGTTCCGGCTCCCAGCACCCACACGGGTGACTTCGCCGTACCGGTCACGTACTCCTCCGCCGCGAGGAGCACGGCGCAGCCGCCGTCGGACCGTATGCAGCACTGGAGTTTGGTGAAGGGGTCGGCGATCACCGGTCCGCCGAGCACGTCGTCGACCGTGATCGGATCGCGGTACATGGCGTGGGGGTTGAAAAAGGCGTTGGCGCGGGTTTGAACCGCGACGTCGGCAAACTGTTCAAGCGTGGTCCCGTACTCATGCATGTGGCGACGTGCGGCCATCGCGTACTTGGCGATGAGCGTGTGTCCGTACGGTGCTTCGAACTGTGCGGGGCCCCGGCTGCCGAAGGAGAGGGCCGCGGTGCGGCGGCCCGCCTTGAGGTCGGCGCGGGCGGTGGAGCCGTAGACGAGCAGGACCGCGTTCGCGTGGCCCAGGGCGATGGCGTCGGCCGCGTGCGCGGCCATGACCTCCCAGGTCGCTCCTCCGACGCCGGTCGAGTCGGCCCACAGCGGCCGCAGCCCCAGATAGTCCGCGATCTCCGTGGGGGCGAGCGTGCCCAGCCCGGCGGAGGCGAGTCCGTCGACGGCGTCCCGGCCGAGGCCGGAGTCGGCGAGCGCGCGGCGGGCGGCCTGGGCGTGCAGTGCGTACGCGGTGGCGTGGTCGACACGGCCGCAGTCCGAGAGGGAGACACCGACGACGGCTACCTTGCGCGGGCGGTCCGGGCTCATAAACCTGACGGTACATCAGATCAGCTCTGGGAAAGTGTGGTTGACCTGCCTACCATGACGGCCCTTCGGCTTCGGAAGGAATCCGCCATGGATGCCGCGTTGAGCGACGAGCAGAACGAGATCCGGCGCACCCTGCGCGAGCTGCTGCTCAAACGCTGCGGGCCGGAAGAGGTCAGGGCGGCGGTCCGTACGGCGACCGGTTACGACGAGGCCCTGTGGGCGCTTCTCGCGGAGCGGCCGGGGCTGCCCGGCCTGACGGTGGAGGCGCGCTACGGCGGAGCGGGCTGCGGGCCCGCGGAGGCGGCTCTGGCCGCCGAGGAGACGGGCCGGGTGCTGCTGCCGTCCCCGCTGCTGGCCACCGCCGGACTGGTGGCACCGCTCGTCGCGGCACTCGGCACGGAAGCGCAGCGCGCCGGGCTGCTGCCGTCCCTGGCCAACGGTGAGCTGACGGGAGCGCTGGTGCTGCCGGGCGGCCACCTGACGGCCGTGCTCGGACTGACCGGGGCGAACGACGGGCAGTGGGCGGGAGGCGGCCGGGCGGGCGGCATCCAGGCGCGGCCGGCCGCCTCCGGCACGGGCTGGCGGCTGTACGGCGAGGCGGTACAGGTGCTCGACGGGCACAGCGCGGGCCTGCTGCTCGTCGCGGCCCACGCGGGAGGGTACGCGCGCGGCAGGACGCTCCTGTTCGTCCTTCGGCCGCAGGGAGCGCGGGGCGTGACCCGTACCCGGCTGACCGCCTTGGACGAGACGCGGTCACAGGCCCGCGTCGAACTGCGCGATGCCGCGGCCGAACTCCTGGGGCCGACCGGGGAGGATGCCGACGTGCCGGGCGCGCTCGCCCGGCTGGGCGGCGGTGTGGCGGCGGCTGTCGCGGCGGAAGCCGTGGGGGCGGCGGACCGGGTGCTGGAGCGGACGGTCGAGTACGTGTGTTCCCGCGAACAGTTCGGCAGGCCGATCGGATCCTTCCAGGCGGTCAAGCACCGGCTGGCCGACATCCACGTGGTCGTGCAGACGGCACGTTCGGCCGCGTACTACGCGGCCTGGGCCGCCGGGGAGCGGCCGTCGGCGGCCGTCGGAGGGCTCGCGCTCGCTCAGGCGCTGGAGGCGCAGCGGATGACCGCGGCGGAGGCCGTCCAGCTGCACGGCGGCATCGGGGTCACGTGGGAGCACGATGTGCAGCTGTACTTCAAGAGGGCCGCTTCGGACGAGTTGCTGTTCGGACCCGTGCACAGGCTGCGGGAACGCGCCGCGGAGAGAGCCGGGCTGTTTGCCGCCCGGAGCGGACGGGAAGCCGTGGCGCTATGACTGCCACCGTGGAGCGAGTGGTGCAAAGAGTTTCCTCGACCCGTGCGTTCGCGCGGATCGCGCCGCACGTCGTGCCGGCGCTGGATCGGGCGGTGCACCGGTTGTCGGGTGGGAAGTCGATGCTCAGCGCGCGTCTGTTGCCGAGTGTCGTCCTCACCTCGACGGGCGCGCGGACGGGACAGCGGCGGCGGACTCCGCTCGCCTGCATGAGGGAAGGCGATCCGGCGAGCGCCTGGGTGCTGATCGGCAGCAATTTCGGCAGGCCCGGTCACCCTGCCTGGACGGCGAATCTGCTGGCGCACCCCGACGCGGAGATCAGCTGGAAGGGGCGGGACATCCCGGTGCGGGCACGGCTGCTGAGCGGCACGGAGCGGGCGGCCGCGTGGGCGGCGGTGGTGAGGTTCTGGCCTCCGTACGCGCGCTACCAGGCGCGCGTGGAACGGGAGATCCGGCTGTTCCGGCTGGAGCGGCGGTAGGCCGTGCCGTCGTCCCCGCCGGAGGCGAGGAAGAGGTGGGGGATGTCACTGCGGCGGGCCGCTCCGGCCCGAGCCGGGAGTGGCCCGCCGCTGCGATGACAGGACGTGCGAGGCGCGGACGCGCTACTTGGTCGGCTTCTTGCCGGTGATGCCCAGGTGCACGAGCAGCGCGAGGTTCGGCTTGAGCTCGGCCTGCTTCACGCCCCAGCTCTGGAAGCCCTTCTGATGCGAGGCCACGGCGGCGAGCATCGCGACGAGCGAGCCGGCGACGGCGGCCGGGCTGACGTCCTTGTCCACCTTGCCCTTGGACTGGAGCTCCTTGACGGAGTCCGTCAGGGAGTTGGTGACGGCGTTGAGGATCTTCATGCGGATCTTGTAGAACCGCTTGTCGCCCTCGGCCGCCCCGAGATCGACGACGCGCAGGATGGCGTCGTGCTTGCGCCAGAAGCCGAGGAAGCCGTCGACCAGTTCCTCGGCGGCCTGCCAGCCGGACTTGCCGACCCAGGAGCGCCCGGCGACGAGATCGGTCAGGCTCGCGCCCTCCTTCGCCATCTCCTCCGCGATCTCCAGGACGGCGCCTTCGACATCCGGGAAATACTGGTAGAAGGTGGCGGGCGAGGTGCCGGCCTTACGCGCGACGTCGATCACCTTCACGTCGCGGTACGGCGAGGAGCTGAGCATTTCACTGAGGCAGTCGAGCAGCTTCTGCCGCGTCGCCTGTCCGCGTCGTCCGGCCACGCGGCCGTCGACGGTGCGTACTTGTCCTGTCATGCCGTCAGCTTACCGAGGGGTGATCGGAGCGCGATCCGGCCGCATGCAAATGGGGGGAGGGGTGCGAGGTGGTACGTAAGGCCAGCTCAGGCGGCATGTGAGGGTCGCTGCGGGCGGCGGAGCGGATTGGCCCGTACCGGTGAATCGTCCTATCGACAGGCTGTGGACAAGGCCGCTCGGGACGCTCTTCGCACAGTTATCCACAGGCCGCGTGGAAACCGCGAGACCCCGATAACGTTGCGGTCGGAACACCTCGCGGAGCGGCGGACGCGCCTCGCGGCGGCTACGCGGAGTCACGAGGCGGAAGTGGGGGGTGTGACGGGCGGGGCCGGGCGTTCCGCATGTGGTGGAGACACGGCGATGCGCGACCCGGGTTCGCAACCGCGCCCGTCGCCAGGAAGAATCAGTATGCGTACCCCGGAGATAATTCGCGGTGAGACGCTGCACGGGGCTGAAACCCTTCAAGCCCCCACGGGGAGGTGGCAGGCCAGTGGTGGAGCAGCTTACGCAGCACGACCCGAGACGGATCGGCCCGTTCGAGGTGCTCGGCCGACTCGGCGCCGGCGGCATGGGGCTGGTCTATCTCGCCCGCTCGGCCTCCGGCCGGCGGGTCGCGATCAAGACGGTGCGCACGGAGCTCGCCGAGGACCAGCTCTTCCGGGTCCGCTTCACCCGTGAGGTGGAGGCGGCCCGCGCGGTCAGCGGCTTCTACACCGCCGCCGTCGTCGACGCCGACCCGCGCGCCGCCGTGCCCTGGCTGGCCACCGCCTATGTGCCGGCGCCCTCGCTCGAAGAGATCATCAACGAGTGCGGCCCGCTCCCGGCCCAGGCCGTCCGGTGGCTGGCCGCCGGTGTCGCGGAGGCGTTGCAGTCCATCCACGGCGCGGGCCTCGTGCACCGCGACCTCAAGCCGTCGAACGTCCTGGTGGTGGAGGACGGCCCCAGGGTCATCGACTTCGGCATCGCCTCCGGCGTCTCCAACACCCGGCTGACGATGACGAACGTCGCCGTCGGCACGCCCGCCTATATGTCTCCCGAGCAGGCACGCGACTCCCGCAGCGTGACGGGGGCCAGCGACATCTTCTCGCTCGGCTCGACGCTCGTCTTCGCCGCGACCGGCCACGCGCCCTTCCATGGCGCGAACCCGGTGGAGACCGTCTTCATGCTGCTGCGCGAGGGCCCGGACCTGACCGGGCTGCCGGACGAGCTCCGCCCGCTCATCGACTCCTGCATGCAGATGGCCGCGGAGCACCGCCCCACCCCGGCCGACCTCCAGGCGCAGCTCGCCCCGCACCTCTTCGCCTCCGGCGGGGACGACGACAGCGGCACGGCCTCGGCCTGGCTGCCGGACAACGCCGTCACCCTCATCGAGCAGCGCCGGGCGGGGAACCGGCCCGCCCCCGCCGCCGCGGCCGCGAGGAGCGGCCGCAACCGCTCCGGCGTGCCGCCCCGACCCGCGCAGCCCCCGACGCCGTCCCGCGCGCCCGCCGCCTCCTACGCGCCGCCCGGCGCGCGCAGCGGGCCCGCCTGGGGCGACGGTCACCTGGGCGGCGCGGACACCGGTCGTTCCGGCATGGCAGGTGCCCCCGATCCGCGCGGCGGACCGGGCGGGTCCGCCGAGGCTCCCGTCGTGGCCGCCGCGCACGGCCGGCACGCGGGGGCGCCCGCCGCGTCCGCGCACGACGGCTCCGTACGGCTGGCCGGATCGCAGGTCCCCATCGGGCCCGGTCCGCGCGTCGCCGACGTGCGCGAGCCGCAGGCCCACCCCGGCGCGGGACCCACGACCGGCTGGGTGCGCCCGCCCGCCGGGATGACGGGCGCGGCGTCCGCTTCCGTGCCCCCGCAGTCCGCCGCTCCCGCGATGGACGGCGGCAACGCCCAGCCGGACCAGGGCCGTTGGCGGCCCTGGCGGTTCCGCATGTCCAACGACGTGTGGGGCACGCCGACCGTCGCCGGAGAGCTGCTCTATGTGACGTCGTTCGAGGTCCACGCGCTCGATGTGGCCAGCGGGCGGAGGCAGTTCAAGACGCGGGACGTGGCCTGGGCCATGGCCGTCGCGGACGGCCGCATCCACGCCTCCGACGGCCCCACGCTCTACGCGCTCGACGCGGCGGACGGCGCCGAGCGCTGGCGGCTGGCCACCGACGGCTGGGTGTATTCGCTCCGGGCCGACCGGGGCACGATCGTCACCGGCACGCGGGGCGGCGGTGTCCAGGCGTGGGAGGCGGCCAACGGCGAGCTGCTGTGGGAGATGAGCGGCCTCCAGACCGACTTCGAGACCCCGGACTGCGGCCCGTTCGCGCAGGACGGCACGGTGTATGTGTGGGCCGACGGGCGGCTGCGCGCCCTGGAGGCGCGCACGGGCGCGGAGCGCTGGTCGTATCCCGTGGGTGACACCGCGTCCTGCGGCGGTGTGCCGGTGCGGCTGCTGGCCGCGCCGGACGGCGTGGTGTACGTGGCGGCCGGTACGCGGGTCCTCGCGATCGACGTGGCGCGCGGGGACGTGCGCTGGCGGTTCGAGGCGCCCGCGGTCTTCCTGAGCCCGCCCGCCTTCGCGCCGGGCCCGGCGGTCACGGGCGGCGGTGTCTACATCGCGGACTATCTGGGCACGGTCTACGCCCTGGACGCGGCGACCGGCCGGGACCGCTGGCGCATCGCCACGGAGCCCCGGCAGTCCACGGAGCCGGTGCTCGTGGCGTCCGGGGCCGTGCACCTGGGCAGCGGCGGCGCGCTGTACACGCTGGACGCCGTCACGGGCACGCCCAGGTGGCGTTTCGCGGCCGGTGGCGATGTGGTGGGCGCGCCCGTCGTCGCCGAGGGCCGGGTCCACTTCGGCTCCGCGGACCACTGTCTGTACACGGTCGACGCGGCGGGCGGTCAGCTCCGCTGGAAGCTGGCCACCGGCGGCGAGATCACCGGGTCCCCGGTGGCCATGGGCGGCGTGGTCTACGCCTGTAGCAAGGACCGCTGTGTGTACGCGCTGGACGCGGCCAAGGGGACGGGGCTGTCCCGGCGTTGAGGTGATCCCGTCGCACGGTCGGGTCCGGCCGATCGTCGGGTGCCCTCACTCGGACCCGCCTGGTGGTTTCAGGAAGTGGGCTTTCCGCTGTTCGCTGTCGGTGGGCCAGAGGCAGGTGCCGCGTCCGGTCGGGCCCAAGGCGGCAGGAAGGTCGCGGCGTTGAGGTGATCGATGTGTGGGTGCGGGTGCGTGCTCTGACCCGGGCCCGCCCGGCGGTGGTCACGTAGTGGGCCTTCTACCGCTCATCGTCGGTGGTTCACCGCAAGCGGTACGTCCGGTCGCGGCCGGTGAAGAGTCGGTTCTGGCTATCCGGCGGCAGATTGCCGAGGGAGATCAGGTGGGGGGCCAGGGCGAGGGCGTGGGCGCGGGCCGCTTCCTTGGCCGCCCACAGGGCCCGTACGGTCCCCTGGACCGCCTCGGTGGGGCAGGAGGCGATGACGCGGGCGGCGCGCAGGGCCGCGGCCACGGCCTCGCCGGGCGCGGTCAGTTCGGAGACGAGGCCGATCTCGTACGCGCGGCGCGCGGAGAGGCGTTCGGCGGTGCCCATCAGCGCCGTGCGCGCGGCCTCGCCGAACGGCATCCGCTGGGCCATGTGGATCGATTCGTACGCACTGACCATGCCGTAGGTGGTGTGCGGGTCGAAGAACGTCGCGTTCTCCGAGGCGACCACGAACTCCGCCTCGCCGAGCAGATAGAAGGCGCCGCCGCAGGCCAGCCCGCCGACCGCGGCGATCACCGGCTTCCACAGGTCGGCGGCCTTGGGGCCGACGGTGAGGAGCGGGTCGTCGACGGAGTAGGGCGAGCCGGGCTGGGGCGCGGTCACCGACCGGTCGATGCCGGAGCAGAACGCCCGGTCGCCGGCGCCGGTGAGCACGACGGCGCGCACGTGGCCGTCGCGGCGCAAGCGGCGCCACACGGCGGCCAGGGCGGCGGCCGTGGCCAGGTCGATCGCGTTGTGCCGGGCGGGCCGGTCGAGGGTGACGAGCGCGACGCCGTCCTCCGCCACCTCCGTACGCACCGGTGCGTCGTCGGCCGTCATGGGCGCTCCAGCAGCCAACACGGCACCGTCACACCCGCCGTGAGCTCCGTGAAGGCGACGCGGACGGGCGCGCCGATGCGCAGCCGGGCCGGATCGACGGAGTCGGGCGGCGCGCCGGGGGAGGCGACCACATTGCCGACGAGGCGGATGAGCGGGGCGTCGGCGAGTTCCACGACCACGACGTTGTACGGGGCGTGCGCGGCATAGGCGGGCAGGAGGGGCGGGTGGGGCAGCACGTACGACCAGATGCGGCCGCGGCCGCTCATCCCGCGCCACGCGACGGCGAAGGACTGGCAGTGCGGGCAGCAGGGCCGGGGCGGGAACCGCAGCCGCCCGCAGTCGGCGCACGCCTGTATCCGCAGCTCACCGCGGGTGGCGAACTCCCAGAAGGGGGCGCCGTCCGGGTCCGGCACGGGCACGAGGAGCCCGTTGTCAGTGGTGCCCTTCATCATGGAGGACATGAAGACTCAACTCCTCAGCAGCAGCGCCGAAGTGGGGACCCCCTCGCCCGCCGTGACCAGGCAGGTCGAGGCTCCGGGCACCTGCGCGGTGGAGCTGCCGCGGAGTTGCCGGACTCCTTCGTTGATGAGGTTGAAGCCATGGACGTAAGCCTCGCTGAGCCCTCCGCCCGCCGTGTTGAGCGGGAGGCGCCCGCCGGTCTCCAGGGCGCCGCCCTCGGTGAAGGCCGCCCCTTCGCCGCGCCCGCAGAAGCCGTAGCCTTCGAGGGAGAGCAGCACGAGCGGGGTGAACGCGTCGTAGATCTGGGCGACTTCGACATCCTCGGGGCCGAAGTCGGCCGTCTTCCAGAGGTGCCGGGCGGCCGTCCAGGCGGGGCCCGACAGCGGATCGGCGTTCCAGTAGTTGACCATGCCGTGGTGCTGGGCGGGGAGGCCCTGCGCGACGGAGTGGATGAGCACGGGGGTCTCGCGGCAGTCGCGGGCCCGCTCGGCGGAGGTGACCACGCAGGCGAGGGCGCCGTCGGTCTCCAGGCAGTTGTCGAAGAGGCAGAGCGGCTCGCTGATCCAGCGCGAGGTCATGTACGTCTCCCGGGTCAGCGGGCGCCCGTGCATGATCGCCACGGGGTTCTGGTGGGCACGGTTGCGGCACGCGAGCGCGACGTTGAAGAAGTGATCGCGCGTCGCGCCGTATTCGTGCATATAGCGCCGGGCGAGCATGGCGATCTCGTCGACGGGGCGCAGCAGGCCGTACGGCCGGGTCCACTGCGCGGGCGTGGGGAGCTGGACGGCGGTGTCGCGCCAGGGGCGCGGGCCGGAGCCGCGCTTGCGGGAGCGCCAGGCCACGCCGACGGTCGCCTGGCCGGTGGTGATCGCGGCGGCGAGGTGGGCGACGGTCGCGCAGGAGCCGCCACCGCCGTAGCCGGCCTTGGAGAAGAAGGTCACGTCCCCCGCCCCGATGGCCTTGGCGACCTCGACCTCGTCGGTCTCCTCCATGGTGTAGGAGGCGAAGGCGTCGACCTGGGAGGGAGGGATGCCCGCGTCGTCCAGCGCGGCCAGGATCGCGCGGCAGGCCAAATCCTTCTCCGATGACGGGAGTTGACGTGCGAAAGGAGTCTGCCCTATGCCGACGATCGCCGTGGAGTCCTTGAGTGTCGCCGCCATCGTCACCTCCACGCTGTGGGTGCTTTCGCTGCTGACAGCGCGGAAGGCTATCGCTAATCTGACGTTTAGTCAGCTAGTGGGCGAGGGGGCGCGATGCGCGGGGACCTGGAATTCATGTCCGTACCCCGGCTGGTCCGCACGGCCGCCGCACGGTACGCCGACCGCGAGGCGGTGGTCTGCGGCCGGACCCGGATCAGCTACGGCCAGCTCGGCGCCCGTGTCGAGCGCGCCGCCGCCGGCTGCCTCGCCGCGGGGGTCGAGGCGGGCGACCGGGTGGCCGTCTGGGCCCCGAATACCCTCGACTGGGTCGTCGCGGCCCTGGGCGCCGTCTCGGCGGGCGCGGTCCTCGTCCCCCTGAACACGCGGCTGAAGGGCGCCGAAGCGGTCCAGGTGCTGAAGCGCACACGGGCCGAGCTGCTCTTCGTGACCGGCACCTTCCTCGGTACGTCGTACGTCGCCGCGCTGCGCCGTGCGGCGGGGGCCGGGGAGCGGATGCGGGGCGACGGGCCGCCGCTGGCGGAGCTGCCCTGTCTGCGGCAGGTCGTGGTCCTGGGCGGAGAGGCTCCCGCGGAGTTCCTTACGTGGAAGGAGTTCCTGGCCGCGGGTGACGAGGTGCCGGCCTGGGCCGTGCGGGCACGGGCCAACGCCGTGGCCCCGGACGCGCCTTCCGACATCGTCTTCACCTCCGGCACCACGGGCGAGCCGAAGGGGGTCGTCGCCACCCAGGCCCAGAGCCTGCGCGCCTTCGGCGCCTGGGCGGATCTCGCCGGGCTCAGGGCGGGGGACCGCTGCCTGATCGTCAACCCCTTCTCGCACACCTTCGGTTACAAGGCGGGGGTGCTCGCCTGCCTGATGCGGGGCGCGACGATGGTGCCGCAGCCGGTCTTCGCCGCGGACGAGGTGGCGGCGCGCATCGCCACCGAACGCGTATCGGTGCTGCCGGGGCCGCCCACGCTGTTCCGGTCGCTGCTCGATCACCCGGCCCGGTCGCTGTACGACCTCTCGTCACTGCGGGTCGTGGTGACGGGTGCGGCGACGGTGGACCGGCGGCTGGTCGGCCGGCTGCGGGACGAGCTGGGGCGGGTGACGGTGCTGACCGCCTACGGGCTCAGCGAGGCGACCGGGCTGGTCACGATGTGCCGGCGCGGCGACCCGGACGAGGTGGTGGCCCGCACGTCGGGCCGCGCCGTACCGGACACCGAGGTCAAGGTGGTCGGGGCGGACGGCGGGACGCTGCCGGCCGGCGAGCGCGGGGAGATCCTGGTGCGGGGATATCAGGTGATGCCGGGCTACTTCGAGGATCCCGAGGCGACGGAGCGGGCGGTCGACGCGGAGGGCTGGCTGCACACCGGGGACGTCGGCGTGCTGGACGGCAAGGGCAATCTCCGCATCACGGACCGGCTCACGGACATGTACGTGGTCGGCGGCTTCAACGTCTACCCGGCCGAGGTGGAGCGGGTGCTGACGCGGCACCCCGGTGTGGTCGAGGCGGCGGTCGTCGGGGTGCCGGATCCGGAGGGGCGGCTGGGGGAGGTGGGCAGGGCGTTCGTCGTCCGGCGGGCGGCGGCCGATTCACCGACGGAGGAGGAGCTGATCCGCTGGGTGCGGGCGGAGTTGGCGAACTACAAGGTGCCGAGAGAGGTGGCGTTCCTGAGGGCGCTGCCGCGCAACGCGATGGGGAAGATACGCAAGGGGGAGCTGCGGGGGCCGGCGGACGGCGGCGTGTGAGAGTGGTGTTCCCCGCCCCCGCACGAAGCCCCGCGGATCCCGGGGCGCCGCCGTGCGGACGCGCCGGACGCGCCGGACGGGCCGGATATGCCGGATGACCCGGACGCGCCGGACGGGCCCGACCCGGGTGCGCCTTGTGGGAAGTGCGGTGGCCGAGCCCGTCCGGGTGGTGTCAGCCGAGGTCGCCGGAGGTGGTGTGGTCGTCCGCGCCGCCTGTCGTGTGGTCGTCCGCGCCGAGGGTGCTGTGGTCGTCCGTGCTGCCCGTCGTGTGGTCGTCGTGCGGGCTCGCGTGACCGGCGAACGGTGTCTGGAGATGGACGCCCGCGAGCGTCGTGTGGTCGTCGGCCGCGGCCGGGACCGCGGCGGCGACGGCGGCGGCCACCGCCAAGGCGGCTATGACGGCGGGCTTCTTCACGCGTGTGCTCGAGTTCTTCATTCCTGACTCCTCTGGATCGGGGGTGGCAATGCGGTGGTGACGCGCTCGGCGCCTGCGGTCCTGACGGATTCCGACGTCGCTGGAACATGACCGCAGGGGCCGGCGTCGACGGCTCCCCCTCCGTGCTGCCGACGCCGGCCCCTGACAGTCCCCCGTTGGTCTGTCCCCCCGTTGGGACGTCCCTTTTCAGTTGTCGTATTCAGTTGTCGTGCGTGGAACTTCCCCCGTCGAGCCGGCCCGTGGAGCGCCCCCGTGGAACCCTCCTTGCGGAGGGTTCCCGTCGCTCCTCGGGCCTGATCGTCGCTCTGTTCCTGATGGAACGGTCCCCCCGTGGAACGATTCCCCCGTGGGGCCGTCCCCCGTTTCGGCCGGCCCCTTCGAACGTTCCCGTTTCCGTTCGCGCTTCCCCCGTCGCGCTTCCCCGTCGCGCTTTTCCCCGTCGGTTTCCCCCGTGTGTGGTCGGCCCCCTCCGTTCTTCCCCCCGTCGGTGTCCCCCGTGATCAGGGCCGGCCCTTGTCCGTTCGCCTTCCGTCCCCCTGGACGGGTCCCCTGCCGAACGTCCCCCGTAGGGCCTTCCCTGGTGACCGGGCCGCGGCCCCCGTGTTCCCCCGTGTCGCTCCGCGGCCCTGTCGTCCTTCTGCCCTCCCGGGCCCGGCCGGTGTCGCCACCCGGGCGAGCCCGGTCGGATCAGGTCTCAGGAAAGCGGGCTGTCCGTCGCGTGGTCGTCCAGCTTGACGATCGGCTCACCTATGGTCGCGTGGTCGTCCGGCGGCGGCGCGAATTCCGGAGCGAACCCCGGGGCGAAATCCGGCGCGAATTCCGGGGTCGCGGCGAGGGTGCCGCCGCCTCCGCCCGTCACGTGATCGTCCTGCGGTGTGGCCACGACTGGCTTGAGCTTCCGCTCATCGCTCATGTCGATCAACTCCGTTGGTTCAGTGCGAGTCTCTGGGTGTGAAGGGGAAGGTGATCCTCGGGGATTGCAGAACCCGCCCGGCGACTCCCCCGAGGATCGCCGGACGGGTATGAGGGCTGATCAGGTTGATCACCCCTAGGTGAGGTTTCACCTACGACCCGCCTGCCCCCCGACGCGACGGATCGACATGAGTAAGACTGCCGTGCGGCGATAAACGATCGATGAACGGGCACGTGACAGCGTTGTGCGGGGGGCTGGGCGGGGGTGTTCGCTTCGCGGGGGCCTGATGGGGTGGGGCCCGCGGCGGGTGTGTCCGGCGGATATTCCCCATCCCGCCCCTTCCCGAAACCGGGGCCTGGCCCCGGGCCCCGTCGTGTTCGGGCTCCGTAATGTCCGCTTGCCCGGGTGGTTGTCGGCCGGAGGGGTGCGGGCCCGGCTGGCGCCTGCGGGGCCTTTCCCCTGTCCCGCCCCTTCCCGAAACCGGGGCGCTGCCCCAGGCCCCGGCCTGCGGGCCGGTTCGCCGCCCGCGGCGCGAGCGGCCTGCGGCCGCGTCCTCAGACGCCGGACGGGCTGGATTTCGCACCTGGAAACCGGGAGGCAAGCCCCCAGCCGCCCACAACGTTGCGCGCCCGGAACCGGGGCTCTGCCCCGGACCCCCGCGACACGGCTGCGCCGCGTTGTCGTCAAGCGTCGGACGGGCCGGTTGGGCACCCGCCCCGCCCCTTCCCGAAACCGGGGCGCTGCCCCAGGCCCCGGCCTGCGGGCCGGTTCGCCGACCGCGGCGCGAGCGGCCTGCGGCCGCGTCCTCAGACGCCGGACGGCTGGATTTCGCACCTGGAAACGGGGGGCAAGCCCCGGACCCCCGCGAACGTTGCGCACCCCGGAACCGCGCGCACCCCAGACCTTGACCGCTGACCGTCGCCGCCTGCGGCCGCGTCCTCAAGCGCCGGACGGGCGGTTGCGCATGCATCCGCCCCGAAACCGGGCTTGCGTCCCAACCCCCGCCCGGCCAGCCCTCCGTCGCCGCCCGCGCCCCCGGCGGGAGTGCCCTTGAAACGCGCCTCTGGACGAAGTCCGGGCCCAACGCCCAGGCCCCGGCCGCCCCTATGCCGCCGCCACCACCCCCGCCAGCAGTCCCCGAACCTCCTCCGCCTCCGACGCCCCCAGCTGTTCGTACATGCCGAGGGCCTCTGTCCAGCAGGCGCGGGCTCGGCCCGGTTGGCCGAGGGCGTCCAGGGAGCGGCCCAGGAGGGTGAGGATGTTGCCGCGGCGCCAGGCGCCGCCGATGTTGCGGAGTTTGAGGGCCTGTTCCGCGTGGTGGGCGGCCGCGGCGGGGCGGGAGGCGCCCAGGTGGGCGTCCGCCATGCGGTAGTGCGTCATGCCCTCCCACAGCCGCTGCCGGTTGTCGCGGAAGACCGGCAGGGCCTCGGCCAGGCGGCTCAGCGCCTCCTCGTAGCGGCCGGCGTGGGTGAGGGCGACGCCCAGCGCGTAGAGACCGTTGGCGATGCGCCAGGACGTGCCGAACTCGCGGTAGCGCGCGACCGCCTGCTCCGCCATCTGCACGCCCTGCGCGATGCGGCCGGTGTCGAGCAGGACGCGCGAGAGGTTGCTCAGCGCGCTCGCCTCGCCCGGGCGGTTGCCGTCGCCGCGGAAGGCGGCCAGGGCCTGCTCCAGATAGAGCTCCGCGTCGTCGTAGCGGTGCTGGTAGATGGCGATGATGCCGCGGATGTTCGTGGCGTGGCAGACGGGGACGATGTCCGCGCAGGCGTCCCCGAGCAGGATCGCCAGCCGGGCGTGCTCGTCGGCGGGGGCGAACCGGCCCGCGATGCGGTCCACATGGGCCAGCACGGTCCGGGCCCGCCCCTCCGCCAGGGTGTCCCCGGTGGCGCGGGCCGTGTTCAGCAAGGCGGTGGCGGCCTGCTCGTACTGCCGGGAGTCGGCGCCGGACTCGGCGAGGTCCTTCGCCGCCAGCAGCAGGTCGACGGCGCGCCGCAGCGTGCCGCCGCCCTCGCCCGCCTGCTGGCGCACGCAGGCGAGCAGGCACCCGGCCTCGGCGAAGAGCCAGTCGCTGGCGGCCCCGCCGTCGGTGAAGGTGAGCCCGGGGTGCGTGGTGGGCGCGAGGTGGGTGAGGAGCTGCTCGCCGGGGCGCTCCAGGACGTACGCGCCGGCGGCCGTGACCAGATAGAAGTCCAGCAGCCGGGACATGGCGGCGCAGCGTTCGGCCGGCGGCTGCTCGTCGCGCTCGGCGCACGCACGCGCGTAGAGGCGGACGAGGTCGTGGAAGCGGTAGCGGCCCGGGGCGGCGGATTCGAGGAGCGAGGTGTCGACGAGCGACTCCAGGATCTCCTCGGTCGCGTCGGCGTCCAGGTCGAGCACGGCGGAGGCGGCGGCCAGGGAGATGTCGGGGCCGTCGGCGAGGCCGAGCAGGCGGAAGGCGCGGGCCTGGGCGGGCTCCAGCTGGCCGTAGCCGAGCTCGAAGGTGGCCTTGACGGCGAGGTCGCCGGCGCGGAGCTCGTCCAGGCGGCGGCGCTCGTCGGCGAGCTTGCGGGCGAGGACGGAGACGGTCCAGGTGCGGCGGGCGGCGAGCCGGGAGGCGGCGATGCGGATGGCCAGTGGCAGGAAGCCGCAGGCGGCGACGACGTCCATCGCGGCGTCGCGCTCCGCGCCGACCCGCTCGGACCCGACGATGCGGGTGAAGAGGACCAGCGCTTCCTCGGGGCTCATCACGTCGAGGTCGACGAGGTGGGCGCCCGCGAGGTCGACCATGCGCGAGCGGCTGGTGACCAGCGCCGCGCAGCCCTCCGTGCCCGGCAGCAGCGGCCGGATCTGGGCGGCGTCGCGGGCGTTGTCGAGCAGCGCGAGGACGCGGCGGCCGTCCAGGGTGGAGCGGAAGAGCGCGGCCCGCTCCTGGAGGCCGTCGGGGATCGCGGCGTCCAGGATGCCCAGCGCCCGCAGGAAGGACCCCAGGACGGCCTCCGGTTCGGCGGGCACCGGCCCGGCCCCCTGGAGGTCGACGTAGAGCTGGCCGTCGGGGAAGTGGTGCCGGGCGGCGTGCGCGACGTGCACGGCCAGCGTCGTCTTGCCGACGCCGCCGATGCCCGCGACGGCCGAGACGGCCATGATCCGCCCCTCGGCGGTGACCAGCTGGTCGCTGAGCTCGTCCACGAAGCCGGTGCGCCCGGTGAAGTCGGAGACGGTGGCCGGGAGTTGCGCCGGCCGGATGAAGGTGGGGCCCGCGTGCGGCCGGTCGTCCGGTGTGAGGTGCAGGGTGAGATCCGCGTCGGCCTGGAGGATGCGCTGCTGGAGCTCGGCGAGTTCGGGGCAGGGGTCGACGCCGAGCTCCTCGGCGAGGAGCTTGCGGGTGTCGGCGTAGACGGCGAGGGCCTCGGCCTGCCGTCCGCTGCGGTAGAGGGCGAGCATCAGCAGCTCGCGCAGCCGCTCGCGCAGCGGGTGGGCGGCGGTCAGGGCGGTGAGCTCGGAGACGGCCTCGGCGTGGGCGCCGACCTCCAGGTCGAGGTCGAGGCGGGTCTCGATGAGGGTGAGCCGCCACTCCTCCAGCCGGGCGCGCTGGGTCTCGGCGTACGGGCCGGGCAGGCCGGCCAGGGGCTCGCCGTCCCAGACCCCGAGCGCCTCGTTGATCAGCTCGCGGGCGCGGGTGCGGTCGCCCGCTGCGCGGGACTTCTCGGCCTCGGTGGCGAGGTGTTCGGCCTTGTCGATGTCGAGGCAGCCGTGCCCCACCCGGATCGCGTAGCCGCCGGACTCGCTGACCAGGGCGTCGGCGTCGGGGCCGAACGCCTTGCGCAGCCGGGAGGCGTACGTGCGCAGCGCGGCGAGGGCGGCGTGCGGGGGTTCGTCGCCCCACAGCGCGTCCACCAGCTCGGGCGCGGTGGCGGTGCGGCCGCCGCGCAGCAGCAGGGCGGCGAGGAGTGCCCGCTGCTGGGGCGAGCCGGTGTGCAGCAGTTCCCCGCCGCGCCGGGCCCGCACGGGCCCGAGCACGGTGAAGCGCAGATGGTGCCCGTGCCCTGTGTCGCCGGCCATTGTGACCCCCTGCCTGTCCCCGCTCGGTCGCACCGGCCAGTCTGCCTTGTCCGTGGCCTCTACGTCAGCAGTGGTCCGGCCTCTCCACAAGCCCTGCAAGAGACTGCCCTGCCGCACTGCTGACGGATCGTCAGTTCGTCGCTAACGTGTCAGCCATGGTGAGCTTCCCCAGGATCATCTCGGTGGACGACCACACGGTCGAGCCCCCGCACGTCTGGCGGAACAGGCTTCCGGCGAAGTTCCACGACGTCGGACCACGTGTCGTACGCGCGCCGGTGAAGGAAATGACCTTCACCGGGGGCCGGTTCACGCCGGTCATGGGCGCTCCCGGGGGCGACGGTCCGGTGGCGGACTGGTGGGTCTATGAGGATTTGCACCGTCCGCTCACTCGGCTGGATACCGCCGTCGGATACTCCAGGGACGACATCAAACTGGAGGCCATCACCTACGAGCGGATGCGCCCGGGGTCCTACGACGTCCCGGAACGTTTGGCCGATATGGATCGTAACCATGTCCAGTCCGCGCTCTGTTTCCCCACCTTTCCGCGTTTCTGCGGACAGACGTTCACCGAGGCGAAGGACCGCGGACTCGCCCTGCTGGCCGTCCGCGCCTACAACGACTGGATGGTCGAGGAGTGGTGCGGTCCGGACGCGCGCGGACGCCTGATCCCCCTCGCCATCGTCCCGTTGTGGGACGCGGACCTCGCCGCCGAGGAGGTGCGGCGCAACGCCGCGCGCGGAGTGCGGGCCGTGTGTTTCTCGGAGATACCGCCGTACCTCGGCCTGCCCTCCGTCCACACCGACGCCTGGGACCCCTTCCTGCGCGCCTGCGCGGAGACCGGGACCGTCGTCGCCATGCACATCGGATCGTCCTCGCGCATGCCGTCGACCTCCGACGACGCCCCGCCCGCCGTCAGTTCGGCGCTCACCTTCGCTAACTGCTGCTTCTCGATGGTGGACTGGCTGATGTCGGGCGCCTTCGAGCGGTTCCCCGGGCTGCGCGTCATGTACGCGGAGGGGCAGATCGGCTGGATCCCGTACATCCTGGAGCGCGCGGACGCCGTGTGGTCCGAGAACCGCGGCTGGGGCGGCGTCGCCGACAAGGTCCACCGCCCGCCCTCCGAACTCTTCGCCGGGCACGTCCACGGCTGCTTCTTCGACGACCCGGTCGGCCTGCGCAACCTCGACGCGATCGGCGCGGCGAACGTCCTCTACGAGACGGACTACCCGCACTCCGACTCGACCTGGCCGCGCTCGCGGGAGGTGGCGCGGGAGCAGATGGGGCACCTGGCACCGGATGTGGTCGAGGCGATCGTCCGGGGCAACGCGATCTCCCTGCTGGGCCTGACGGAGGACGGCCTGTGGGCGGGCTGAACGCGAACGGTCTGGATGTGCTGCCGGCGGGCCGCCTGGCCTACGGCATGCAGGTGCCCATCACCTCGCTGAGCACCCTCTACGCCGAGCCCTGGGAGGTCGAGGCCGGGCCCGCCGAGCTCCGCGACATCGCCCGCGCCGCCGACCGCCTCGGCTTCACCTACCTCGCCACCTGCGATCACGTCGCCGTCCCCGTGCGGCTCGCGGCCGCCATGGGCACCACGTGGTACGACCCGGTGGCGACCCTCGCCCACCTCGCCGCCGTCACCGAGCGGACCCTGCTGCTCAGCCACGTCTCCGTCGCGGCGCTGCGGCACCCGCTGGCCCTGGCGAAGCAGTACGCCACCGTCGACCGGCTCTCGGGCGGGCGCCTGGTGCTGGGGGTGGGCGCCGGGCACGTGCCGGAGGAGTTCCGGGCGCTGGGCGTGGACTTCCACCGGCGCGGGGCGATCCTGGACGAGACCGTCGACGCGCTCAAGGCGGCGCTGGGGCCGGAGGAGTTCCCGGAGTTCCACGGCCCCCGCTTCGCCTTCCGCGGCCTGGGCCAGGCCCCGCGCCCCGTCCGCACGCCGCGTCCGCCGATCTGGGTCGGCGGCTCCTCCCCGGCGGCCCTGCGCCGCGCCGCGCTGCGCGGTGACGGCTGGCTGTCGCAGGGTGACTCCCGCGAACAGCTGCCCCTGCGCGTCGCCGAGCTCCGCCGGCTGCGCGCCGCGGCGGGCCGCGAGGGCCCGTTCGCCGTCGGCGCCATCACGGAGGCGCTCTACATCGGCACGCCGGGCTGGGACGTCGGCCCGCGCACACTGTCCGGCAGGCCGGGGACGCTGGCGGAGTCGCTGCGCGTGTACGGCTCGCTGGGCGCGGACCAGATCCAGGTCCGCTTCCGGTGCCGGGGGCCCGCGGAACTGCTGGAGCAGATGGAACGGTTCGCGTCCGGGATCGCCCCCCTGCTGGCGGAGTGAGAGGCGTAGGCCCATGTCCCAACTGAACGGCCGGGTCGTGCTCGTCACGGGCGCCGCCCGTGGTCAAGGGGCCGAGGAGGCCCGCCTCCTCGCCGCCGAGGGCGCGCGGGTCGTCCTCGCCGACGTGCTGGACGACGCGGGGCGGGCCGTCGCCGCGGAGATCGGCCGGGACAGGGCCGTCTACGTCCACCTCGACGTCTCCGGGGAAGCCGGGTGGGGCGCGGCCGTCGCCGCCGCCAAGGACGCCTTCGGGAAGCTCGACGGGCTCGTCAACAACGCCGGCATCCTCCGCTTCAACGCGCTGGTGGACACGCCGGAGGAGGAGTTCCTGGAGGTCTTCCGCGTCAACCAGCTCGGTACGTTCCTCGGCATGCGCGCCGCGATCCCCGAGCTCGTGGCGGCGGGCGGCGGGACGATCGTCAACACCGCCTCGTTCGCCGCGCTGGCCGGGCTGCCGTATGTCGCCTCCTATGCCGCGAGCAAGGCCGCCGTCGTGGCCATGACCCGCGTCGCGGCGCTCGAACTCGCCGCCGACGGGATCCGCGTCAACGCCGTCTGCCCCGGCGGCGTCGACACCCCGATGACCGATCCGGGCCTGCTCGACGCGGCGGTGGACGCCGAGCGGGCCGGTGCCGGTGCCGCGGCCGGTGCCGGGGAGTTCTACCGCAAGGTCGTGCCGATGGGGCGGATCGGGCGGCCGGCGGAGGTGGCCCGCATGGTGCTGTTCCTGACCTCCGACGCCTCCTCGTACGTCACCGGCCAGCCGTTCGTCGTGGACGGCGGGTGGCTGGCCGGGACGCGGCTGTTCTCCTGACCCGTGTTCCCCTGGCCAGGGCGCCGCCCACACGATCCCTTGACGCTCCCTGGAGCCGATGCCACAGTCGTTCATCTGACGATGCGTCAGAAATCTAGGGACGGTGAACCTCCGTGGAATTCGGGATCTTTGTGCAGGGTTACGTTCCCGCGAGCAGGCAGCGGACCGACCCCGAGGCCGAGCATCACGCGCTGCTGGAAGAGACCGAGTACGTCATCCAGGCGGACCGGTCCGGCTTCAAATACGCCTGGGCGTCCGAGCACCACTTCCTCGACGAGTATTCGCACCTCTCCGCCAACGACGTCTTCCTCGGCTATCTCGCGCACGCCACCGAACGCATCCACCTCGGCTCCGGGATCTTCAATCCGCTGCCCCAGGTCAATCATCCCGTCAAGGTCGCCGAGAAGGCGGCCATGCTCGACCATCTCTCCGGCGGGCGCTTCGAGTTCGGCACCGGGCGCGGCGCGGGCAGCCACGAGATCCTGGGCTTTCTCCCCGGCGTGACCGACATGGACCACACCAAGGAGATCTGGGAGGAGACGATCGCCGAGTTCCCCCGGATGTGGCTCCAGGACGAATACCCCGGCTTCCAGGGCAAGCACTGGTCACTGCCGCCGCGGAAGATCCTGCCCAAGCCGTACGGCCCTGGGCATCCGGCGATGTGGTACGCGGCCGGTTCCCCCTCCTCCTACTCCATGGCCGCCCGCAAGGGCCTCGGAGTCCTGGGCTTCAGCGTGCAGAAGGTCTCCGACATGGAGTGGGTCGTCGACTCCTACAAGAACGCCATCAAGGACGCGAAGCCGGTGGGGGCCTTCGTCAACGACAACGTGATGGTGACGTCGACGGCGATCTGCGCCGAGACGCACGAGGAGGCCGTGGCCACGGCGGTCAGCGGTGGGCTGCATTACCTTCAGTCGTTGCTCTTCCGCTATCACGACACGTTTCCTCGTCCTGAGGGGATCCCTCAGTGGCCCGAGCTGCTGCCGGAGTACACGGAGGAGATCATCGAGCTGCTCATCGCCGAGGAGTTGATGATCTGCGGGGATCCTGACGAGGTGTTCCGGCAGTGCAAGAGGTGGGAGCAGGCGGGGGCTGATCAGCTTGCCTTCGGCTTGCCGATCGGGGTGCCTCGGGAGGGGGCTTTGCGGACGCTTCGGTTGATCGGGGAGCATGTGATTCCGAAGATTGATGTGGATCCTGTGCATCGGACTACGCGTCTGCGGCGGGGGGTTTAGGGCTGTTGTCTGGTGCGGGTGTGTTGCCGCCTGCGGCGGGGGCGCCCTGCCGGGTTGGCCGTTGCTGGGTGCGGGTTGTGTGTGGTTGCGGTTCGTGTGGCCTCAATCGCCGGCCGGGCTGGGTTGTGGTGGGTGCCGGGGGTGGGTCTTCCGGGCTGGGGACCTGGAACGCGGTGCGGTGCGGGTCACGCGTATGGAGTGCCCTGAAAACGCACCGCGTTCCAGAACCCCACCCTCCAGCCCCACCCCCTCCCGCCGGAGGGCGACATTCGGTTGTGGGGTGCGCCGGTCTTCTCTTTCGGCTTGTCAGGGGCGCCCGTCTTTTCTTTTCAGCCTGTCCGGCGTTTGAGGACAACGCGCGAAGCGTGTTGCGGGGGTCTGGGGGCTTGCCCCCAGTTTCGGGAAGGGGCGGGGCTGGGGAACAAACCAGCCCGTCCGGCGTTTGAGGACGCGGCCGCAGGCCGCTCCCGCCGCACGCGGCAACGTCATCCATCCGTCAGAGACAGAGGTGACCGACCATGCTCGACCATCTCATCCGCCGCGCCACGGTCATAGACGGCACAGGAAGCGCCCCCTACGTCGCGGACGTAGGAATAAAAGACGGCCGTATTGCGACAATCGGCCGTCCAGGGCGGGCACTGGCCGGCCGCATAGGCGAGCGCGCCAGGACGGAAGAGGACGCGAGCGGGCTGATGCTCAGCCCGGGGTTCGTCGACCCCCACACGCACTACGACGCTCAGCTGTTCTGGGATCCGTACGCCACGCCGTCCATGAGCCACGGCGTGACCACCGTCGTCGGCGGGAACTGCGGCTTCACGCTCGCGCCGCTCAATCCCGCGTGCCCCGAGGACGCCGACTACACGCGGCGGATGATGAGCAAGGTGGAGGGCATGTCGCTCACCGCGCTCGAACAGGGCACGCCCTGGAGCTGGTCGTCGTTCGGGGATTATCTGGGCGCGCTGGAGGGGCGGATCGCGGTCAACGCCGGTTTCATGCTGGGGCACTGCGCGCTGCGCCGCTATGTGATGGGTCCCGAGGCTGTGGGCGGGGTGCCCGACGCGGGGCAGCTGGCGCGGATGACGGCGATCCTCCACGACGCGATGGACGCCGGTGCCTGGGGGCTGTCCACGACGCGGTCGACCACCCACTCCGACGGCGACGGCAGGCCCGTCGCCTCGCGGCATGCGCGGCCCGAGGAACTGATCGCGCTCGCGCGGGCGGTCGGGGAGCACGAGGGCACTCAGCTGGAGGCCATCGTCACCGGCTGTCTCGACCGCTTCTCGGACGCCGAGGCCGATCTCCTGGTGGAGCTCACGGCCACCGCCGGGCGGCCGCTGAACTGGAACGTCCTCACCATCGACGCCGCCGTCCCCGACCGCGTGCCCCGGCAGCTCGCGGCGAGTGAACGGGCCCGGGCGGTGGGGGGCCGGATCGTCGCGCTCACGATGCCGGTCCTCACGCCGATGAACATGTCCCTCGGCACCTTCTGCGCGCTCAACCTGCTGCCCGGCTGGGGGGAGGTCCTCGCCCTCCCGGTGCCGCGCCGCATCGCCGAACTGCGCAAGCCGGAGGTACGGGCGGAGCTGCTGCGCCGGGCGCGGAGCGAGGAGGCGGGAGTGTTCCGGCGGCTGGCCGACTTCGGGCGTTACGTCATCGGGGACACGTACGCGCGGGAGAACGACGGCCTCACCGGCCGCGTCGTCCGCGACATCGCCGCCGAGCGCGGCCTGGAGCCGTTCGCCTGCCTGGTGGAGATCTGCGCGGCCGACGGGCTGCGTACGGTCCTGTGGCCCATGCCCACCGACGACGACCCCGCCAGCTGGGAGCTGCGCCGCCGCACCTGGGAGCACGAGGACGTGCTGCTCGGCGGCTCGGACGCGGGCGCGCACCTGGACCGCATGTGCGGGGCGCCGTACACCACGCGCTTCCTCGGCGACTGCCTGCGCGGCCGCAAGCTGGTGCCGCTGCCCGCGGCCGTACGGATGCTGAGCGACGACCCCGCGCGGCTCTTCGGGCTCCGGGGCCGGGGGCGGATCGCGGAGGGCTGGTGCGCCGACCTCGTCCTCTTCGACCCCGAGCGCGTCGACGCGGGCCCCGCCACGCTCGTCCACGACCTGCCCGGCGACGGTCCCCGGCTGGACGCGCGGGCGGTGGGCGTGGTGAGCGTACGGGTCAACGGCGTGGAGACCGTGCGGCACGACGTGGTGACGGGCAAGGTGCCCGGGAGGGTGCTGCGGTCGGGGCGGGACACGGAGACGGTGGCCACGAAGGGCTGAGCGCGTGGCCGGTACGCGTGCCCGCCCCGGCCGGGCGCGGGAAATTTTCGAAACGGGGCAAAAGGTGCGGGGCTGCGGTTATCGCAGGGTGATCGCTGGGGGGTTACTCCTGGGTGTTACCTGACGTAAGTGTCGAGCCGCCTTTCAAAGCCAGGTCAACTGCCGGTAAGGCGGCCCATATTCAAGGGCCCCCGTCTGGATCGCGAGGCTCCGGTTGCGGAAACAGCAGCCCTTAACGTCCTGTTCATGGTTCAGACAGCCCCACGGCCCAGGGCCGGAGACACGGTAACGAGCGTCGGCGACCGGCGCGCCAAGGGCCTCAGCGGGAACTCCGTCGGGCTGCTCGGCAGCGCCGTCATCGGGGTCTCCACGGTCGCCCCCGTCTACTGTCTGACCTCGACGCTCGGCCCGACCGTCGGGCAGGTCGGCGTGCAGATGCCCGCCGTCTTCCTCGCCGGCTTCCTGCCGATGCTGCTGGTCGCCTTCGCCTACCGCGAGCTCAACAAGGCCGTGCCCGACTGCGGGACGTCCTTCACCTGGACGGTGCAGGCGTTCGGGCCCCGGGTCGGCTGGATGTGCGGCTGGGGCCTGGTCATCGCGACGATCATCGTGCTGTCCAACCTCGCGGGCGTCGCGACCTCCTTCTTCTATCTCCTCCTCGGCCGGATCACCGGCAGCGATCACCTCGCCGGCCTGGACGGCAATCGCCCCGTGCACGTCCTGACGTGCCTGGTCCTCATCGCCGTCGCGACCGCCGTCAGCTATCGCGGGATGACCGCCACCAAGGGCGTGCAGTACGCGCTCGTCGGCCTCCAACTCGCCGTGCTCGCCGTCTTCGTGACCATGGCGCTCGTCAAGGCCCGCAACGGCGGCCTGCCCGGGTCCGTCGGCTTCTCCTGGAGCTGGCTCGACCCCTTCGCCGTGCGGTCCTTCGCGGCCTTCACCGCCGGGCTCTCGCTCTCGATCTTCATGTTCTGGGGCTGGGACGCGTGCCTCACGGTCAACGAGGAGACCCAGGGCAGCGCGAAGACCCCCGGCCGGGCCGCGCTGATCTCCATGGCCGTGCTCGTCGGCTCGTATCTGCTGACCGCCGTCGCCGCCCAGATGTTCGCCGGCGTGGGCACCGAGGGCACGGGCCTGGGCAACCCCGGTACCGCCGACAACGTCTTCGCCGCCCTCGCCGACCCCGTGCTCGGCACGGTGCTGGGCGTGCTGCTCTTCGTGGCGGTGCTCGCCTCGGCGGCCGCCAGCCTTCAGACGACCTTCCTGCCCGTGGCCCGCACGGTGCTGGCCATGAGCACCTACCAGGCCCTCCCGCCGTCCTTCGCGCGCATCCACCCGCGCTTCAAGTCACCGGGCCGCGCGACCGTCGCCGCGGGCGTCGCCACCGGCGTCTTCTACGCCGCCATGAGCTTCCTCAGCCAGAACGTCCTCATCGACACCATCTACGCCCTCGGCCTCATGATCTGCTTCTACTACTCGATCACGGCCTTCGCCTGCGCCTGGTACTTCCGCGGCGAGCTCGGCCGCTCGGTGCGCGACGCGCTCTTCAAGGGTGTCTTCCCCCTGCTGGGCGGCGTGCTGCTGGCGGCCGTGTTCGGCAAGACGCTGTACGACATGTGGAACCCCGCGTACGGCAGCGGCAGTTCGGTCATGGGCGTGGGGTCGGTGTTCGTGATCGGCGTGGGCCTGCTGCTGCTCGGGGTGGTGCTGATGCTGCTGATGCGGCGCCGGAGCCCGGCGTTCTTCCGCGGCGAGGTGCTGACGCGGTCGACCCCGGCGCTGGTGGTGGAGGACTGACGGCGTCGTTTCAGCCGAAGCCTGAGCCGGATCCTCGGCCGATGCCGATGCCGATGCCGATGCCGATGCCGATGCCGGCGCCCAAGCCGGACATCGCCGCCTGAGCCGACGCCGCCGCCTCAGCCGCCCAGCAGCGTCCGCCCCAGCCAGTCGTGGGAATCCCTGACGCCGGGCAGTGCGAAGAAGTAGCCGCCGCCGGTCGGCGAAATGTAGTCGACGAGCGGTTCGTCGATCAGCCGCTCCTGCGTGGCCTCGAACTGCCGCCGTACGTCCTGCTGGTAGGCGCAGAAGACCAGGCCCATGTCGAGGTTGCCGACGGCGTCGATGCCCCGGTCGTAGTTGTAGCCGCGGCGCAGGAGGCGGGAGTCGTCGGTCTTCGCCGTACGGGGGTTGGCCATGCGGATGTGGGCGGTGAGCGGAATGGCCTCGCCCTTGGGGTCCTTGGCGTAGTTGGGGCTGTCGGTCTCCTTCGCCCCGTCCAGCGGCGCGCCCGTGTCCTTGCGGCGGCCGAACATCTTCTCCTGCTCGGTGAGCGAGACGCGGTCCCAGAACTCCACCAGCATCCGGATGACGCGGATCACCTGATAACTGCCGCCCACGGCCCAGGCGGGCTCCCCGAGCCGCTCCGTCACCCACACCAGACGGCTCATCTCGCGCGAGGAGTCCGTGTCCGGATTGGCGATGCCGTCCTTGAAGCCGAGCAGGTTGCGCTGCGCGCCGGTCGGGCGCGGCGTGCTCTGGAAGCCGTCGATACGCCATTTGACCTGCATCGCGCCGCGCGTGTGCCGGGCGATGTCGCGCAGGGCGTGCAGCACGACGTCCTGCCGGGCCGCACAGATCTGGAGCGACAGGTCGCCGTGGCACTCCGCCGCGCGCAGGTTGTCGTTGGGGAAGGTGCGCATCGGCGTGAGGCGGCGCGGCCTGGCACCGGCGAGCCCGAAGCGCCCGTCGAAGAGGGACGCCCCGACGCCGAGCGTGACGGTGAGGTCGTCGGCGGGGACGGTCGGGCCGAGGATCCCGCTGTCCGAGGGCGGTGCGCCGACGCCGAGGTCGGCGGGCGCGCCGCCCGCCGTCAGGAAGCGGGCCCGCTCGGTGATCGTCCTGAACAGCTCGGCCAGGTCCTTGCGGCTCTCGCCGATCACGTCGAACGATATGAAGGCGGCGGCCGCGGGCTGCGGGGTGGTGATGCCCGCCTGGTGCACGCCGTGGAACTCCGTCTTCCCCGGCGCCTCGCTGCCGGCGGCCCGCGCCGGCTGCGCGCCGACGGTCTGGCCGAGGGCGAAGCCGCCACCGGCGAGGGCGACCCCGGCCGCGCCCGTGCCCAGCGCCGTCTTGACGAAGCCGCGGCGGCCGGTGGGGAAGCCACCCTGCGGGCGGGCGGAATCGGCGGTCATGTTCGTGTTCCCTTCGGGGCGGTCGGCGTTGGGCACGGTTCAGCCGGCCTTGCGGATCTCGAGGAGGTCGGGGATCGGGGCGAGATCCTCCAGCAGCTGCCCCGTCGCCCCGTCGAGCCGGGCACGGGTGCCCGCGTCGAGCTTGTCGACCGGCGTCCACTGGTCGTCGTGGTGCGCGCCGTCGAGCAGCTTCTGCACGCGGTCGATGCCGGCGTCCACCGTCGGGAGCAGCTTGGTGTCCCGGGCGGTGAGCAGCGGGCGCAGCACGTCGAGGAGTTCGCGGGTGCCCGCGAGGTTGGCGTCGGCGGTGGCGAGGTTCGTGCCGCTGCCCTGGTCGGAGTCGCCGGTCAGCTCGAACTGGAGCGTGTTCTCCAGGATCTCGTGCGTGCGCAGCGGCAGGTCACCGGGGTCGAAGTCCTGGGTGGGGAACGCCTTGCGCAGACCGTCGACGTCCTTCGCGAGCTGCTGCGCCGGGCCGCGCAGGTCGTCGGCCGACTGCCCGTGCCACAGGCCGTACTCGATCCGGTGGAAGCCGGAGAAGTCCTTGTCCTTGACGCCGTCGGGGAGCCCGGCCGTCCGCCCGTTGATCTTCTTGTCGAAGTCCTGGAAGGTGCCGTAGGCCGCGCCGAGGGAGGAGTACGAGAGGTGGGCGGTGAGCCAGTCCTTGCGGGCGGCGTCGAGGTCGCCGCTCTCGATGTCCTGGTCGAGCCTGCCCGTCTGCTCGGTCAGGGCGGCCAGGCCCTTGTTCACGTAGTCCTTGTATGTGCCGAGCGGCGCGGCCAGGTCCTTCCCGGAGACCGGCACGACGGCCTTGGCGGCCGCGCCGTTGACGCGCACGGGCGTGGAGGTGACCGTCCTGCCGCCGGTGGGGACGCAGCGCCAGGCGTACTCCCCGCCGCCGACGGTGGCGACCAGCTCGCGGGTGGTGCCGGGCGCCAGGCCCTCGATCTCGCCGTGGACGGCGTTGGTCGCGGGCTCGACGAGATAGACCTCGGAGACCTTGTCGCCGGTGTTGTGCATCTGGAAGGTCCGGCGGCCCGGTTCGGGGGCGGTGAAGCCCTTGCCGCAGTCCTTCTCGGAGACGGCGACGGTCTGGTCGCCCGCGGGCTTCGAGCCGCTGAACGCGACGACGGCACCGGCGACGACGGCGGGCACGGCGACGACGGCCGCGGGCACGACCCACGCGGGTCGGCTGCCGGGCGCCTTCTCGGGCTTCTCGGCCTTGGGGGCCCGCGTCCTGGGGGCCGTCGTGCGCACGCCGCGTACGAAGAGGGTCATCACCACGGCCAGGTAGGCGACGTAGGCGATCACCTGCAACCAGGTCATGGACGGGGTCAGGTTGAGGACGCCCTGCACGAGCGTGCCGTACCAGGAGCTCGCGTCGATGCTCTGGCTCAGGTCGAACGCGAACGCGCTCCGCCCGGGCAGCACGCCGCCCTCCTGGAGATCCCGCAGGCCGTATCCGAGCACGCCCGCCGCGATGACGATGAGGACGATGCCGGTGGCGGTGAAGAACTTCGTGAGGTTGATCTTCAGTACGCGCCGGTAAAGCCCCCAGCAGAGCACTGCGGCGATGACGAGCCCGGCGCCCGCCCCGGCCATCGGCCCGGCGGACTCACCGGCGGCGCGCGCCGTCGTCCACAGGAACAGCGCCGTCTCCAGTCCCTCGCGGCCGACGGCCAGGAACGAGGTGACGATCAGCATCCCCGTGCCCATGGCGAGCGCGCTGGTGACCTTCTCCCGGATCTCCCCGGAGAGATTGCGGGCGGAGCGCCGCATCCAGAAGACCATCGCGGTGACGAAGGCGACGGCGATGACACTGAGCGTGCCGCCGAAGGCTTCCTGCGCGGTGGCGGAGAGCGTGGCGGCGGTGAAGGTGAGCACCGCGCCGAAGCTCAGCGAGAGGGCTATCGCGCCCAGGACTCCCGTCCACACCTGCGGCAGCCGCGATTTCGCGTCCGCCCGCACGAGCGTGGCGACGAGCACGGAGACGATGAGCCCGGCTTCGAGCCCTTCCCTCAGCCCGATCAGAAAACTGGGAAACGCGTCGTCCCACATAGGGCGTCCTCCCCGGCACGACGCCGGCTTTGTCTCTGGGCCGGGAACGGCACGGTTCGGTTAGCGAAGCCAAACCTAAGTGAGGGCGGGTGGGGGTGACTATCAGGCGGCGGTCAAGAAAGTGTTTACTTACGGTAATCCCCTTGACTACTGCCTGACCTTTCTGGGCGGCCGCTCGCCGTGCGGCGGTCAGGCGGCGTTGTCAGTGGTCGCTGCCAGACTGCGGACATGACTGAAACCGTGAAGGGCCCTGCCAGTTACTTCCCCTCGATCGAGAAGAAGTACGGCCGGCCGGTGGCCGAATGGAAGACGCTCATCCGCAGCTCACCGCTGACGAAGCACATGGAACTGGTCACCTGGCTCAAGACCGAACACGGCCTGGGCCACGGCCACGCGAACGCGTTGGTAGCCCACACGCTCGCGGAGCCGACGGAGGGGTAGGGCGGCCGGATGCCGTTTGTCCGGGGCGGGGTGCTTGCTCCGGGATCACCCACGCCGCCCCCTCGACGGCTCCAGGCATCCCGCCGGGGCTGCTCCGGTCACCAGCAGCCCTGCTCACCGGGCGAGATCGATATCGATCGCGAAGGCGATGCGCCAGAAATGGCGGATACCGGCGCGGGCGTACTTGAAGGGTTTGGTTTCCCGGTCGCGGGACCATGACTCCTTACGCGAGATCAGTGGCCGAGTGTGCCGGATTGAACATCGCGGATGAACGAGGACCAAGCGGCCGGGGAAACGGTGATGGCGGGGCCGCCGGGGTGCTTGGAGTCGCGTATGCCGATCCGGGCGGTGAAGTCCGCCACCTCCACGCACATGGCCCCACTGGTCTCCGTGCTGTATGAGGACTTGAACCAGTGGGCTGTCGCGTAGGAGCTAGTCGTCATCGATCTCTCTTGCCAGTCGGTGCAGGAATTCAGAGGTCATGGCCGGAGCCAGAGCGCCTTCGCGCATGGCGTCGAACCTTCGCGCGTACTTCCAGACCTCACGCGGTTTGTCGGACACGGTTACGGTCGGCCCGTCCCCCATGACGACGGAGTCGTGCCCCTCGTCGAAGTCGAGAATGACGAAGCTGTCGAACGAGCGGTACGTGGCGAGTTTCAGCGGAAGGATCTGCACGGTCACGTGATCGAGTGCTGCAAGCTTCTCGATCTCCTCGTACTGCTCAAGCATGATGTCCCGCCCCCCGATCACGCGGCGCAGCGATCCCTCTTCAATGATCACCCGCAGTTCGATCGGATCATCGCCGTAGACGATTTCCTTGCGTTTCATGCGGAGGGCTACGTTCTCGTCGACGAACTGAGTGGTCCTCTCGTCGACAGGCTTCGCTGTTGTGAAAATGGCTCGGGCGTAGTTCTCGGTCTGCAGGAGCCCGAAGACGACCTGTGAGTGCCACGCTCGCAACGCGTGGGCATCGGACTCCAGCCCGACGTAGACCGTATGCCCGGATGGCAGAAGGTATTGGTACGGCCTGTACCAGTCGGCGCTGAGCGAGTCCCGGTGCAGCGCCAGGATGTGCTCCTGGTCGGCGCGGTCGGTGACGCCGTAGAACTCGAGCAGGTCCTCCAGATCGCGCACTCGGGGCAACTGGTTGTGGCCGCTCTCCACCCTGTTGATCTTGGTTTCCGAGCTCTCGATGGCTGCTGCCGCTTCCTTCGTGCTGTATCCCTTCCGCTCTCGCAGGCGCCTGAGCTCCTTCCCCAGTTCCCTCCGACGGAACGTCGGACCGCGTCGTGCTGCCACTTTCGAGCCCTCCCGGTGTGTACCCCGGTGTCGCGCCTCTGTTCCCCGGTGACGCGTCCCTGTGTGCCTTCGGCGGTTCGCTGAAGCCCCTTGAGAACCGCCCAGTTGGCAGTCTTCCACCCCCTGTGCCCCGCCCGAGGGCCCTTGCTCGGATTCGACATATGCCAGTTTTCCCTGGATTCTCTGCGCAGGTTGCACCTGAAGTCAGCGCTACGGGAACGTTGTTCTTGCCCCGGTCCTGATCAGCCGGAGGCGGACGTCTCCCCTCCCCACCGCTGCCCTAGGAGCTCCCCCATGCCTCCGTTCCCCCACACCAGCCACCTCGGCGGAGGGCTCACCCCACCCGACGACACCGTCATCGATGACGTGATCCGCGAGGCCAACGCCATGCAACGGCTGCTCGCACCCCCAGGCCGACTGACATGGCTCACGGCCTGTCTCCGCCGCTTCATCACCACGACCGCCGCCGACGTCGAGACCGCCGCGACCGCGCGCCCCGTCGGAGACCCCGTGCGGCTGGAGGCCCTCGCCGTCGTGCGGGAAGCCCGCTACCGGCTGCGGCTCGGGCCCGGTGACGGATACGTATCCGCGATCGCCTGCGTCAGAAGCCTGGGCCGAGCCGCCGAAGCCCTTCGCCATGAGCAGCGCCGCCTGCGCCGCGGCCTCGTCGCCGTGGCCGGCTCGTCAGGGCCCGGCGTCATCGTCCTCGCCCCGTCCGAGACCTGCCCCGCCTGCCTTGAACTCGTCGAGCTGCGCTACCAGTTGGAGGTGCGTAAAGACTGGCTCGGCATGCGCGAGGCGAACACCCGCCTCGCCTCCCACCGAACCGCCGCGCACGGCCTCGCGTAAACCCCGGCGCGGACGCCGGTCACCGCGAAGGCGCACGCCTAAAGATCCGCGTGCTCCCCATGCGCATTCTCCGGCTGCCGAACCCACGCGCCCAGCAGCCGCAGGGCCTCTTCCGAACTGGAGCCTTCCTCGGCCGTGTAGACGCTCAGCCGCTGGTCCGGGTCGGCCGGCAGGGTGAGGGACTCGTAATTGAGGGTGAGCGGGCCCGCGACCGGGTGGTGGAAGTGTTTGCTGCCGTGCGTGTGGCGGTAGACGTTCTGGTCGGCCCACCAGCGGCGGAAGTCCTCGTCGGCGATGGAGAGTTCGCCGACGAGTTCGGCCAGCAGCGGATCGTGGGGATGGCGTCCGGCGTCGCGCCGGAGCGAGGCGACGATGTCCTGGGCGTGGGTCTCCCAGTGGGTGTACAGCGAGCGCGCGGTCTCGTCGCGGAACATGAACCGCACCAGATTCCGCTCGCGGTGCGGCAGCGCGTCGAAGTCGGTGAGCAGCGCGCGTGCCATCCGGTTGGACGCGAGTACGTCCAGCCGCCGCCCCAGCACCAGGGCGGGGGTGTGCTCCAGGATCCGGAGCAGGTCGCGCAGCCCCGGGCGGACCGGCTGCGGACGCGTCGCCGCGCGGCGGGGGCGGCCCGCGGCGGGCCTGGCGAGCTGGAAGAGGTGGGTGCGTTCGACGGGATCGAGGCGCAGCGCGCGGGAGACGGCGTCCAGCACGGTCTCGGAGACGTTCAGCGGGCGTCCGCGCTCCAGGCGTATGTAGTAGTCGACGCTCACGCCCGCCAACTGCGCGACCTCTTCGCGGCGCAGTCCCGGCACCCGCCGGGAGCCGCCGTCGTCGGGCAGGCCCGCCTGGCGCGGGGTGATCCGTGCCCGCCGGGAGCGGAGGAACTCACCGAGTGCTGTGTTGCGGTCCATGCCGTTCACGATAGGGCCAAAGATCGCCCCGACGCCCGGCGAAGGGGGGACTGGCAGTCCCCCGGTCCGGCTGTCCCCAGGGCGAAGCGGACCCCCTTGAAGCCGGTCGGCGGCCGATTCCGGTGCTGAAGTGGAACGCGTCGAGCCCGGCCGGGGCCCAACCGCCCCGGCCGGCCTCCGTTCGCACCGTACGAAGGGAACTCCTGTGTCGGACACCAAGACATTTCTGATCACCGGCGTCAGCACCGGCCTGGGCCGCGCGTTCGCGTGCGGCGCGCTGGCCGCGGGCCACCGGGTGGTGGGCACGGTGCGCACGCCCGCCGACGCACGGGTCTTCGAGGCGCTCGCCGGCGACGCGCACGCCCGCGTCCTGGACGTGACCGACCATGACGCGGTGGGCACGGTCGTGGCGGAGGCCGAGCGCGACCTGGGCCCGGTCGACGTCCTCGTCGCCAATGCCGGCTACGGCCATGAGGGCCTCTTCGAGGAGTCGTCGATGGACGACCTCCGCCGCCAGTTCGAGGTGAACGTCTATGGAACCGTGGCGGTGATCAAGGCCGTGCTGCCGCACATGCGGAAGCGCCGTTCGGGCCACATCATCGGCGTCACCTCGATGGGCGGGCTGACCACCATGCCGGGCCTCAGCTTCTACCACGGCAGCAAGTTCGCGCTGGAGGGCATACTCGAGACGCTCGGCAAGGAGGTCGCCGCCCTCGGCGTCCATGTCACCGCCCTGGAGCCGGGCAGTTTCCGCACCGACTGGTCCGGCCGCTCGATGGTCCGCGCGCCCCGCGCGATCGCCGACTACGACGAGCTGTTCGAGCCGCTGCGCGCCCGGCGCATCCAGGGCAGGGGGCAGCAGCCGGGCGACCCGGACAAGGCCGCGGCCGCCGTGCTGCGGATCGTGGCGGCCGAGCAGCCGCCGGCGCGCCTGCTGCTCGGCACCGACGCGCTCCGGTACGTCCAGGCCGGACGCGACGCCTTCGAGCGCGACATGCTGGCATGGGCCGAACTGTCGGCCTCCACCGACTTCGACGACGTCAGCCGGTCCGCCTGACGCCACGCGCCGTCGGGCCCCGGCGCGGGGCCTCGGCGGCGGCCGTCGTCACCAGGGTCCGAACCGACCGCGCATCAGCCCAGCTTGCGCAGCAACAGCCCCGCGTCCACCGCCGGCAGCTCGATCCCGAAGACGTCCGCCAGCACCTTCGGCACCTCGCGCGGCTCCAGTTCCCGCCTCTCCGGGCGGGCGCCGGGCCTCGTCGTGGTCAGGGTGAGGTTGTCGAGCATGTGCAGGCGGTCCGGATGGAGGCGCTGTGCCACGAGGCGGTTGCTGAAAGGGGATTGCGGGCTGCTCGCGCCGTAGTGGTTCGTCACCCGGAAGTCGGCCGGATACTGCGGGTCGAGCGTGAACGTGTGCCGGACCAGCCAGCCGTCGCCCTCGCTCGCCGGCTGGTAGAGCGCCCACCCGTCGGCGCCGGGCGTGACCTCCTCGCGGCGCAGCCGGTACGCCCATACGCCGTCCGTCGTGTCCGTCGCGTCGGTCAGTTCGATGGGCTCCAGCGGGCTCGCCCCGAAGCCGATGTCACTGAGCCAGCGCTTGCCTTCCAGTTCCACGATCACCATGGCGTGCGTCGCGGGCCTGATGGTGGTCGCGCCCAGCTGGACCCGGCCCTGGACCGCGAAGAAGCGGAATCCGAGGCGCTCCAGGGCCGCCGCGTAGAGGGTGACGTGCTCGAAGCACGTACCGCCGAGCGGGCTGCCGATCAGCCTGGCCTGGACCGACGCGAGGTCGAGCGGACGGCGCTTGCGCAGCACCGCCTCGACGTTCTCCCAGCGCACCGAGAGGATGTGCGCCCGGTGCAGCGCGCGCAGCGTCGCCAGGGTGGGGGAGCGGTCCCCGTCGTGGCCGAGGCGGGCCAGATAGGCGTCGAGGTCGAGTGCGTCGCCGTTCCACATGCGGAGGGTCTCCCTAGGTCATCGCGTCGTCCTAATGGTGCCAAGCCTTGCCGCCCACGTTGTGGATCATTCGCTGGAGGACCTTGAGGGCGCTGACGTACTCCTCGTCCGTGATGCCGTCGTGGGTGCGCTCATGCGCGTCCTTCTGCCAGGCCGTGCACAGGGCCAGGACCCTTTCGCCCTCGCCGGTCAGGGTGATGCGGTTCTCCGCGCCGAGCGTGATCAGCCCCCGGTCGAGCAGGCCGTCGATCTCGGCGTCGAGGTCGTCGCCCGGCATGACGTAGTGGAGCAGCACGGACGTGGCCTCCTCGCGGGTCTGTCCATTCCGGTTGAGCACCCACCACTGCGGCTGCGATATCCCGTACTGCGCGAGCCCGCCCCGGATGTTCCCCACCACGGCCCGCCCGGCGGCGGTGGCCCAGTAGCCGATCGGCTGGTTGACCAGCTCGGCGTCGCTGTGCGAGTACTCCATGGTCCTGCCCTCACCATCTGTCGATCTTGGCTGGTGAGAAAGAACGTAGAACCTGGATCAAACTTGAGGTCAAGCGCCGGCTGTCGGAAGGCATCAGCGCGGATCACGCGAGAGACCCGGCACCCCGCGAAGGGGCGCCGGGTCTCGTCGCTTCCGGACAGGGCAATACAGCTAGCTCCGCACGCAGCTCGCCGCCGTGTGGAGGAAGGCCGGCCCGTCGAGGCCGGCGTCGCACGCGTGCGGGAGGCCGCTGAGGACCTGGAGGTTCTGGCCCGAGACCATCCCGCTCGCGCCCCAGTCGCGGGCGGGGGAGCCGTCGTGGGCGGCAGCGGCACCTGCGCTCCCGAGCAGCGCCCCGGCGGTCAGGACACCAGCGATGACAGGCTTACGGATGTGAGCACGCATGGAACGCCTTCTTCTCGTCGACGGGTGAGCCACAGGCGGCTCGGCCCATCTTCGGGGGCGCGGGGCGCTCCGGCCGGGGCAACGCCCCGTAAGGGTCCCCCTGCTAGCCGCATCACTCGTGGCCCAGGAAGACGGGGTTCGTCATCGCCGCCATGTCCCCCGACGCGTGCCGGACCTCGGCCCGCGCGTACGCCGCGTACGACGGCGTCGTCCGCCACTCGACGCGGCCGTCGGGCGGGACGGGCGCGGTGAAGAGCTGCCCCTGGTCCGTCACGAAGCTCGCCGTGCAGCCCGGGGCGCCGGTCACCTCCAGCCGCACCACGACCGGCGAACCGGCGTCCACGCGCAGCCGTTCGCCGATGCCCGCGTGCGCGCCCCGGTCGCCCGTCGCCGTGAACGACAGCTTCACCGCCGAGGATTCCGCGATCCAGCTGCGGCCGGAGCGGATGGCCTCCTGGAGCGCGGGGCGGGAGAGGTCGTCGGCGAGCACGACCGTCTGCGGCAGGCCGACGACCTGAGGCTCGCGGTGGGCGTCGCTGTTGCCCATGGCGGGCAGCCAGGGTCCGCCCTGGCGCACGGAGGCGACGAGCGTGTTGTCCCACTCGGCGATCGCGATCTCGTCGTCCGGGGTGAACGGGCCGTTCCACACCTCCACCGCGTCGGCGTCGGCGAAGCCGAACTTCCAGCCGCAGCCGACGCACGTCGCGTGCGGATGGGCGGGGACGACCAGGCCGCCCGCCCGGCGGATGGCACGCGCGAAGCGGCCGAAGGCGTGGTCCCGGGCGCGGTAGCGCCAGTCGAGGAAGACGCCGGGGTCGGTGCCGAGGGCCACCACGTGGCCGTTGCGCGTGGTGATCTCCTCGCCGGTGAGGATCAGCAGGTCGTCACCCCACAGCCCCTCCCACGCGCCGTGCGCGGACGTCGTGTTGTGCTCGGTCGTCGTGATCCAGTCCAGCCCGGCGGCGCGCGCCGCGGCCGCGATCTCGGCGGGGGTGCGCTTGCCGTCGGAGTGGACGCTGTGCAGGTGGTTGTCCCCGCGGTACCACGCACGCCCCCGCCCCTTCGCCCGCTGCGGCGGGTGCACCGGGGCTGGCGTACGGCCCGCCGGGCCGTAGCGGAGGGTCACCGTGACCTCGTACGCCAGGCCCTGTGGCGCGACCGTGTAGGGCCCGAGGACCACATGCCAGGTCCCGGCCCGCACGGGACCCGCGAGATAGCCGGGCGTCGCCCGCTCGGCGCTGATCGCGAACTCCGTACGCGCCCCGCCCGACCAGCCCCGGAAGCCGCGCCCGCCCAGCTCCGTGCCGCGCTCGTCGAAGACGCCGATGTCACAGGCGTTGCCCTGGGTGCCGGACGGGACGGCCGGCCGGTCGTAGGTGTAGGACACGGCCAGCTCCCGGACGCCGTCCGGCACCTCCACCGGGAGGTAGACGTAGTCCGGCGCACCGGTCGGCAGCCGGCCGGTGACCTTGCGGGACTCCTCGCCGCCGGTCCGCGCGTCGGCGTGGGCGAACGTCACGCCTTCGAGCGTGAGCGCGCCCGCGGCGCCCGCGGTGATCCTCAGCAGTTCACGTCTGCGCATCTGTGCCTCCGGCTGGAAGGGAGGGCCGCCAGGGACACCGTTGTACGCCCGGGTGGCGCGCGGGGGAACGGGCGCGGGCGGGTGGATTGCGGTCCGCGGACGGTCCCGGGCGGGCTCGTCGGGCCCCGGGAGGGCCGTACGGGTAAGGCGGGATTACGACAGTCGCATGGCGCGACCGCCCGGTCGGCCCCCCTGACGCTCCGTTGGGCATACGGTGACAGCCGGAACCCGGGGGTGACCCACGTCACCCCGCGCCAGCCACAGCCCCGACGGAGGTGCCCCGGATGCGGATTGCCACCACGGTCTTTCTCACCGACGAGACGATCAGCCCCGTCCGGCTCGCGCGCGAGCTGGAACAGCGCGGCTTCGACGGGCTCTACCTCCCCGAACACACGCACATCCCCGTCAGCCGCGACACCCCCGCGCCGATGGGCGGCCCGCTGCCGCGCGAGTACGGCCGCGCGCTCGACCCGATCGTGGCGCTCGGCCAGGCGGCGGCGGTCACCGAGCGGATCACGCTCGGCACGGGCGTGGCGCTCGTCGCCCAGCACGACCCGGTCCACCTCGCGAAGCAGGCCGCCACCCTCGACCACGTCAGCGGCGGCCGCTTCACGCTCGGCATCGGCTTCGGCTGGAACGTGGAGGAGGCCGCCGACCACGGCGTGCCCTGGGCGCGGCGGCGCGAGCTGGTCCGCGACCGGATGGCGCTGATGCGGGCCCTGTGGGCGGACGAACCGACCGCGTACGAGGGAGAGTTCGGCTCCGTACGCGCGAGCTGGGCCCACCCCAAGCCGGTGCGCCCGCCGCGCGCCCGGAAGGGCGGTGAGCCGCTGGTCGGCCCCCGGATCCTCATCGGCGGCGCGGCCGGCCCGAAGCTTTTCGCGCACATCGCGGAGTACGCGGACGGCTGGCTGCCGGTGGGCGGCAGCGGCCTGCGGGACGCGATCCCGCAGCTGCGGGCGGCGTGGGAGGAGGCCGGGCGGCTGGGCGAGCCGGAGGTCGTGCCGTACGCGGTGCGGCCGTCGGCGGGGAAGCTTTCGCATTTCGCGGAGTTGGGGTTGCGGGAGGTCGTGGTGGGGCTGCCGTCGGCGGGGGAGGGGGAGGTGCTTCGGGCGCTGGACGCGCATGCGGATTTTCTGTGACCGGTCGCTTTTCCCCAGCCCCGCCCCTTCCCGAAACCGGGGAGACCCCGGACCCCAGCGGCCTGCGGCCGCGTCCTCAAACGCCGGACGGGCTGGAAATCCAGCCCGTCCGGCGTTTGAGGACAACGCGGCGAAGCCGTGTTGCTGGGGGTCTGGGGGATCACCCCCAGTTTCGGGAAGGGGCGGGGCTGGGGAAAAAGCCCGCCGCAGGCGCCCAGCGGCGGAGCCGTACCCGCGGACACAGACCCCGTGGGGGTTACTGACGGTGCCCCAGAGCCGCCCGCGACCCCGTCGCATAGGCTCGGACAATGACTTCCCGTGCCCACGAAAACTCGCAGGCAGGACCCACCGCCAACGCCATGCGGCGGGCGCTCAGGCGCGCACGCGACGGGGTGGCGCTGGACGTGAGCGAGGCCGCCGTGCTGTTGCAGGCACGCGGCGCGGATCTCGACGACCTGTGCGCGTCCGCCGCGCGCGTGCGCGACGCCGGGCTGGAAGCCGCCGGGCGGCCCGGTGTCATCACGTACTCCAAGAGCGTCTTCATCCCGCTCACCCGCCTGTGCCGCGACAAGTGCCACTACTGCACCTTCGCCACCGTGCCGGGCAAGCTGCGCCGCGCGGGCCACGGGATGTTCATGTCGCCCGACGAGGTGCTGGCCATCGCCCGGCGCGGCGCCGAGCTCGGCTGCAAGGAAGCGCTGATCACCCTCGGGGACAAGCCCGAGGACCGCTGGCCCGAGGCACGCGAGTGGCTGGAGGCCGAGGGGTACGACGACACCATCGCGTACGTCCGCGCCATGGCGATCCGCATCCTGGAGGAGACCGGGCTGCTGCCCCACCTCAACCCGGGCGTCATGACCTGGACGGACTTCCAGCGGCTCAAGCCGGTCTCCCCCTCGATGGGGATGATGCTGGAGACCACGGCCGAGCGGCTGTGGAGCGAGCCCGGCGGCCCGCACTACGGCTCGCCCGACAAGGAACCGGCCGTCCGGCTGCGCGTCCTGGAGGACGCCGGACGCAGCTCCGTGCCCTTCACCAGCGGGCTGCTGCTGGGCATCGGGGAGACGCCTGAGGAGCGCGCGGAGTCGCTGTTCGCGCTGCGCCGCGTCTCCCGCGCCTACCACGGCATCCAGGAACTCATCATGCAGAACTTCCGCGCCAAGCCGGACACGGCGATGCGCGGCATGCCGGACGCGGAGCTGGACGACCTGGTCGCCACCGTCGCCGTCGCCCGGCACATCATGGGCCCGACCGCCTGCCTCCAGGCGCCGCCCAACCTCGTGGACGACGAATACGCGCGGCTCATCGGCGCGGGCATCGACGACTGGGGCGGCGTCTCGCCGCTCACCCCCGACCACGTCAACCCCGAGCGCCCCTGGCCGCAGATCGAGGAGCTGGCCGAGCGCTCGGCCGCCGCGGGCTTCGAACTGAAGGAACGTCTCGCCGTCTACCCCGAGTTCGTGCGGCGCGGCGAGCCCTGGCTGGACCCCCGGCTGCTGCCGCACGTCCGCGCGCTCGCCGACCCGGAGACGGGCCTGGCCCGCGAGGACGCCGTGGTGGAGGGCCACCCCTGGCAGGAGCCGGAGGACGTCTTCGTCGCCGCGGGCCGTACGGACCTGCACCGCGCCATCGACCAGGAGGGCCGGACCGGCGACCGGCGCGAGGACTTCGACGAGGTGTACGGCGACTGGGAGGCGCTGCGCGAGGCCGCCGCCCCCGGCATGGTGCCCTCCCGCATCGACGGCGACGTGCGCGCCGCCCTGTCCCGGGCCGCCGACGACCCCACCAAGCTCACGGACTCCGAGGCGCTCGCCCTGCTGCACGCCGACGGCCCCGCCCTCGACGCGCTGTGCCGCATCGCCGACGAACTGCGCCGGGCGACGGTCGGTGACGACGTCACGTACATCGTCACGCGCAACATCAACTTCACCAACGTCTGCTACACCGGCTGCCGTTTCTGCGCGTTCGCCCAGCGCCGCACGGACGCCGACGCCTACACCCTGTCCCTGTCGCAGGTCGCCGACCGGGCCCAGCAGGCGTGGGACGTGGGCGCGGTCGAGGTCTGCATGCAGGGCGGCATCCACCCGGACCTGCCGGGCACGGCCTACTTCGACATCGCGCGCGCGGTGAAGGAGCGCGTCCCCGGCATGCACGTCCACGCCTTCTCGCCGATGGAGGTCGTCAACGGCGCGACGCGCACGGGCATGTCCGTCCGCGAGTGGCTGACCGCCGCCAAGGAGGCCGGGCTCGACACCATCCCCGGCACGGCCGCCGAGATCCTCGACGACGAGGTCCGCTGGGTCCTCACCAAGGGCAAGCTGCCCACCGCGACGTGGATCGACGTCGTGAGGACGGCACACGAGGTGGGCATCCGGTCCTCGTCCACGATGATGTACGGGCATGTGGACCAGCCCCGGCACTGGCTCGGCCACTTCCGGACGCTCGCGCGCATCCAGCAGGAGACGGGCGGATTCACGGAGTTCGTGACCCTGCCCTTCATCCACACCAACGCCCCCGTCTACCTCGCGGGCATCGCCCGCCCCGGCCCGACGATGCGCGACAACCGGGCGGTCACGGCGATGGCCCGGGTGCTGCTGCACCCGCACATCACCAACATCCAGACGAGCTGGGTCAAACTGGGTGCCGACGGCGCGGCGGAGATGCTGCGCTCCGGGGCGAACGACCTGGGCGGCACGCTGATGGAGGAGACCATCTCCCGCATGGCGGGCTCTTCTTACGGTTCGTACCGCTCTGTCCAGGACCTGGTCGCGATAGCGGAGGCGGCGGGCCGCCCGGCACGCGCGCGCACGACGCTCTACGGCGAGGTGCCGCGGGAACGGCTGGCGGCGGCGGCGACGTCGGACGGCCACCTGCCGGAATTGCTGCCGGTTCTGGAGGATTAGGGCACCGCGCCCTGTCGCGAACGTTGCTGATCTGTTGATTCGCCTCAATGGATCAGCGACGTCCGCTGCATAAAGTTACGCGCATGTCCTGGCCTCAGAATCCCCAGCAGCCCCACCAATCTCAGCGGTACCCGGAGGCCACGGCCGTCGATCAGCCCGCCGTGGCGCCGCCGCCCGGCGGCGGGCTGCACGCGCAGCCGACCGTCTTCGCGCAGCCGGCCGTGCCCCCGCCGCCTCGACCGGGCACGCAGCCGCCCCCGCCGCCCGGGACGCAGCCGCCGCCTCCGCCGGGCATGCGGCCGCCGTCCCCGTACGGCATGCAGCCGCCCCCGCCCGCGCCCGCGCCGCAGGGGAAGAGCAATAAGACCCTGCTCGCCGTCGTCGGCGGCGTCGTGACGCTGGCCGTCGTCGGCGGTGGCGCGTTCTTCCTGCTGAAGGACGACAAGAAGAGCGACGAGGCCAAGAAGGACGACAAGGGGCGGAGCGTCATCGCCCCCGACCCGGGCGCCAAGAAGGGCGAGAAGCCCACGGGCGGCGACAGCCCGGCCCCCTCGGGCGCGCAGCCGATGGTCGCCGGCTGGCAGACGCAGACCGCCAGGGAGTACCGCTTCCGGTACGACGTGCCGGGCAAGGACGCGCAGTGGAACCTCCTGCCGCGGGACACCATGACGTCGTACGTCGACGCGTCCGGCAAGCCGGAGATCACGATGCGCGACGTGGCCCACTTCCGCGAGGGCGGCTGCTCCTCCAGCGCCAACCCCAAGGCACTCGGCGAGGCGGGCAAGGGCCAGCTCGCCACGGTCGGCACCATGGGCGGCGACCCGTCGCTGAGCATCCAGGAGAACGCCCGGAACTGGGCGGGTAACTGGGGCTTCTTCGCCTACGGCGGCAAGACGAACAAGCCGAGGATCGAGGTGTCCGAGGCCAAGCCGTGGAAGCGCAACGGCATCGACGGCTGGACGGCGACGGCCAGGGTGACCGTGACCAACCGCCCGAGCACCTGCGTTCCGGCCACCGCGATCTCCAAGAGCATCGTGGAGAAGCTGCCGGACGGGAAGTTCCACAGCTGGGTCATCTACGCGGACCAGGGCGTGCCCGACGCGCTTCCGGAGGCCGAGATCGACAAGATCATGGCCACGGTCCGGCCCGCCAAGGGCTGAAGGCCCCGGCGAGGGGCTCGATTAGAGTGCTGTAGCCGCTCCGGGCACCGACCGGACGGGACGAAGCGACGCCAGGAGGCCAGGACGTGACCACGACCGCCGGCGCGACCCCCGCGCTGTGGAGCCGAGCGGAGCAGCAGGACTTCCGCGCCCGGGTGCGCGGCTGCCTGCTCGGCGGGGCGATCGGCGACGCGCTCGGCGCGGGCATCGAGTTCGACTCGCTCGACGCGATCCGCGCCACCCACGGGCCGGAGGGCGTCACCGACTACGTGCCCGCGTACGGGCGGCGCGGGGCGATCACCGACGACACCCAGATGACGCTCTTCACCGTGGACGGGCTGATACGGGCCCACGTGCGGCGGGACACGGGGGCCTGGCACCCGCCCACCGACGTGCACCGCGCCCACCTCCGCTGGGCCGCCACCCAGCGGGCCTGGGGCCCCGACGAGCGCGAGCCGGACGCCGGGTGGCTGGCGCGCGAGGAGTGGCTGTACGCGCGGCGGGCGCCCGGCAACGCGTGCCTGTCCGGCCTCGCCGACACCACCATGGGCACCTTGGAGGCACCCAAGAACCCCGGCTCCAAGGGGTGCGGCGCGGTGATGCGCTCCGCGCCGTTCGGGCTGCTGGTGGGCTGGGAGCCGGAGCTCGTCTTCCAGCTCGCGGCCGAGTGCGCCGTGCAGACGCACGGCCACCCGTCGGGGTATCTGGCGTCGGGTGCCTTCGCTGTCATCGTGCACGGCGCGGCGCGCGGCGACGGCCTGGACGGCGCGGTCCAGCGGGCGCTGGCCGTCCTGGCCACCCACCCCGGCCACGAGGAGACCAGCGGCGCCCTCCAGCAGGCACTCGGCGCGGTGCGGCAGGGGATGCCGTCGCCCGAGCGGGTCGCCTCCCTGGGCGAGGGCTGGGTGGCGGAGGAGGCGCTGGCCATCGGCGTCTACTGCGCGCTGGTCGCGGAGGACGTACGCCACGGCCTCCTGCTCGCCGTCAACCACGGCGGGGACTCCGACTCCACGGGCTCCCTGTGCGGCAATCTCCTCGGTGCTCTGCACGGCGAGACGGCTCTGCCGGCGCCTTGGGTGGCGGAGTTGGAGGGGCGCGCGACGATCCTTGAACTGGCGGACGACTTCGCGATGGAGCTGACGCAGGGGGCGAGCTTGCACGGTCCGGCGGAGTCGTCCGCTTGGCTGGGGCGGTATCCGCGGTAGGGGTGGCGGGGGCTGGGGCGCGTGCCCCGGGCCCCGGTCGCGGGTGGTGGGCGCCTGCGGCGGGCTTCTTCCCCTACCCGCCCCTTCCCGAACTGGGGCGTGTGCCCCAGCCCCCCGGCTGACCCGCCGTTGCCGCCTGCGGCGGGAGCGCCCTGCGGCCGCGTCCTCAAACGCCGGACGGGCCGGATTGTGCGGACCGTAGTCGGCACAACAGCCCGTTGGGGGCACCTCCCAGCGGTAGCTGGGGGAGATTGAGGACAACGCGCGAAGCGTGTTGCGGGGTCTGGGGCGCAGCCCCCCACGCGGCGGAGCCGCATATCACATGCAGCCGGGAAGGGGCGGGGCTGGGGAGAAAGCCCGCCGCAGGCGCCGGCCGGGCCGCACCCGACAGCCGCACCGCCGCAGGCGAACCCCCGAACGCGAAGAACCCGCCCCCAGAAACGGCCGAGCCCCCTCAGCCGCAAGGATGAGAGGGCTCCGCACGGGACTGCGAAGAGAATCGGATCGGCCGAAGGATCAGGCGGCAGAGGTGACGGTCGCCACGAACGCGGACCAAGCGTCCGGCCCGAAGGTCAGCGCCGCACGCTGCGGCTCCTTGGAGTCACGAACCGCGATGGTCCGGGGGAGGGGGGAGGCGACCTCCACGCAGTCGCCGTTGGCCAGCGAGTACGAAGACTTACGCCACGTGGTGTTTCCCTGCTGGATCGCCATGATTGCTCCCATGCCTTGGGTGAGTCGCTGTCGATATCGCCCGGGTGGAAGGCCGGTGGTCCGACCGCTTTCCCGGACGCCGACGACGGTACGCGCCAACATCAGCTGATGAATGGCCCATTCACTCGACCGGATGGCATATCCCGGGAGCCTCTTCCCTCAAACAGGATGTGCGGTGTACCGTGCGGCCCTTTCGAGCCTCAGCCCGCCGCCCACTCCTCGCCGACCCGCTCGATGAACTGCCGTGAGTTCTCGGCGTTGAGTGCCTGCATCCGCAAATGCTCATACATCACGCTGTAGGTCTGGACATCATTCGGCTTCTCCAGATACAGGTCGCTGGTGATGCCCTCCAGATAGACGGTGCTGGCGTCCTGCGGGTCGTTGAATTCGAGGATGCAGAACTTGCCGTACATCCCCGGGTGCGCGCCCACGTCGTACGGCAGCACCTGCACGGTGATGTGGGGCTGCATGCTGAACTCGACCAGTTTGCGCATCTGTTCCTGCATGATGGCGCGGCTGCCCACGATCCGGCGCAGCGCCGACTCGTCGATGACGGCCCACAGCCGCAGCGGGTTGTCGGGGTCGGTGATGCGCTCCTGGCGTCGCATGCGGACCTGCACACGGCGCTCGATGTCGGCCGCCGTGGCCTCAGGCCAGGAGCCTTCCGTCACCGCGCTCGCGTAGTTGGGGGTCTGCAACAGGCCCGGCACCAGCGACGCCTCGTACACCCGCAGCGAGGCGGCGTCGGTCTCCAGGCCGATGTAGACGCTGTAGGGGATGTCGCCGAAGGCGTGCCACCAGCCTTGCTGGCGCGACTCCTTCGCCATCTGCATCAGCGAATCGACGATGCGGTGGTCCTCGACCCCGTACACCCCGCACAGGTCGCGGACGTCACGCTGGCTGATGCTCCGTCGGCCGTTCTCCAGCCTGCTGATCTTCGACTGCGAGACAAGTAGCCGCTCGGCCACTTCCTCGGCGGTCATGCCCTTGAGTTCGCGGAGCTTGCGCAGCTCCTGCCCCAAGCGGCGTCGCCTAACGGTGGGATTGACACTGGACGCCACGGGACGCACCTCCGGCTCCGTCATGCTCTGTCTCCTGACCTCGCAGCCTGCCACCACTGGCCCGGGCGGCGCTGGAAAACGGCCTACACAGGGTCCACCGGCGGTGACCCGCGGCAAGGGCCCGTGACGTGCGGCGGCGCGGCGGGGCGGCAGACGCGTGCGCGGGGCGGCGGACCGTGCCGCCGTCCCGGGCGACAGGCCCACCACCCCGCGCGGTTCCGCGGCTCCCGGACCGGGCCGAAGGACTGCGGTGCGGCCGGTGGAGCTGGTGGAGCTGAGGGTGTGTCACATACGTGCCGGAAAACTGCCGAAGCTGTACTGCGCGTCGTGCTGGGGGTGTTACCGGGGCCGCCGGCGGTGCCGGCCGCGGCATCGCCGCGATGCCGGACTGCCTGGCGGCTTAACGATTCACCGGCTGGGGGACCGGCTTCAGGAAGCGCCCGCGCGGGCCATCACGCCCGCCCCGTGCGCCACCTGCTGAGCGGAGGCCCCGGAGGGCTCCACCGCGGCCCGGACGGACGTCGAGCGGCGTCCTGAGCCGTTGCCGCCGCCGGCCGTGGCCGGCTGTCGCCGTGGCTGTGCGGCGACGCCGTTCTGCACGTCCATGACGGCGTGGGCCACGAGCCCGCCCATCGGGTCGTGCCTGATCAGGTCCCGGAGCCGGGAGCGGGACGACCGCCCCTCGTTACCGGGGTAGAGATGCTTGCCCAGACCCACCGCGTGGGCCAGCGCGGCCAGCGCCGCGGTCCGCGGGTCCGGCGGCACGCCGGTGCGGATCGCGCTGTCCAGCCGGGCCCTGATCTCCCGGCTGATGGCCGTGTCCGTGGCCTGATAACGGGTCGTCGGCAGCACCCCGCACATCTGGCCCGCCACGGCATGCACCATGCCGCACCGCTCCAGGTGCGTGAGATACGTCTGACGCAGCCCCAGCCGGGGCCCGCCGATCCAGTGGACGGCGCGGACCGGGCTGCCGCGGCGACGCAGCAGCTCCAGTGCGGAGTCCAGGGTCGGATCTCCTGTCGGCCGTGGCATCACCACGGCGATACGATCCCCGTCTGGGGCTATCCGTCCGGCCAGAGCCAGCTCGACGAGCTGTGCCCCGGCGAGACCGAGGTCGAGCGACTGCGGCTGCGCCGTGGTACCCGTGGCCGGGTCCAGGGCGAGCAGCAGAAGCTCCTCCGGAATTGTTCTGCGGCTCCTGCCCATCCATGCCTCCCCGCGTGGATGAGTGACAGGGTGACCCCTCTCACATTGGTCTGTCGAGAGCGCGTGGTGGCTTCGGGTGGGAACCGGTAGGTATGTCGTCTCGTCTAGCACGTCGGTGAGGCCAGTCGAAGCCCTTTGACGGTGCGGTTGCGCGGTGGCGAGGCGGCGACGAAGGACACTGGTAAGCGTTGTGAAGGTCCGGGGCGGGGCAGTCGCGCCCCGTGACGGCGTGTATGGCGTGTATGGCGTGGGAATTCGAGGAGGCATCGGTGGCGGGCGAGTCCCCCGACAAGTCGGAGCAGCGGAAGTCGTCGGGGGAGACGACTGAAGGTGGGCGCGACCCGCGGATGGGGGTTTTCCGGGAATCGGAAACCTCCGCCGCGTCCGACGCGCGGCCTTCGAAGTCCGAGGAATCCCCCGGGCGGGCGGCCGCGGATTCCGACGAAAAGCCGCCCGTTTCGCCGGGCGAGGACCCGGGCAAGGCGGCCGTGCGCGGCGGTGACGCGCGCCTGAAGGCCGCCGTCGCGGCGTGGGTGGCCGACGCGGCCGAGACGGACGACGACGCCGGCGCGGACGAGCCCGCGGACGACGACAAGAAGCCCGAGCCCGCCGCCGACCGCGGCACCGCTGTCTTCGGCACCCTGCGCCCGAAGGCCGACGCCGACAAGTCCGCCGGTGACGAGGCCGCCGAGGCCGACGCCGGCAAGCCCGCGAACGGCTCGGGGAAGCCCGCCGACCGCGCCACGGCCGTCTTCGGCACGGTGCGTCCGAAGGGCGCCGGCGACAAGGCTGATGGCGACAAGACCGACGCCGGCAAGCCCGCGAACGGGAACGGCGCCGGTAAGCCCGCCGCCGACCACGCCACCGCCGTCTTCGGCACCCTGCGCCCGAAGGCGGACGGCGAGCAGGCCGACGCCGACAAGCCCGCCGCCGCTTCCGGCAAGTCCGGCGACGGCGCTCAGAAGCCCCGCTGGGTCCGGGCGACCGACACCGAGGACAAGCCCGAGGCCGCCGGCAAGCCCGCGGCCGACCAGGCCACCGCCGTCTTCGGCGCGGTGCGCCCGAAGGCGAAGGACGGCGCGGAGAAGGCCGGCACCGAGAAGGACGGTTCCGCGAAGGCCGAGGGCGACAAGCCCGCCGCCGACCGGCCCACCGCCGTCTTCGGCGCGGTCAAGGCCGCTCCCGCCAAGCGCGGCTCCGACGACCAGCCCACCGCGCTGATGAAGGCGCCGAAGGCGCCCGCGGCCGAGTCGGACTCCGAGCGCACCAGCCAGTTCGTGCCGCTGAAGTCTCTGGACGGCGCGCCCGCGAAATCCGCCGGGAAGCCGGCCATACCCGTCACGGTCACCCCGCCCCCCGCCCCGCCGAAGGCGAATCCGAAGGCGCCGGCGAAGCCGCAGGAGCCGGCCGGCCCGAAGCCCGGGGCGGACGCCCCGCCCGCGCAGCCCGCCGCGCCGCTGGACCTGCTCGCGCAGCTGACGAACACGCCGCCGCCGGAGCCCACCCCGGTCCGCAGCACGCTGCGCCGCGTGAAGATCTACACGCCGATCGTGGCGCTGCTGGCGATCATCTTCTGCGTCGTGCAGGCGTTCCGCCCGCTGCCCGCCCCGAAGCTGACGACGGACTCCGCGAAGGCCACGTACACCTTCCAGGGCCAGAAGTTCGCCATGCCGTGGCCCGACCAGGGCCAGGCCGCGGCCAAGGTCGCCGGGGTCGGCAGCCTGGGCACGTACGGCGACGAGACGCCCACGCCGACCGCGAGCGTCGCCAAGGTGATGACCGCGTACGTGATCCTCAAGGGTCACCCGCTCAAGAAGGGCGACAAGGGTCCCGACATCCCGGTCGACGCGCAGGCCGAGCAGGACTCGCACGCCAAGGACGAGTCCCTGGTGACCCTGAAGCAGGGCGAGAAGGTCTCGGAGTACGACCTGCTCCAGATGCTGCTCATCCCCTCGGGCAACAACGCGGCCCGCCTGCTGGCCCGCTGGGACGCCCAGTCCAAGGAGGCGTTCGTCGCGAAGATGAACGACGCGGCGAAGTCGCTGGGCATGACCAACACGACCTACACCGACCCCAGCGGCCTGGACGAGACGACCAAGAGCACGGCCGTCGACCAGCTGAAGCTGGCCGAGGAGGTCATGAAGGACGACGTCTTCCGGGAGATCGTGGCCAAGCCCAACACCAACGTCGCCGGTGGCCAGCACCTGAACAACAACAACGACGAGCTGCTGATCAAGCCGGGCGGCCTCGGCATCAAGACGGGTTCCTCCACCCCGGCCGGCGGCACGCTGATGTGGGCCGCCAAGCGGACCATCAACGGCAAGGAGAACCTGATCCTCGGCGTCACGATGGCCCAGCACTTCAAGGGCGGTCCCGACGTCAACGCCGAGATGAGCCTGAAGCTGGTCAAGAAGGTCAGCTACAAGATGATCGAGGACGTGCAGAACGCGCTGACCTCGGCGAAGCTCGTCAGCAAGGGCGATGTCGTGGGCTACGTCGACGACGGCCTGGGCGGGAAGACCCCGGTCGTCGCCACCCGCGACCTCACCGGTGTCGGCTGGCCCGGCATGACCGCGAAGCTCGTCGTCGGCAAGGGCGACAAGCCCGTGCCGCACTCCGCGAAGGCGGGCACCGAGGTCGGCGAGCTGACCGTGGGCAGCGGCCCGAACGCGGTGAAGGTGCCGGTGGCCCTCCAGAAGCCGCTGGCCGAGCCCGGCTTCGGCGCGAAGCTGACGCGCCTCGGCTGAGTCGCCGGGCAGAGGGAACGCGAGGCTCCTGGTCCGTACGAGTGCGTACGGACCAGGAGCCCTTTCTCGGTGAAGGCCGCTTCGGCCCGGCGTGCTAGCGTCGCGAGGGTTTGAGTACGGCCGGAACGCCGTGCCGCTACCCGTGGCAACCGGGACAGCGTGAAGATGGGGGAAGACCTCGGGGGAGACGGGGAGAGCAGCAGTGACCACCGTGGGGCCGACGCGCGCCGGGAAACCGGAGGAGCCGTCCGGCAAGAAGGACACCCCCTCCCGGATACGGGTACCCGACCGCCCGCCGCAGGGCGGCGGGAGCGTGCGGGAGCGCCTGCTGCACGCCGCCCGCACCCTCGCCGCGCGGCCGGTGCTCACCACGCTCCTCGTGGCCGCGCTGCTGCACGTGCTGTGGATCCTGGTGTTCGCCAACAGCGGCGGGGACCTGGCCGCCCAGGACGCCTGGGCGGAGTTCGCGCTCCAGCACCCGTCGTCGGCGTACAACCTCTCCTGGTACGGCGGGATGCACCCCGTCTCGTACAGCGCGATCTCGCCGTATCTGATGGCCCAGCTCGGCGTCCGGCCCACCATGATGATCGCGGGCACGGTGTCCGCCGGGCTGATCGCCCTGCTGCTGGTGCGCAGCCGCGCCGTGCGGCGGCCCCTGTGGCCCGCGCTCTACGGCGCGCTCGCGCTGACCGGCAACGCGATCTCCGGGCGGGTGACGTTCGGGCTCGGCATGATGTTCGGGCTGGCGGCCGTGGCCGCGATCTTCGCGTGGCCCGCGCGGTGGCGCGACGAGGGCCGGTACAAGTGGGGGCGGGCCGCGCTCGCCGGGGCGGCGGCCGCGCTGGCCACCGCGGGGAGCCCGGTCGCCGGTCTCTTCGTGGGCATCGTGGCGGCCGCGCTGTGGCTCGGCAAGCGCCGTCCCGCGGCGTACGCGCTGGGGCTGCCGCCGGTCGCGGTGGTCGCCCTGTCGGCCTGGCTGTTCCCCTTCTCCGGCCAGCAGCCGATGTTCTTTCCCTCGGCGATCCTGCCGCTGCTCAGCGGGATCTTCGGGGTCGTCTTCGTGCCCAGGCGGTGGCGCACGGTGCGGATGGTGTCGGCGCTCTACGTCCTCGGTGTGCTGCTGGTCTGGCTGATCCCGTCGCAGATCGGCACGAACATCTCCCGGCTCGGCATGGTCTTCGGCGGGGTCGTGCTCGTCGCCGTCCTCACGGAGCGAAAGGTTCCGCCGCGGGCGGAGCTGCTGCGCTCGGCCCGGGGCTGGACGGCGCTCGTCCTCGCCGTGCTCACCTGCACGATCTGGCAGGCCACCAGCGCGATCGGCGACATCATGCACACCACGCCCGCCGCCTCCTGGGCGCGGGAGCTCGCGCCCCTGGTCGACCGGCTGCACAAGCTGGACGCCGACCGCGGGCGCGTCGAGGTCGTGCCCGCCCGCAGCCACCGCGAGGCGTCGGCCCTCGCGCCGTACGTCAACCTGGCCCGCGGCTGGAACCGGCAGGCGGACCGCGAGCGCAACCCGCTCTTCTACGAGCCCGACCTGCTCAACCCCTCCAGCTACCGCGCCTGGCTCGACCGCTGGGCCGTGCACTACGTCGTGCTGCCCACCGGCGAGCCCGACGACGCCGCCAAGGCGGAGGCCAAGCTCGTCGTCAAGGGCCAGCCGTACCTGCGGCAGGTGTGGTCCGACGACAACTGGCGGGTCTACGCGGTCGACGCGCCGACCCCGCTCGCCGACCCGCCGGCCGTCGTGGACCGCGTCGAGGCCAACGAGGTCACGATCACCGTGAAGTCCGCGGGCCCGGTGCTCATCCGGATCCCGTACTCCCCGTGGCTGAGCGTCGTCGACAAGGACGGCAAGGCCGTCCAGCCGCCGAAGCCGGGGCCGCACGGGGAGCCGGCGGTCAATGTGAACGGGTGCCTGGTGAAGCAGGTGCAGGAGCCGCGGGAGGGGGAGCCCGAGGATGACTGGACGATGCTTTACGCTCCGCGGGCCGGCACGTATCGGATCGCCTCGCCTTACAAACTGCCTCGCGGTACGGGTTGCCCAGAGAACTTGGCGCACTGACCCGTCGGCGGCGGGGCGCTTTTTCTTCCCCAGCCCCGCCCCTTCCCGAAACTGGGGGCAAGCCCCCAGACCCCCGCAACACGCTTCGCGCGTTGTCCTCAAACGCCGGACGGGCTGGAAATCCAGCCCGTCCGGCGTTTGAGGACGCGGCCGCAGGCCGCTGGGGTCCGGGGTCTCCCCGGTTTCGGGAAGGGGCGGGGCTGGGGAAGAAGCTGCCCGCAGGGCTACGTCGTGCCGCACACATGCCCCCCGCGCATCGGGATCCCTCCGCGCACCTTCTCCAAGTCCCGCAGGACTTCGCCGAGCTTCGACGGCCCCGGCGCGCTCAGGTAGTCGAGAACCCCGTGCTGGAAGGCGAACCGCATCCGCGGCGGCATCGAGTCGGACGCGTCGAGGCACAGCGCGCCCGCGCCACGGAGCTCGCGGTCGATGTGGGCGTTCAGCGGCTCGTCGGCGGGGACGGGCACCGGGGGGCGGTTCTTGAAGAAGGGGAAGAAGGGACGGAAGGGGTTGCCCGGGCGGTCCTTGTCCGGTTCGGACCAGACCCGCTGGGCCTCCCGCGTGGTCAGGAAGCGCAGGAGGTCCCGCGCCTGTGGGCTGTCGTGGAAGAGCGCCGCGTAGTCCGCCGAGACCTCGCGCGCGGTGGAGTGCGGGTCCGCGCCGGGCAGCACCCGCGGGCTGGGGACGAAGTCGGGGTGCCGGTCCTTCGGATAGCCGCTGCGGATGAACGTGCCCTGGTGTTCCAGCACGCACGCGCCGGGGCCGGAGGAGTGGAAGAGCCCCTGGGTGTAGTCCTCGGCGAGGGCCGTCCGCGCCGGGCCCGCGGTGAAGACGGAGCCGAAGGTTCCCCAGGCCCTGGCCATGACGTCGGAGTCCCAGGAGAGCTCGCCGTTCGCCAGCTGTTCGTAGACCCGCGTGCCGCTCTGCTGGAGGAGGATGTCCTCGATCCAGTCGGTGCCCGGCCAGCCGGAGGTGTCGTCGCCGCCCATGCCCGCGCACCAGTGGGCGCCGTCGGCGGCGAGGGCGGTGAGGTCCCGGGGCGGGGCGGCGGCGTCGTACCACGCGATGCTCTTCAGGTCGGCCTTGACCGGTACGGCGTAGACCCGGCCGCCGGCCCGGGAGGTCCACTGCGGGCCGTACGCGTCCAGGGTGCTCTTCGGCAGGACGCCGTCGAGGGGCGTGAGCGCGTCGCGCGCGGCGTAGTCGGCGGCCTCGCCGCGGCTGGGCAGGATGGCGATGTCGGGCGGGTCGCCGGTGCGTTCCTGGGAGAGCAGCAGCTCGCGCTGGGCGGTGGTGCCCTGATAGCTGACGCTGACGGCGTGGTGCGTGCGCTCGGCGAAGGCCCTGAGGACCTTCTCGAAGCGCTGCTGCTCCAGGCCGGACCAGGAGGCGAGCACCGTCACCCGGGCCGGGTGCTCGCCCTGCCGGTCGCCGTAGGCCACGGCCCCGATCGCCAGCAGCCAGAAGGCGAGCAGGGCGGCGGTGACCGGCTGCCCGCGGTCCCGCGCGCCCAGCAGCACGCTCATCGGGCTCTCGGCGTGCCGGGCGGGGACCGGGTGCCGGAAGCGGTATTCGTCGATGCGCGGCTGGAGCCCGATCAGGACCAGCGCGGCGATCAGCACGCCCGCGAGCACCACGTAGCCCGTGAGCGCCGCCCGCCACTGGGTGCTCCGCAGGGCGTCTTCGACCTGGTGGAGGGTCTTTGCGCCTGTTCCGCCGTGCGTCCGGTCGTGCTCGATGCGCGCGGCCGCCGTGTGCAGCCGGCCCTGGATCTGGACGGCGAAGACGGCCAGCGTCAGCGCGAGGGCGGTCAGCAGCGCCGTGCCCGCGGCCAGGGCCGGGTTGACGCGGCGGCGGAACCGGCGGCGCAGCGTGCGCTGGGTGTCGGCCAGCAGCCAGCCCAGCCCCGCGCACAGGGCGAGGGCCACGGTCCAGGCCAGGGTCAGCAGCCAGCCGAACGACACCTGCCGGTTCAGCACGTCGAGCTGTTCCCGCTGGACCTCTTCGAGGCGGTCCACGATGCCGCCGCCGGGGCGCGTCAGCGTGGAGTGGGCGCTCGCCAGGTACGCGTCGCGCAGCGCCGCGTCGGTGCCGCTGCGGACGGCCTGCTCGATGAGATAGCCGTACGAGGAGACGAGGCCGGAGGCTGTGCGCAGGGTCTGCCGGCCGTCGTCGCCCGCGACGGTGTCGATGGTCGCCTTCTCCAGCGCCTGGTTGGCGGCGTTGAGCTGGGCCCGGTACTCCTCGCCCGCCCCTTCGACGGGACCGGCCGGGCCGGTCAGGCCGGCCTTCGCGGCGGTGAACGACGCCTTAAGCGAGGTCTCGGCGGCCGCGATCTCCACGATGGCCGGGGTCGTCCGGCCGTTCACCGCGGGGGAGTTGCGGCTGACGCCGTAGTACGCGGTCAGCAGGGCCGCGCAGGCGATCAGGGTGCCGGCGAGGAGGGCGGCCAGGCGCCGTATGAGGTACGGGCGGGTGCCGGAGGCGCCGTTCATGCCGTCGGGCCCGCGGGCGGAGGGGAGAAGCGGTGCCCGCACTCCGCGCAGACGTTGGCCCCGGCCGCCGAGCGGCGGGTGCACCGCGGGCACACCAGGTCCGGGGCTGCCGCCGGGGGCGGTGGCTGCTGGGTCTCCTCGGTCCACTGGGTGCTGTGGTCGGCGGTCACCCAGGCCGCGTTGAGGTCGCCGGTCGACAGGCCGGGCCGCACCCGGACCTCGCCGCGTGCGGCGTCGGTGACGGTCACCAGGCGCCGTAGTCTGCGCAGCGTCTTCTCGTCACCCAGCTCGTGCGCCAGGCGCACCGCCCGCCCCCACGCGGCCTCCGCCGCGTCCGGCTCGCCGCGTTCGTACGCCTCGCACCCGGCGACCACGGACCGGCCCAGCTCCGCGTGCCCGTCGTAGTGCGCGACGCGGGGGTGGACGCGGGTCGACAGGGCGCGGTCGTCGGTCCATACGACCTTCAGCTGGCAGGGGGCCGGCAGCGCGACGGGCGCGGGAGCCGTGTCGGTGCCCGGCGTCACCAACGTGACCAGGGCGAGCTGGAGTTCCTCGCCCGCCGGGTCGCCGTCCGGGTCGGCCGTGACGCACAGGTGGAAATCGCGGGACTCGTCGCCCCACGCCCCGGTCGGGAACTCCCATGTGCGCCCGTCCGTCCGCACGCCCTCGGCGGTGAGGTCGAGCTCGGTGGGGAAGACCTGCTTGACGAAGCGGAGTTCGCTGCCGTCGCGCAGGCTGACCCGGATCCGTACGTCCGGCAGTGCCTTGGCCATGGCGCTGGTCATCATCGTGCGGAACTCCGCCTCCAGGTCGGAGTCGTTCTCGACCGCGTCGGCCACCCCGTGCAGCCGGGCGGCGATCTCGCGGAGCTCGGTGGCCGCCCACGCCTCGCCGATGCCCCGCGCGTCGCACCGGAACCGGCCCGCGCACGCGGACAGGACGCGCTCCAGCTCGCCCGGCCGGTCGTGCTCGTTGCGCCCGTCGGTCAGCAGCAGGGCGTGCCGGATGGGGGTGTCCTCAGCGGCGAGCAGGCCGTGCGCGCAGTCCAGCCAGCTGGCGATCGCGGTGCCCCCGGCGGCCACCAGACCGGCCGCCACATGCGCGGCGTCGGCCCGCGAGTCGGGTCCGGCGACCGCCATCCGCCCGGTGCCCGGATAGACGACACGGGCCTGCGCGGTGCCCTCGACGAGCGCGAACCGGGTGCCGTCGCGCAGCACGCCGACGGCCGCGGCCGCCGCCCGCCGGGCCGCCGCGATCTTCGTGCTCGGCGAGTTCATCGACCCCGAGCAGTCGATGACGATGACCTCGGCGGACTCGGCCCGCCGGGCGAGCGGGCGCGTGCCCGCGGCCTCGACGGTGAGGATCGCGTGGGCCGGTACGGTGCCGGAGTCGGCCGGCAGATAGCAGTTCTGGCCGATCAGCGCGCTCAGCGCGGGCCCGCCCGGTCCGGCGGCACCGCTTGCTCGGTTCATCGGGCTCCCCCTGGTCAGACGCGGGTCGTCGGGCGGACGCGGTTGGCCAGGTCGACCAGGACGCCGAGGCCGTCCGGGGTGCGGGCCTGCTGGGCGAGGCCGCGCAGCTTCTGTTCGAGCCGGGTGCGGAGGGTGAACTCCTCGTCGTCCGTGCCGAAGAGCGTGCCGCCGTGCCGCTCGGCGGCGGGTGCCCCGTCCGCCCGGATCCGGTCCAGCGCCACGTCGAGCAGCTCGGCCTCCAGCCGGTCGCGGGCCGGGCCCGTGGCATGGCCCTCGTCGAGATAGAGGCGCGGCAGCCGCACCAGCGCCTCCCTGAGGTCGGCCGGCTCCGGAAGCCGCCGCGCGCCGTCGGAGCACAGCCGCCCGCCGAGGATCCGGACGCACGCCGTACGCGCCGCGTCGTGGTGCCGGGAGACCTCCGGCACGCCGCCCAGCACCTCCACGGCGCCCCTGCGGTCACCGGCGGCGAGCCGCAGCCGCGCGAGGCCGAACGCGGCGCTGCCCTGCGACCGGTTGCGCTGCCACACCGCCTGGTAGTAGCGCTCGGCGGCGGGCGCGTCACCACGGTGCTCCGCGCAGTAGCCCAGCGCCAGCTTCGGCGCGTACTCACCCGGCAGGTCGGCGTAGACCCGCTCGAACTCACCCTCCGCGCGCGCCGGTTCGCCCCGCGAGAGGTGCAACAGGCCCTGGTGCCAGCTCAGTCGCCAGTCGTAGGGCGCCGGGGCGCCCACCGCCGAGCGGGCCGCCGCCAGCCGCTCCGCCGCCGCCTCCGGCTCGCCCAGCTCCAGATGGGCCCGGCACTGCCGCAGCGGGATCTCCACCGAGCTGCGGTCCGACGCGTACAGCTGCTGGATCAGCCGGCGCGGCCCGCTGGCCGTCGGCTGACCGAGCAGCGCGGCGCCCGGGTCCGCCGGGTCCGGATAGGGCACCGGCAGGACCAGCGGCACCCGGTCCGGCGCGGGCAGCCCGTGGCCGAGGACCGGCCGCCGCGGCCCGCTCAGCCAGCGCTCCAGGGGCGGCACGCGTCCCAGCGACGCGTCCAGCAGGGCGGCCGTCGGCGCGAACAGCGTGGACGGCTCGGGGTGTTCGCGCCCGGTGCGCAGCGCGCGGATCTCCCGCAGCACCCCGCGCAGCTGCTCCGCCATCTCGCGGGCGGAGGCGTAGCGGGCGCGCGGGTCCTCGGCGGTGGCGCGGGCGATGGCGCGTTCGTAGGACTCGCCGCCCAGGCCCGCCGGGCGGTCGGCGGGGGACGCCTCGTCGGACAGCGCCCGCAGTGTCATCCCCACGCTGAAGAGGTCCGAGCGCGGCGAGAGCCCCGCCGCCCGGTGGTGCGCGACCTCGGGCGCGATGAAGCCGCGCGCGCCCAGGATCGTGCCGTCCTGGTCCCCGATCCGGCGGACCGCGCCCAGGTCGATGAGCTTGACCCGGTCCTCGTGGTGCATGACGTTGTTGGGCTTGAGGTCGCAGTAGAGCAGGCCCTCGCGGTGGAGGTGGCCGAGCGCGTCGAGGATGCGGCAGCCGTACGCGAGGACGTGCTCGAAGACGCGCGGCCCGCCGAACGGGCCTTCACCGCGCCCGATCCGGTCCTTGACCTGCGACAGCTGCATGCCGCCGACGAACTCCATGACGATGTAGCCGGTGCGCCCGTCGTCGTCGGCGGTGCCCCGGGCCGGGTGGGTCACGTAGTTGATGATGCGGACGATGCCGGGGTGGTCGAGGCGGGTGAGCGAGCGCCGCTCCTCGCCCGCGAGGTGGAGGGCGACGGGGTCCCCGGTGTGGATGAGGCCCTTGAGGGCGACGGGGTGGTTCTCCAGCCGGGTGTCGTGGGCGAGATAGACCCAGCCCAGGCCGCCGTTGGCGAGGCAGCCGACGACGCGGTACTGCTCTCCCACGAGGTCGCCCGCGGCGAGGCGCGGGGTGAAGTCGAAGGGGTGCCCGCAGTGGGAGCAGTAGCCGGTGGCGAGGGCGGGCTGGCCCGCGTGCGGGCGGCCGACGACTGCCGTGCAGCCTTCGTAGCCGCACGTCTTGCCGCCGAGCGGCACCTGGGGATCGGGCACGACGAGCGCCTCGGGGGAGGGTGTGCGCACGAACGGCAGGTCGAGCAGGCCGTCGCCCGCGGGCTCCACGCTGAAGAGCCGGTCGGCGGCGATCCGCCGCCGGGTGCCCGCGGTGGGCGGGCTCTCCATGGGCGGGCGCTGTGCCGGAGGGCGTATCCGCCGCCCGGTCACCCGGCAGAAGCCCGTGCCGTCGGCGGAGCAGCCCTCGCAGCCGGGGCGGTCGCAGTCGGGCGGCCGGGCTCCCCCTGTCACGGTCACGGCCGCTCGCCCCCTCGCGGGCGGTGGGTGTGCCGCCGTACGGCCTCCGCGAAGCCCTCCACCGCCTCCTCGGCCTCGGTGAGCTCGCAGGGCGCCTGGTAGAGGAGGTTGTGGGCCGTGCGGTAGAGCGGGGCCGCCGCCTGCTCCTCCTCCAGGCTGCGGGCGGCGAGCAGCGCGAAGAACGCCTCCAGCCGGCCGCGCAGTTCGTCGCGGCGCGCGATCGCCGCCTCGGCCCGGCCGATCGCCTCCTCGACCCGCAGCAGCCCCGACTCCACCGCGCTCTCGAACGCCGCGAGCTTCGGCAGGAACCGTCTGCTGCCCAGCTCGGGGTCGTGGCGCAGCCCCGTCAGGTCCAGCCGCAGCCCGGCCGCCTCGCGCGGCGGGCGACGCACGGGCGCGATCAGGGCGGCCCTGTCGTACGCGGTGCGTTCGCGGCGGGCGATGTGCTCGATGCGGTCGCGCACCCGGTCGAGCCGCGCGGCGATCTCGTCCTTGCTCGGGTCGGCCATCCTCAGCGCCAGCTCCAGGCTCTGCGAGTCGGGGTTGCGGAAAACGAGCAACAGGCGGGCACCACGGGCGGCCAGCAGGTCGGTGAACTCGACGAGCGCGACGGGGTCGGCCGCGTAGTCCACTCCTTCCGCGACGATCGTCAGCGGCACGGCACGGATGTCGCCGAACCGCCCCACCACGGAGTCGCCGTTCCCGGTCCGCAGCCCGAGCCGGTCGGCGACCCGCTCGGCGAACTGCGCGACGGTCTCCCCGGACACGTCGAGCGCGAGGTCGACACTGCCGACGGGCGGCGCGGTGTCGTCGAGCGCCCGGGTGACGACGTGCCCGTTGGTACCACCGCCCGGCCGCCCGGGGGAGCGGGGCGCGGGGACACGCGGGTCCCTCGCGGCGCGCGCGGGGACCGGCGGGGGCGGGTCGGCCACCACCTCGCGGTCGGCCAGGGCGACCGCCCGGCTCAGCGTCGCGGCGCGGGCCGTCTCGCCCTTCTTGATGACGATCGCCTCGACGTCGCGCATGCCCTCCGCGGCGCGGAACCAGCGGGCCAGCCAGCGCGCGAACTCCCGGTCGCGGGGCGCCCCCGAGGGCACCGGCGGCAGCGAGTTGCCGGGCCGGCCGGTCACGTGGTCGCCGATGAGCGGGAGATACCGCACGACGGTCTCGATGGGGATCATGTACGACAGGTGCAGCTTGCCGTCCGGCGCGGCCGAACTCCGGTCGTCGTAGCGGCTGACGACCATGCCCAGCACCCGGTGCGTCTCCGCGTCGGTGACGGCCGCGCCGCTGAACCCGGGCCGCACCGTCTCCTCCGGCGTGGCCGGGAAGAGCTGCACCCACTCCCCGCGCGGCCCGCTCGGACCCGCGATCGTGGCCCGGAACCACACCCCGTCGGCCAGCCCCCTCGTCCGCGGGAAGCCGCACATCCGCACGGCCCGGCCGGGCGACGGCGCCACGCGGTGCAGCGGCGCCGCGTGCCGGGCGTCCTGCGGCTCGGCCAGCCGGAGCAGCGCCACGTCACCGCGTGAGTCCGCCAGCTCCGGCACCCAGCACCGCTCGGCGACCCGCGCCCGCACGGCCGGCGCCCCGGCCACCCCGACGAGCTCCGCGACCACCTCGGCGGTGGGCTCCGGCCCGCCGTCCCAGGGAATGACATGGGCACAGGTCAGAACCGTGTCGGCGCTGACCAGGATGCCCGCGCCCAGCATCTCGCCGCCGGGCGTGGAAATACGGACCCGCCAAGTCTCCTCGAACGTATGGCCGTTGACGGGGACCTCGGTCTCCTCCCCCATGGGCGCAGAGCATACGCGCGACCCGGCGCGAAGTGACCCCTCGTGACCCAGGGGTCACCGTTCTGTGTGGTCCCGGTCCGGACCCGCGCCCGCGCGCTCCGGTGGGCGGGCGGCGAGGTTCACCCGTTTGCCAGGCCCCGGGGAGGTTGCTCCGGTAGTCGTACGGTCACCCCCGGTGACCTGCCGTTACGCCTTCCGGGCGGCTCGCCGGAGATGGCCGATCTGATGTGACGTCAAGGTGCGGCGGGCCCGGAACGCGGTTTCGCTCGGCTCATAGGAGCGCGGAAATCCTTAACGCTTCGGTGGCACATCGGTGTGCCGCGTCCGCGTTCTCGGAGGACAGGCATGCGTACTGCACGAATGCTCACCGGGGCCGCTCTGACCATGACGGCCCTCGGGCTGGCGGGCGCCCCCGCGCTCGCCGCGGACTTCGGGAAACTCGAGGTCAGCCCCAGCCCCGCCCAGCCCGGTACCGTGATCACGGTGAACACCACCGCCTGCGGCCCCGACGGCTCGGGCACGGGCGACGCCAGCGCGGTCGGCGGCCCGGCTTCCTTCGCCCTCAAATCGGGTGCCCACGACGCCGTCGTGGGCCAGTTCACGGTCCCTGCCAAGGCGAAGTCCGGCACGTACGGCATCGGCGTCAAGTGCCGCAACGGCAAGGAGGCCACGGGTGACTTGATGGTCGGCGGTGCGGGTGCGGGTGCCGTTGGCGGCGGTGGCGGTGGTGGTGGTGCGGGCAGTGCTCCCAGCATGCGGGCGGGTGCGAGCGCGAGCGCGAGTACGGGCGCGGGCATGATGGCCACGAAGCCGCCCAAGGGTGGTGTGAAGACCGGTGTCGGCTCCACGAGTGAGAACTCGGGCCTGACGGAGATCATGGCGGGGGCGGCGGTGCTGGCGACGGCGGCGGTGGGTGGTACGTGGTTCTTGCGGCGGCGTGGGGGTGGGCGGATCTGAGGCGTGGGGTGGCCTTGCGGGCTCGCCGTTGCCTTGCGGGCTCGCCGTTGTCTGGTGCGGGCCGGTTCGCCGCCTGCGGCGGGAGCGCCCTGCGGGCGCGGCCTCAAGCGCCGGCCGGGCTGGTTTGTGGTGGGTGCCGGGGATGGGTCTTCCGGGCTGAGGACCTGGAACGCGGTGCGGGCACCGTGCTTTGTATTGAGTGCCGTGACGACGCACCGCGTTCCAGAACCCCACCCTCCAGCCCCACCCCCTCCCACCGGAGGGCACGTGCGGGATGTGTCCGCTTCGGGGTTCGCATTCAGCCCGTCCGGCGTTTGAGGACAACGCGCGAAGCGTGTTGCGGGGTCTGGGGCGGCAGCCCCAGTTTCGGGAAGGGGCGGGGCTGGGGAAACGGCGCCGCAGGCCAATGGACCCGCAGTTGGGGTCGGGGGTGTGCCCCAGTAATCGGCCCGCACTCACAACCCCGGTGAAGGCGACGCGCAGCGGAGGCGCCGCAGGCCAACGGCCCCGCAGTTGGGGTCGGGGGCGTGCCCCAGTAATCGGCCCGCACCCACAACCCCGGTAAAAGCAACGCGCAGCGGAGGCTCCGAATGGGCGAGACGCGGAAGACCCGCCACGCCCGCACCCGCACCGCCCGTGCCACCCGAGCCCACGAAGCCCGCGCGGCAAGCGCGAGCACACCCCGTAGGCCCCATGAACCGCAGAGCCCCGCCGTGGAAGCCCGCCGCAAGGCGGTCGTCGCCACCGTGATCGCCATCGCCCTCTGCCTCGGGAGCTGGCTGATCCGGCACGGCGCGGACGCCCAGGGGCCGCCCCCGCAGCCGTCCGCCGCCCAGGCGTTCGCGCCGTACCGCCCCGGCGCGCCCGTACCCCGCATGGGCCCCAGCGTGCCGCCGCTGCCGCCCTCGCCGCCGACGCGGGTCCGGATCCCGGACATCCAGGTGGACGCCCCGACGTGGCCCCTGTCCCTGCTGCCGGACGGCAGTCTCGCCAGCCCGCCGGAGGACGACCGCGACCTCGCCGGCTGGTACGCGGGCGGCACCACGCCCGGGGCGCCCGGCACGGCGATCGTCGCCGGGCACGTCGACACGGCCGCCGGCCCCGCCGTCTTCTACAGCCTGGGCGCCCTGAAGAAGGGGCAGGCCGTGGAGATCGCCCGCGCCGACGGCCGCACCGCGGTCTTCACGATCGACGCGATCGAGGTGTACAGCAACGACGACTTCCCGTCCGAGAAGGTCTACGGGCCTTCCGCGCGGGCCGAGTTGCGGCTGATCACCTGTGGCGGCGGCTTCGACACGGACGCCCACGCGTATCTGGGCAACGTCGTCGTCTACGCGCACCTCACTTCGGTGCGGGAGCCCTTCCCGCGCGCCCGGCCGGCCGGTCCCGCACCTCTCGCGCCCATGCGGTCAGTCCTGCGATGAAGCCCGCGCGGTCGCGCGGCGACAGGCTGTCGAGCGCGCGCAGCAGCGGCTGGGAACGGGTGGCGATGAACGCCTCGACCACGGGCAGGCGGTGCTCCGCGATGGCGACCAGCGTGCGGCGCCGGTTCGCGGGGTCCTCGCGGCGCTCGACCAGACCGGCCCGGTCGAGCGCGCCCACCAGCTCACTGGTGGTCGACAGGGACAGCCGCAGCCGCTGCGCCAGCTCGCTCACGGCCAGCGGCTGTTCGGCGATCAGCTGCGGCAGTACGGCGCCGTGCCGCGCGGTGAGGTTGTGGGTCTCGAAGACCGTGCGCAGCTCGTCGGGCATCTCGGCGGTGGCCTGGCGGATATAGGGCGCCAGCAGGGGGACCAGGCCGATGGCCTCGGTCTCCTCCGGGGTGGGGAGCCGGTGTTTCCCGGGTTCTGCGGCGTGGGGCATACTGCGATTGTAGATGCTTCGTAAATCCAAACCATTCGGGAATCCGAACTTCTGGACAGGGGGCTCCACCATGCCGTCCATCGGCTACCAGGACGCGGTCAACGACGCGCTGGAACGCATGCACGACCTCGGTTACGAACGTGGGGCCCAGGGCGACCTCGCCAACCACGGCCCCATGGGCGCGGAGGCACTCGCCGTGCTCGGCCACGGCGACGAGGTCGCCGCGTGGGTCGAGGGTTACCGCACCGTCATGCCCCACCACGAGGTGCCCGCCCCGCGCTTCGCGCTCGACCCGGCCGACCCCGCCTCCTGGCGCCCGGCCCTCGGGGACTTCTCCCGCGCCGGTGACTGGGAGGTCCTCTTCGCCCGCGAACTCGCCGCCGCCCCCTGGCGCGAGGTGCTCACCCGCTGGTGGCCCCGGCTGCTGCCCGGACTGCTCGCGGGTCTCACCCACGGCGTGATCCGCACCGCCCACGCCGTACGCTCCCTGGCCGCCGCCCCGCGGCCCACCCCGGGCCAGCTCACCGAGCTGGCCCGGGGCCTGGCCTACTGGGCGGCGCGCTTCGCCCACCTGCCCGGCGAGGTCCGGATGCGCGGTACGCGGGACCTCGCGGCGGCCGTGGCCGCCCTGCCCCGCACCCCGCACACCGGCGACTTCGTCCCGGGCGTCGCCGCGCGGCGGCTGGCCGTCGTGGACACCTTCCCCGGCTACGCCGAGGCCCTCGACGCACTCGCCCCCGCGCACACGCAGTGGCTGCTCAGCGAGATGACCACCGAGTTCGCCGGGGTCTACCTGGCCCATCCGGAGCTCCCGGAGGTCCCCCTCGTGCACGGCGTCACCGCACCCGCCGCCGTACGCCTCGTACTGCCCCACCTGCCCGACGAGCTCCACGAGCCCTCACTCGCCGCCCTCTGGCACGTCCACACCGCGCTGCTGCTCGCGTTCACGGGCGACCGCGGCGGCGAGGCGACCGTGGCCCGGGACGCGGCGGTGGCGGATGTCCCGCCCTTCGACGAACTCATCGCCCGGGCGGTGGCGCACGGCGACGAACACGTCCTCAAATTCACGGAGGCGTGCGCGAGGGAGTTCGCGCTGCGGCCGGATGGGCGGTTCGGGGCTGCGACGCTTGCGGCGCAGCGGCGCATTTCCCCTCGGGGGGTGGCGGGGTAGGGGGTTCTGTCCGGGGCGCCCCCGGACCCCTGGTAGGTGCGTGCCCCAGACCCCCGCTGCGGGTTACGTTGCCGCCTGCGGCGGGAGCGGCCTGCGGCCGCGTCCTCAAACGCCGGACAGGCTGGTTTGTTCCCCAGCCCCGCCCCTTCCCGGCTGCACCTGATATGCGGCTCCGCCGCGTGGGGGGCTGCGCCCCAGACCCCGCAACACGCTTCGCGCGTTGTCCTCAAACGCCGGACGGGCTGAAAAGAAAAGACGGGCGCCCCTGACGAGCCGAAAGGGAAGACCGGCGCACCCCACAACCGAATGTTGCCCTCCGGTGGGAGGGGGTGGGGCTGGAGGGTGGGGTTCTGGAACGCGGTGCGACATCACGGCACTCAATACGCATGACCCGCACCGCACCGCGTTCCAGGTCCCCAGCCCGGAAGACCCACCCCCGGCACCCACCACAAACCCAGCCCGGCCGGCGCTTGAGGCCACCCCACCGCAACCACAACACACCCGCACCAGACAACAGCGAGCCCGGCAGGGCGCCCCCGCCGCAGGCGGCGAACCGACCCGCACCAGACAACGGCGAACCCGCAAGGCAACGCCGAGCCCGCAAGGCCACCCCACCGCAAGGCGCAGCCCCCGCACCCGGAAGATCGGCGGAGTAGCCCCGACCTACTCCGCCGCCCGCAAAGACGCCAGCAGGTCCAGGATCGGCTGACCGTACTTCGCCAGCTTGCCCTCGCCCACCCCGCTGATTCCCGAAAGCTCCTCCAGCGACGTGGGCGAAGCCGTCGCGATCTGCCGCAGCGTCGCGTCGTGGAAGATCACATACGCGGGAACGCCCTGCTCACGGGCGGTGGCCGCACGCCAGGCGCGCAGCTCTTCGAAGACCGGGACCAGCTCCGCCGGGAGGTCGACGGGCACGCTCTTCCTGCCCGTACCGGACGAAGAGCGCGAGGCACTCTTCGCGGTGCGGGCAGGCTCGCGGCGCAGTCGCACCTCGCGCTGCCTGCCCAGCACCTCCGCGCTCGCGTCGGTGAGGACCAGCGTGCCGAAGTCGCCCTCGACGGCCAGCAGACCCTGCGCCAGCAGCTGGCGGACCACGCCCCGCCACTCCGCGACGCTCAGCTCGGTGCCGATGCCGAAGACCGTCAGGCCGTCGTGGTCGTGCTGGATGACCTTCGCGGTCTTCTTGCCCAGCAGGATGTCGATGATCTGCCCCGCGCCGAACTTCTGCCGCCGCTCCCGGGCCAGCCGCAGCACCGCGGAGAGGAACTTCTGGGCGGCGATGGTGCCGTCCCACGTCTCGGCGGGCGTCAGGCATGTGTCGCAGTTGCCGCAAGGGCTGCTCTGCTGGCCGAAATACGCCAGCAGTTGGACCCGGCGGCACTCCACCGTCTCGCACAGGGCCAGCATCGCGTCGAGGTGCGCGCCGAGCCGGCGGCGGTGGGCGTCGTCGCCCTCGGAACCGTCGATCATCTTGCGCTGCTGGACGACGTCCTGGAGGCCGTACGCCAGCCAGGCCGTGGACGGCAGGCCGTCACGCCCGGCACGGCCGGTCTCCTGGTAATACCCCTCGACGGACTTCGGCAGGTCGAGGTGGGCGACGAACCGTACGTCCGGCTTGTCGATGCCCATGCCGAACGCGATCGTGGCCACCATGACCACGCCGTCCTCACGGAGGAAGCGCGCCTGGTTCGCGGCGCGGACCCGCGCGTCGAGACCCGCGTGGTACGGCAGGGCGTCGATGCCGCTCTGCACGAGGAAGGCCGCCGTGTCCTCCACGCCCCTGCGGGACAGGCAGTAGACCACGCCCGCGTCGCCCTGGTGCTCGGTGCGCAGCAGCTCCAGCAGCTGGCGCTTGGGGTCGTCCTTCGCGACGATGCGGTACTGGATGTTCGGCCGGTCGAAGCTCGCCACGAAGTGCCGGGCGTCCTGGAGATTCAGCCGCCCCGCGATCTCCGCGTGCGTGGCCTCCGTGGCGGTCGCCGTCAGCGCGATGCGCGGCACGTCCGGCCAGCGCTCGTGGAGCTGGGACAGCGCCAGATAGTCCGGCCGGAAGTCGTGGCCCCACTGCGCCACACAGTGAGCCTCATCGATGGCGAAGAGGGAGATCTTGCCCCGGTCCAGCAGCCGCAGCGTGGCCTCGACCCGCAGCCGCTCCGGCGCCAGATAGAGCAGGTCGATCTCGCCCGCCAGGAACTCCGCCTCGACCGTCCGCCGCTCGTCGAGATCCTGCGTGGAATTCAGGAACCCCGCCCGGACCCCGAGCGCGCGCAGCGCGTCGACCTGGTCCTGCATGAGCGCGATCAGTGGCGAGATCACCACACCCACACCCGGCCGCACGAGCGCCGGGATCTGATAGCAGAGCGACTTGCCGCCACCGGTGGGCATGAGCACGAGACTGTCCCCACCTGCGACGACGTGCTCGATGATCTCTTCCTGGTCGCCTCGGAACGCGTCATAGCCGAAGACGCGCTGAAGGCAGCGCAGGGCGTCGCTGGGGTTGGCGGGGTCGGAGGGACGAGCGGTCTCAGTGGGAGCGGCCATTTTTGAAGTCTACGAGGGTTGGCTTACCCGAATGGGTGACTGTGGATAAGTGGGGTCGCTCGCGATGTCTGGTGCGGATTGTGTGTGTCTTGCGGTTCGGGTGGCCTCAATCGCCGGCCGGGCTGGGTTGGTGGTGGGTGCCGGGGGCGGGTCTTCCGGGCTGGGACCTGGAACGCGGTGCGCTGCGGGTCACGCGCACTGAGCACCCTGAAACGCACCGCGTTCCAGAACCCCACCCTCCAGCCCCACCCCCTCCCACCGGAGGGCAACATTCGGTTGTGGGGCGCGCCGGTCTTCCCTTTCAGCCGGCTCAGGGTGCTCGTTGCCGTTCCGGGCGCGCCAGCCGCGGCATCGCCCCCGCCCAACCCTCAAGCCACCTCGATCCCGAACCCCCGTACAAGCTCCTCCAGCCCGCCCCGGTACCCCTGCCCACCCAGCACGAAATCCCAGTCCCCGTTCGCCCGGCGGCGGAAAGAGCCGAGGACCAGCGCCGTCTCGCCGGGCCGCCCGTCCGAGACCTCCAGCTGACCCAGCTCCGTCCCAGTTGCGTCGGACAGCCGGATCCGCGCGTCCGTGAACCCCGAGAGGTCCGCCTCCGGGTTGGCCTGCGGGTCCACCGCGGCGACCAGCACCAGCCGGTCCGCGTCCCGCGGCAGGGCCTCGAAGGCGACCCGGACCGCCGCCTTGTCCCCGGCGGAGGGGGCCACGGCGCGTACGGAGCCGTCGGGGGTGGCCGGGTTGTTGAAGAAGACGAAGTGGTCGTCGCTGAGCACCCGCGTGCCCTGGCAGACGAGCGCGCACACGTCCAGGGCGACCCGCCCGGACCACGACATCCCCAGGACGTTGTGATCACCCGCGGCCGGCTCCGGCTCCGGTCCCGGCTCGGGCACGGGCTCGCGCGCCGCCGCGGCCGCCGCCGAGGTGCCGGGACCGGAGCCCAGCCGTCCGCGCAGCCCGTGCCGGCCGAGCAGGCCGACGAGCTCCTCCCCGGACACCAAGGTGAGCGGCTTCCCGTTGGCGAAGGTGTACGAACCGGGGCCGAACCCCGAGGTCGTCACCAGCACCCCCTTGTTCGCCCCGGCGCCCTGCACCGTCCCGTAGAGATCACGGACCGCCGTCGGCGGCACCGTCTTGCGGTACCGCTTCACCTGCACGATGATCCGGCCACCGCTGATCGGGTCCGGGTCCAGGGCCTCGACGTCCACGCCGCCGTCGTTGGAGCGCGTCGTCATCACGGCCCGCATGCCGCGGGCGCGGAACAGCTGGGCGACCAGCCCCTCGAACTCGATCGGGTCCATCTCGAAGAGGTCCGGGTCGTCACCGCCGCCGTGCGAGACCACGCCCCGGCCCACCTCGTCGGGCATCCGCCCCGGCCGCACGGCCGCGAGCTGGTCCGGGCGGGCGGACAGCTGGCCGCCCAGCCCGTCCACGAGGCAGTCCACGGCGCTGACCTGCGCCAGGTGCAGCCCCTCGAAGAGCTGCCGCGACACGGTGACCGTGGCCAGCACGATCTGCGCCCGCCGCCCGGTGACCGGGTCGTGGTCGTCGACGAAGCCGTTGAGCGCCACCGATTCCAGCGCCCCGAACCCGTCGGCCGCGAACAGCTCACGAACCGTCAGCAACAGGCACTGCGCCAGTACGTCCCGGTAGAGGGCGCGGCGCTGGGCGACGGGGCGGGCCGTCTCCTTGTCCTGGTCGGCGCTCGGCATGTACCGCACGGCCTTCGCCTCCGGCACGATCTCGTACCCCGGCAGCTCCGACGTCAGCACCAACTGCCGCGCGCCCGGGTCGTACGCGGCGGAGATCTGGTGCGGGAACTCCTGCGGCCAGGCGGAGGAGGCGTAGAGCGCGGCGGAGAAGTAGTCGACGACCGCGTCCGGGTCGCGTTCGCGCAGGGCCTCGGTCATCTCCGCGACGCCCGCGTTGTACCGGCGTATCTCGGCCAGCTGTTCGGCGGCCCACTGGTCGTACTGCTGCCGGTACGCGGCCAGTTGCTGCTGCCGCTGCGCCTCGGCGGCCTGCGCGGCCTGCCGGTCACGCTCGAACTGCTGGCGCGCGAAGCGGTAGTGACCGGGGTCGGGCATCGCCACCGGGTGCGCCAGGTGCCCCGGCTGGAACGGGTCGACCTCCTCGGGTCTGCGGAGCGCCGCCGGAGTGAACGCCGGCGCGGCACACCCGGCCGCGAGCAGCCCGGTCAGCTCCGCGACCCGGCCCTCCAGCTCCTCCGTACGGCGCATGGCCTCGGCCTCGCGCCGCTGGCGGTACGCCGCGCGCTGTTCCCGGTCGAGGCGCGCGGTCTCGCGCTCGTACGCCCGCTGCTGCCGCTCCTGCTCCCGCTGGGCCTGTATCCGTTCCCGGTGCGCGGCCTCACGTTCGCGCTGCTGCTGGCGCTGCGCCTCGGCCCAGATGCCCATCAGTCCATTGGAGCGACGACTCATGCGGAAACATGCCCTCCCCTCGGGACGCCCCGGCGCCCCGGACCGCGCACTGGCCCCACAACCAGCGTAAGGAATCCGACTTTAGTCGACTTCAGATGATCCGATCGGGGGAGGTGATCTTCACGGGGTCCGGCGCGGCTCACTCAAGTGAGTGATGTGAGGATTTATGGGTACGTGCTTGCCTCATGAATATGCCCAACCGTACGAGGCTTTGCACCGCCGCTGCCGTCGCCGCCCTGCTGACCGCCGGCCCGCTCTCCCTCTCCGCACAGGCCGCGGACACCCGGTCCGCCCCTTCCGCCACGGCCGCCCAGCAGTCGCGGGCGGAGGTCCGCGTCAACTCCTTCTTCCGCGACTACCGGCAGGCCGTCCTCCACAAGGGCGGCTCGACCCCCGCCCAGGTCCGCGCCCGCTATCTCACGCCCGACCTGAACAAGCGCCTCGACGCCTGGGCCCTCAAACACGACGCCGACCCCGTCTTCCAGGCCCAGAACGTCCCCGCCTCCTGGAAGACCCGCTACGAGGGCAGCGGCGCGGGCCACGCCACGGTCGTCCTCACCGAACACTGGTCCGGCGGCAGGTCCCAGGACGTCTGGTACGCGGTCCGCCTCTCGGACCTGACCGTCAACGACCTGAAGGCACCGCCGTCCTGACGCGACCGGCCGTCACCCGTCCTGCGGCGTCCGAGTGGCGTCGTCGTGGACGTGCATGTCGCTGTTCATCACGGTGAACACGGTGCCGTGCCCGTCCGCGGTGTTGATCTGCGCCGAGCCGGTGGCGTCGGGCGGCTCGTCCGGCGCGCTCCCGGTGCCGATGGCGGGCGGAGCGTGGTGGATTTCGACGTGGTTGTCGTGACCGGCCACGACGGGGCCGGAAGCGTCGCCCCCGATCCGGATCGTGTTGCGGTCACCCTGTGATGGCATCGCGAAAGCTCCTTTGGCGAGGGGGCTCTTGTGGGCGTGCTGTCTATGACGACTCCACACCAGCGATCACGGCCGGTTCGCAGCGGAGGGCGCAGCTCCGCTCGCCTGGCGGTGATTTCTTGATGACCTGTGCGGTGGTTCCGTCGTCGGCGACGGTGATCGTCATCGAAAGATTCCCCATGACACCTGTTCCGCTGCATGAACCGTCGGGCCGGTATTCGTACAGTTTGAGGTCCACGCGACCGCAATCCGTCGGGACATGCGCGGCGTACGAGCCGGGTCCCGTCTCGCTGAATTCGATGGCGGCCCCCCCTGCCGTCCTTCCACGTCCCGGCGAGGCTGGTGTTCGCTGTCCGGTCGGCCGGGTCGTCGCTCTGACTGATGGCGACCCCGCCCACGACGACGGCGCAGACGACAGTGGCCGCACTGATGCCCAGGGCGGCCGGCGAGGCGCTGAGGCCCGGCACCGTGAAGCCTTTGGCCGTGCCGACCACGGCAGTCGTGGTGGCGTGGGTGGCGCCCGCGGGCCCGGCATGTGCCGCGCTCGCGGCCCCCACGTGCGTTCCGGCATGTGCCACACCGCTGGTGCCTACGTGGGTGGCACCCGTGGCGCCCGCGTGTGTGCCGACCAGGAGTGCACGGATGGCCGCCTCATGGGTGAAGTACGCCTCGGAGCGTCGGTCGCCCGCGTGCCGGGCCGCGGTCCGCCCGCGGCCGAGCAGCCGTCCCCACGCGCCGAACCGCAGCGAGCGGGCGAGCTCCGGTGACGCGGCCCGCGCGACCCGCACCGCGAGGCCCGGCCGTCCGGCCTGCTCGGCCAGGTCGGACGTGATCTCCAAGGCGCGGGTGTACGCGGCGACTTGGGCGGGCGTCGTCGTCGGCTGGGGCGCCCAGCGGGCCAAGTGCCCGCACAGCCGGGCGGCGGGGAACGGCGCGGGGAATCGCCCGCGTACCGCCGACACGGCGTCGGCGGCGCGGCGGTACCCGTGCTCCGTGGCCAGGATCAGTCCGAGGCCGGCCAGGCGCTCGCACGTTCCGGCCGCGTCCGCGACGTCGATCAGCGCGCCGACGTGCACCGGGTCCAGCTCGGCGTCGTCCAGGCGCCAGGGGGTGCAGGACGCCCAGCGTCTGCGCGTAGAGCCGGTCGAGCAGCATCGGGAGCAGCTCGGTGACCTCCCCGGGCCAACGCGGAAGACCAGACTGGTACCTCCCCTGGTCCACGAGCTCACGGTCCGCCTCCGCGCCCACAACCGCACAGCCGGACCCCTGACGCGGATCCGCGTCAGGGCCGCGCTGCACGCCGGCGACGTCTGCCTCGGTCAGGGTAGCGAGGTCACAGGCCGGCCTCTCGAAGTCCTGAAGCGGATGCTCGACCCGCCCCCGGCCCGGGCCGCCCTGGCCGAGGCGCCCGAGACCGTTTCCGCGTCGGTCCTGCTCTCACAGCACTTCTACGACGAGACGGTCCGGCACCGCTACCCGGGAATCGATCCGGACACCTTCCGCAAGGTCGCCTTTACGACGAAGGAGTACACCGCGGACGCCTGGCTCCGCCTGTCCGGGCATCAGGCGGCGGCCACCGCGCTCGGACGGTGCTGTCGGTCAACGGCCCCCGGAGCACTCGACGGTGATCAACAAGGCGTCGGGGCGCGGCGCCGTCTACGCGACGCAGAACGGTACCCAGCACATCCACGTCACCAGGGAACTGTGGAGGAGCGATCGTGGCCGAGGTGACCACGCGGGCGGAAGCGGGAGCCGCGGCACTGGTAGCGGCATGGCCACGGATCTGTCGCAGGAAACGCGAAGCACCCTGGTGGTGAGAAAGATCGGTGCGGGTGGCTTCCTCGGAGGAGATCCTCTGTGGTGCCTGTTTCACCCCGGAGGTGACGAGGTGATCACCACTGAGCAAAGCGCGCTTGCTGCGGCAACCGGAGACCTGTTCCCGCTAGCGGCGGCTTCCCTGCCCGGTTCGTACCTTCCGGGGCTCCTGGGGGAGAGGCGGTACCGGACTGGAAGCCGTTCTTGGCCGCCCTCGAAGAGACGGCACGTGACTGGTCGTGTCCCACGACTGCGGTGCTGAACGTGCCCGATGGCCACCCTGCCGCCGCCTTTCTCGCCGAGCACGGGTTCGTGGCGGTGCCGAGTTTCGCCCAGGCCGTGATGACTGTCGAGGGTGAGAGCCTGGAGGACTACGTTGCGCGATTTCACCGACGGGGTCGGAAGCTCCTACCGAGGGTACTGGCCGTGACCGGGCACCGTTCTCTGTCCAACGGTGGTGCTGCGCAGGCATGTTCCCATGGCCTGGACGGTCAAGTGGTCCGACTAGGCTTGTCTGCCATGAATCCCATGGGACCCGAGTCTGTCCGGGCGAAGGCGTTCTACGTCAGCACGCCCATTTATTACGTCAACGACGCTCCTCACCTGGGCCATGCCTACACCACGTGCGCGGCCGACGTGCTCGCCCGCTGGCACCGACAGCGCGGCGAGCACGTGTGGTTCCTCACAGGGACGGACGAGCATGGCCAGAAGATCATGCGCACGGCTGAGGCGAACAGGGTCTCCCCGCAGGAGTGGTGCGACAGACTCGTGGAGGAGTCGTGGAAGCCGCTCTGGGAGCATCTGGAGATCGCAAATAACGACTTCATCCGCACCACGCAGAAGCGGCACACCGACCGCGTCCAGGAGTTCGTGCAGGACCTGTACGACAAGGGTGAGATCTACAAGGGCGGCTACGAGGGTCCATACTGCGTGGGCTGCGAGGAGTACAAGCTCTCCGGTGAGCTGCTCGAGGGTGACGGCGAGTACGCCGGTCAGAAGCTTTGCCCCATCCACAGGAAGCCGGTGGAGATCCTCAGCGAGGAGAACTACTTCTTCAAGCTGAGCGATTACGGCGACAAGTTGCTCGCCCACTACGAGGCCAACCCGGATTTCATCCAGCCCGAGTCGGCCCGCAACGAAGTCCTGAACTTCGTTCGCCAGGGGCTGCAGGACCTGTCGATCTCCCGCTCGACCTTCGACTGGGGCATCCCGATCCCGTGGGATCCCAACCACGTGATCTACGTGTGGGTCGATGCCCTTCTGAACTACGCGACGGCGGTCGGCTACAACGAAAACCCGGACAAGTTCGAGTCCACCTTCCCATCCGACGTCCATCTGGTTGGCAAAGACATCCTCCGCTTCCACGCGGTCATCTGGCCGGCGATGCTGATGGCGCAGGGCCTACCGCTGCCCCGCAAGATAGCCGCGAACGGTTGGCTGATGGTCGGCGGTGAGAAGATGTCCAAGTCGAACCTGACCGGCATCAAGCCGCAGGATCTGACCTCGCACTTCGGCGTTGACGCCTACCGCTGGTACTTCCTGCGGGCAATCGCCTTCGGTCAAGACGGCTCCTTCTCTTGGGAGGACTTCACCGCCCGCTACACCAGCGAGTTGGCCAACGACTACGGCAACCTCGCCTCTCGTGTGGCGGCGATGGTCGGTAAGTACTTTGATGGCACGCTGCCCGAGGCCACAGCCGAGGACGAAGCCGCGAAGGCGATCCACGACAGCCTGGTCACCGCGGTGGCGGAGGCCGACCGGAGGATCGGCGACGAGTTGGACTTTCAGGGCGGCATCCTGGCTGTCTTCGACTTCATCAAGCAGGTCAACGGTTACCTCACGGAGCAGGAGCCGTGGAAGGTGGCCAAGGATGACTCAGAGGATGCCCGCGCTCGCCTGGCCACGATCCTCTACACGGCGGCGGAGTCGCTACGCGCCGTCGCCGTCCTGCTGAACCCGGTCATGCCGGAGACCTCGCAGAGGCTGTGGAACTCCCTCGGCGCCGAGGCATCCTTGGGTGCGCTGTCGGAACAGAAGGTCCAGGAGGCGGGCGGGTGGGGCAAACTACCCGCGGGCACGACCGTCACCAAGGGCGCCGTCCTCTTCCCGCGCCTGGAGGAGACCGCCCAGGCATGAGGCGGGCTGGGTGTCCGCCATATTCCAGCAGCGGACACCCTTTGGTGCCTTGGATTCATGCGGCCGGCCCGTAGTGCCGAGATCGTCTGTGCCCTCACTGACCTTCGCTGAGAGTCCGTAGCTGATCAGCGAGGAGTTGCCAGTTGCGCGCGTACTCTCGCGCCAGCTTCGCCATGGCATGCATGCAGTGTGGGGGCAGGCTGGCAGCAATGCTCTCTCTGTTCCTGGCGAAAGCGGCGCTGGCATCGAGCAGCCGGAGAATGGACCGCCCGACATCGTTGAGACGCAGGGAAGGATCCCGCCGCAACGGCTCCAAGATCTCGGTTAGTTCCGCGACGGGGACGATGTCGAGCGAAGGGGACGAGGCTATCGGCGCCCGGCGCGGTGGGTGCCGTCGCTCAGAGGCGCTTTGTCGGGGCAATGCTTCGGGCAGAGTCGGGCTCTCTCCGCGTGCCATGCGCTCTCGTACGTCTGCCACGGTGGTAGGAGAAATACCAGCTTCCTTCGCTACCTGCCGCAGGGAGGCGGTGGGGTTCTGCTTCAGCAGCATGGCTGCCACCCTCCGTCCCCGGGAGGGGTCCAGTGGGCGGGCGCGGCCGTCACGGCCCACTCGTTTGCCCCCCGCAGCGATATCGCCGAAGAGGCTGCGGCGGATGTCTGCGGCCTTCTTTGGGGCCAGACCGGCTATGGATGCGACTGATCTGTCGGACCACTCCGGATGAAGCGTCAGGATGCCCTTTGCGGCCGCGGTGCGTTCTTCGAGTGACAACGGCAGGCCATGGGCGACGTTCAAGGCTACTGCCAGAAGCCGGCCATCGGCCGCGCTGCCTTCGAAGTAGCGGACATCGATGTGCGTCTGTCCTTGGAGCTCCGCGGCTCGGAGGCGGTGGATCCCGTCGATGACCGTCATTGATTCGCGGTGCACGATGATGGGCGGCAGAGGCCCGTCGAGTTCGGCGAGCGTGCGCGTGTAGTCAGGGTTTTCGATGGTGCTGCGAGGTGATTCGGCGATCCTCGGTGTCCGCAGTGCGACGGTTGCCACCGGGGCTTCGTGCAGCTGACCCCGGAGCCCGAGCAAGTAGTCGGAGTCGTACATCGTGGATGGTGCTGGCATGGCAGGTCCTCGAATATGCGTCGATGCCGGTTCCCGACCTTCTACTGCCACCCCGAGTCTGCCTGTACCGAAGGTGATGAAGCTGCCACACCGGATACTCCGAGCAGGCTCGCCCCGCTCAGCCCGAGAACCGCCGCGACGGCCACCGCTGCTCCCAGAAGGTTGATGCGAAACATCATCGTCCTCTCCCCAAGGCATGGATTGTCGTCTGACGAGGTCGGCCGGTGACTGAAGTCTTGCTGGCCAGTCAGCGGGGAGAGAAGAGGATCCGGGCTGGGCAAAGCGGCCATGTCCGCCTCAGGACAGCCAGTCCTGCGGCGGGTCCATCTGGTTGAGATGGTCGATCAGAGGCACCTCGGCGCGAATCAACTGCCAGTGTTTCAACCACGGTTGAGTGACAACCGCGTGCTGCCATACGTGTCGTGCGGACGCCTCGGTCTGATCCAGTGTCTCTCTCGGATGTAGAGCCCGACGATTGGCTGCGGCTGGGCCAGGGGATGGGCGACCACGTGCAGAACTCCGGGATGGTTCGCGGCGCAGACGATTGCCGATGCGGTATGCGCGGGCAGAGTCACGCCCGGTCCGCGGGGGGCCAGGTGCATATGGACTAGATAGGTCACTTCGCTCGTCAGGCATGCAAGGGATGATTTGCAGGAGCGCGGCTCATTCAGGTGTGGTTTATATCTGCTCGCGCCTGAATAGTCACTGCTGGGAATGCTCGGTGGGGTTGATCGCGCGCAAGCAGCATCGGATATCGTTTCCTCAGTCACTCAAGGTGCGCGGTAGGGGGTGTCAGGGGGATCTGATGCTGGTCCGGCTTGGGATTGATTCGGCCGCAGAGGCGGTGTACCGGGTCATGTTGGCCCATCCGCAAGAGGATGTCGCCGGTTGGGCGGCACGCTTGAACCTGTCCGAGAATGCGGTGCGCGACGCGCTCGATCGGCTGAGCGAGATCGCGCTCGTTCGTCCTTCGACAGAGGACCAGACTCGGGCGCGCGCAGTCAATCCGCTCTTGGGGCTTGAGTCCCTGCTGGCGCGGCAGCAAGCCGACCTGGCGGCGCAGCAGCAGAAGGTCGAGGCGAGCAGGGCCGCCATCGCGGAAGCCATCGCCAAGTACGGACAGGAATACGCTGCATGTGCTGGCATTCAGTACATCGAGGGCGTCGACGCCATCAGGGAACACCTGGAACTGCTGAGCAGCAAGGTGCAGGACGAGTTCTTGACCTTCGCTCCCGGGGGAGCCCAGACCGCGGCCAACATGGCGGCCTCCCGTCCGCTCAACCGTCGACTGCTTGAGCGAGGGATCAGGATGAGAACCGTCTACCTCGACAGTATCCGAAGTGATCCGCCGACCCTGGCGCATGCGGAGTGGCTCCAAAGCCTCGGTGCGCAGATCCGGACCACACCCACGTTGCCCAACCGGGTCATCCTCATCGACAGGCGGGTTGCCCTTGTCGCAGCCGACAGCCGGAATACGGGAACGGGCGCCGTTTTCATCGAGAATCCTGGAACGGTCACCCTGGTGTGCGCGCTCTTTGAGAGCGTATGGAAGTCGGCCGAACCGTTGGGTGCCCTTGCGAGGCCGGCTCCGGGCGGGTTCACGAAGCAGCAGCGCGAGGTGCTGCGCCTGATGGCTCAGGGAAGCACTGACGAATCCATAGCCAATAGCCTTGGTGTTTCGGCGCGCACAGTGCGCAGGATTGCCGCCGACCTTCTCACTCACCTCCGCGCACGAAGTCGCTTCCAGGCAGGGGCCCACGCCGTGCAACGTGGTTACCTGCCCGCCGAACCCGAGTGACGCGGTCGCCGGTCGCCTGTTCAACTGCTCATCATGCGCGGTCGGTGAACCGCCCGGACCGAATGCGGACGTGGGGCCGGTCAGCGGCTGGCGCGGATCATCACGGTGAGGACCGATGAGGCCGGTGGTGGGTGGCTCTGCCCGATGTCCTCGTACCCCCACGACTTGCAGAGCGCGTGGACCTTTCCGTCATCGGCGGCCGGGTTGTGGTGAAGGCGCGCAGTTCGATGGCGGGCGCCGTGGTCATGCGGCCAGCTCCACGCAACGCTCCGGATCGGCGATGCCCACCAGCTCGTCCTCCGGCAGCAGCCGTAGCGGCAGCACGCCGGGACGGCCAACTCCGCCCAGACGGTCTTGCCCCAGCGCATTTCGTCGTAGGCCCAGCGGTGTGACAGCGCGCCGACCAGCACCAGGCCGTGTCCCGTCTCATCGCCGTCGGCGACCGGATCAATTTTCGGCAGGGCGCGGGATTTGTCGGTGACGCTGTTCCGTACGAGATCGTCGGTGACGCGCCGGACGGATACCCGGACCAGACGGCACGAGATGTGGCGGACCGCGTTGCCCACCAGCTCGGAGGCGATCAACGTGCCCGCATCCACCAAGCCGGCTATGCCCCAGGTTTTCAGCGCGACCGAGACGAGGTGCCGGGCACGGCAAGCCGTCTCGGGCTCGCAGGGGGCGGGTTTCGGTATAGCCGGGCGGTCCGACTGCGGTGGGTCTGGTCATGACGCTCACTGGGTCGTCTCCTCGGGGCTGGGGTGTCCCGTTCTCGATTGGGGGCTACGAGCGGGCTTTCCTCCACTGCCGCCGAGGGAAAGCCTGGGCCTGCCGGTCGACGCCAATGACCGCACGGAGAACCGGAGTTTCGGCTCAACAAAATTGCGGGGAATCGCGCGGCGTCATCCGAGGGCGATGATGGCCGACTCGATCAAGGCACGGGCGGCGTTGCCGTGGGCGGCCATCTTCGTGAGCTCCCCGAACGCCGCGCGGTAGTAGGCGAGTTCGTGCGGCTGCACCACGTTGACCTCGGCGGTGAGGGTTTCCACGACACTGGGTGCGCCGTCATGGAGGGAGAACGCCTCCAGCGGCCACATGGTCCTTTGCGCGGTGAAGGGGATGATGCGCAGCGAGACGGAGGGCAGCGGCATCACGGTCAGCAGGTGCCTGGGCTGTCCGGCCATCGTCTCGGCGTCGCCGACGCGGTGACGCAGGACGCATTCCTCCATGAGCACGACGAACCGGTGTCCGCCCTCGTACAGGACTGGCTGCGGGCAACGCGGGCCGCGACGGCCTCGGAGACGTCGTTGGGGGTGCCCTGGAAGTCGGTGATGGCCTCCAGCAGGGCCGTGGCGTAGGCGGGGGCTGGAAGGAGCCGGGCACGACCGCGAGAAATGGGGAAGCGCCTGGGTGGAGACCGGACGGGCCCTCACACGTGAGAACGGTGAGCTGCTCCACCCCGCCAACGTCACTCGGCGATTTATCGAGCTGTACGAGGAGGTCGGTCTCCCGCCAATCCGACGCCATGATCTTCGTCACGGCACCGCGACCCTGGCCCACGCGGCCGGAACCGACCTGAAGGACATCCAGGAGATGCTCGGGCACTCCTCGATCACGATCACGACGGACACGTACACGAGCCTGCTCCCCGAGGCCGGCCTGGCCATTGCCTGGGCCGCAGCACGGCTCGTACCGCGAGCCCGGACGGCCTCAGAGCGTGCCGCGTCCGAAGAGAGGGCCAAGGTCGACGAGGCGGAGGGCTCCGTGCCGGATGGTGCTGATCCGTCGGGCGGAGAAGCGGGGCCCGGCGGCCCGTCCGCCCACGCAAACGGCCCCGGACGAGGTGTCCGAGGCCGAATAGCGCGCCTCCCTGGAGGAAAACCCCAGGTCAGCGGCCCTTTGCGTGGTGCCCCCGGGCAGATTCGAACTGCCGACACCCGCTTTAGGAGAGCGGTGCTCTATCCCCTGAGCTACGGAGGCGTCGCCACCGCTGAGGGTGGCCCAGAACAGGGTAGCGGATGGGGGTGTGCCGGTGGGTGGGCGGTGGGTTCCCGGTGGCTTGGGGCGGCTGGGGGCCGGGGTCAGGCCGCCACGCGCTCCCCGTGCAGCCACGCCACCTTGTCGTAGAGGTCGTCCGGGGAGAGGGCGGACATCATCGCGTTGCGGGCCTGGGCCTGCGGGCCCGACGGGTGGTAGAGCTGGGTGCCCATTTCCCGGGCGACCAGCTGGGTCCTGGCCGTGCGGGCGTGGCGTTCGGCGTTGTACTTCTCCAGGCGCTGGACGGTGTCCTCCGCCGGGGCGTCGAGGAGGGAGCCGATCACCACGGCGTCCTCCAGCGCCATGCACGCGCCCTGGGCCGCGTACTGGAGCATCGGGTGGGCGGCATCGCCGAGGAGGGCCACGCGGCCGTCCGTCCAGGTGTCGACCGGGTCCCGGTCGCACAGCACCCATTCCTTCCAGTCCGCGCCCAGCTCCAGGAGGCGGCGGGCCGTCTCGCCCAGCTCCGGGAAACGGCCGATGACGTGGGCGCGTTCGGCCGGGCGGCCCACGACCGCGTCGCGGGCGCCGTCGTCGCGGGTGGCCGCCAGGTTCAGGTGCGTGCCGCCCGCGATGGGGTAGTGCACGAAGTGCCACTTGGGGCCGGCCCACAGCGTCACCGTGTTCCAGCGCAGCTCCTCCGGCACCAGCTCCATCGGGATCACGGAGCGGTAGATCGTGTGGCCGGACACCCGCGGCTCCCCGTCGCCGACGAGCTGCCGCCGGATCGCGGAGCGGATGCCGTCGGCGCCGATCAGGGCCGTGCCGGTGAAGCGGCGGCCGGTGTCGGTGACGGCGGTGACGCCGTTCGCGTCCTGCTCGTACGAGGCGACGCCGGCGCCCGCGGTCAGCGTGATGGCCGGGGTGGCGCGGCAGGCGTCGAGGAGGGCCTGGTAGAGGTCGCCGCGGTGGACGACGGCGTAGGGGTTGCCGAAGCGCTCGCGGTAGCCGCCGGTGAGCGGCATGACGGCGATGCGCTCGTCGGTGGTGCCGTCCATCAGACGCAACTCGTCGATGTGCACGGCGCGTTCGCGTACCTCGTCGCCCACGCCGAGGCGGTCCAGGGCGTGGAAGGCGTTCGGGCCCAGCTGGATGCCCGCGCCCAGTTCGCTGAAGACGTCGCGGCGTTCGAGGACGGTGACGTGGTGGCCGCTGTTGTTCCGCGCGGTGCCGAGGGCCGCCGCGAGGCCGCCGATGCCACCGCCGGCGATGAGGATCTCCGCCATCTTTCTTCCTTCGCTGCTCAGAGGTCTCAGGGGTCGGGGGTCGCTCGCGCCCTCAGGCTCCGGGCGCGTCCGTGGCGGGCACGGTGTGGCCGGGGAAGAGGCGGTGGAGCTCGGTGTGGAAGCCGGGGAAGGTCTTGCCCACGCAGGCGGGGTCGTCGAGGGTGATGCCGGGGACGCGCAGGCCGAGCACGGAGAAGGCCATGCCGATGCGGTGGTCGCGGTAGCAGGCGATCCGGGTGCCCACGGCCTCGGCGGGCTCGATGGTGATCCGGTCCTGGCCGACCTCGGTGCGCACGCCCAGGGCGCCCAGGTTGCGGGCGACGGCGGCGATGCGGTCCGACTCCTTGAGGCGGGCGTGGGCGATGCCGCGGATGGTGATGGGGGCGTCGGCGAGCGGCGCGATCGCGGCGAGCGTCATGAAGGTGTCGGAGATCTCGCCCATGTCGACGCAGAAGCCGCCGCGCAGCGTGCCGGTGCCGGTGACCGTGGTCGCCTCCGCGCCGATGTCGACCCGCGCGCCGGTCCTGCGCAGGACGTCCACGAAGCGGAGGTCGCCCTGGAGGCTGTCGCGGCCGAGGCCGGGCACCGTGACGGCGGTGCCGGTCACGGCGGCCGCGGCGAAGACGTACGAGGCGGTGGAGGCGTCCGGCTCGACGGCCATGTCGAGGGCGGTGTAGTCGCCCGGGTCGATCCGGATGGTCCCGGTGGCATCCTCGGTGACCTTCGCGCCGAAGCGGCGCATCAGGGCGAGCGTCATGTCGATGTACGGGCGGCTGACGAGCTCGCGGGCCGAGAGGGTCAGCGGGGTGTGCATCAGGGGCGCCGACATCATCAGGCCGGTCAGATACTGGCTGCTCAGCGAGGAGTCGAGGCTGATCTCGCCGCCGTACAGGCCGTCGGACTCCACGACCAGCGGCAGCCCGCCCTCGGGCGCCGTGCGCACCCGGGCGCCCAGCTCCACCAGGGAGTCGGTCAGCGGCCACAGCGGGCGGGCGCGCAGCTGGTCGGTGCCGTCGAAGGTGAACTCGCCGGAGCCGGTGCCCGCGAAGGGCGGCAGGAAGCGGGCCGCGGTCCCGGCGTCGGCGCACCAGACGCGGGCGCTGCCGACCGGGCCCCTGCCGTTGCCGGTCACCTCCCACACCTCGTCGTCCGGGCCGGCCGTGACGCGGAAGCCGAGCGCGGACAGCGCCGTACGGAAGGCGAGCGTGTCCTCGCTGACGAGCGGGGCCCGCAGCCGGCTGGTGCCGACGGCGGCCGCCGCGAGCAGCAGGGCGCGGTTGGTGATGCTCTTCGAGCCGGGGATGCGGGCCGTCAGGGGAGAGCGCGGTAGGTGAGTCGTGACGCTGGTCGTCATGACCGTCCTTCGTCGAGTGCGGGTGACACCGCGTCGAGCAGCGAGTGCCACGATGCGTGGGACTTCCTCAGGCCCTCTTCTTCGAGTGCCGAGGCGACGTCCGCGAAGCCGATGCCGAACGACTTCAGGTAGTCGAGCTTCTTGCGGGAGGCGTCGTAGGAGTGCCGGGTCCAGGTGCGGGGGACGACCGTGCCGTGCGCGGCCACCGCGGCCAGGGTGGCCTCGGGCATGGTGTGCGCCGTGCCCGGGACGGCCAGTTCCGTGATGTGGCGGGCGGCGCGCGGGCCGGGCTCCGGCACGGTGTCCGAGGCCCACAGCAGCCGCTGCGGACGGGCGCCGTGCGCGGCGAGACGCTGCCAGCGCGGTGTGGTCAGGAGCGCGGTGAAGCGCTCGTGGGCCAGCCGGGCGACGGCGAGGGCGGCGGTGCCACGCAGCGCCTTCGCCTCCGAGGCGCCGACGCCCGCGCGGTCGAGGAGGGTGTCCACGGCCGGGTCGATCCGGCCGAGGGGGAAGGAGGCGGCGGAGGCGATCGGGCCGAGGGCGCGGCCCGCCGCCAGGGCCCGCTCCAGCCCGGCCAGATGGGCCTCCCGCGCCCGGTCGTAGCGCTCGGGTGAGAAGAGCAGGGTGACGTTGACGCCGATGCCTTCGGCCAGGCAGGCGGTGACGGCGGTCAGGCCCTCGTCGGTGGCGGGGATCTCGACCGTCACATTGGCCCGGCCGACCTCCCGGACGATGTCGCGGGCCTGCCGCACGGTGGCTTCCGCGTCGCGGGCGAGCCTGGCGTCGAGCGCGACGGAGACATGCCCCTCGGCGCCGCCGGTCTCCCGGTGGACGTTTTCCAGGGCGTCGCAGGCCGACCGGGCGTCCTCGGCGGTCAGCGCGCGTACGGCCGCGTCGGCGGTGAGTCCGCGGGCGGCCAGGGCCCGCAGCCGCTCGTCGTACGCGCCGCTGTCCGCGAGGGACGCGGCCAGGGCGGCCGGGTCGGAGGTGACGCCGGTGACGTGCTGATCGCGGACGAGCGCGGCCAGGCCGCCGCCCGCCGGGCGGGTGCGGCCGAGGCCGGTGAGCCGGACGGAGACGCCGGACGCGGCCAGGCGGCGCAGATCGCGCCCGCTCACGCCGTGGTCCAGGCGAACGCTGTGACAAGGAACGGGAGTTGACCGCGTGCGATCCGCGGCAGGTTCTCCACAGGGTCGGTGGAGAACCTGCCGTGATCGATGGCGGCCCGCCGGGGGAGTACGGGCCGCCGGTCCAGGTGGCGCGCGCCCCGTTCCCCGTGGGCCGCGCGCCGGTTCGGGTCGCTGCCAATGAACGGCATCGTGCTTCTCCTGGTTCGTCGCGCACGGAATGCGTCGCGCACGGTGGGCGGTCGGTGCTGCCGGAATGTGCTGATGCGACCTTGACCGCCCGAGGGCCCCGGCTTCAACCGCGTGGGTGCGACTTCGTCAGGAACCGTCTACGCGGCCTTGTCGGCGACGGCCTCGGCGATCGCCTGGAGGGCGAGCCGGTAGGAGCCGAAACCCAGTCCCGCGATGGTCGCCGTGACAAGGGGCGAAACCACGGAGACATGCCGGAAGGGCTCCCGGGCATGGGGGTTGGAAAGGTGCACCTCGATGACGGGCGCGGAAAGCATGGCCACGGCATCGCGCACCGCAAAGGAATAGTGCGTGAAAGCCGCCGGATTGAGCACGACCGGTGTGTGCGCGTCGGCGGCCTCGTGCAGCCACCCGATGAGCTCGCCCTCCGAGTCGGTCTGGCGGACCTCGACGCGCAGCCCGAGGCCGCTGCCGGTCCGTACGCACTCGGCCGCCAGCTCGGCGTGCGTGCCCGAGCCGTAGACGTGCGGTTCCCGCGGGCCGAGGCGGCCGAGGTTGGGTCCGTTGAGCACCAGGACGCGGGTCATGCCGATGCCGCCAGGCCGCCCTCGTGGAGCAGGACGAAGCGCGTCAGCGCGACGCGGCCCGATATCTGGAGCTTGGCGAAGATATGCCGCAGGTGGGTGTCGACGGTGTGCGGGGAGATGCTGAGCACGCCCGCGGTGGCCCGGTTGGTCAGACCGTCGGCGACCAGCCGGGCCACGCGCAATTCGGCGGGAGTGAGGCTCGCCCATCCGGAATTCGACACTGCTGCGGGCATGACGAAGTTCTCCTCGGTCGGTCCGCTCGTCGGCGGGGAACGCCGCTTGCGGATCCGACTGTGCAGGGCCGTGAAAAGGGCCCGCAACGCGGAAGGCGCCACTTCGTCAGGTGGTGGCCTCAGCCCTTGGCGAGCCGGGGGAAGAGCGCCAGCGCGTTGTCCCGGCCGATGGCCGTGCGCTGCTGCTCGCTCCAGCCCGCGTACGACTGGAATCCGGTGACGTTCTCGGTGGTGTGCTCGGCCGGCATGAAGGGATAGTCGCTGCCGAAGAGAATCTTGTCCGGCGCGGCGAGTTCCGTGAGCGCGGGCAGCGCGAATTCATTGGCCGACATCGCGATGTCGTAATAGATGCCGCGCAGCGAGGCGATCACATCGGCGGGGGCGCGCTCGGTGAGGTACTTGCCGATGGTGGGCCCGTAGGTGAGCCGCTTGGCGAGGAAGGGCAGGGTGCCGCCCGCGTGCGAGACGATCAGCTTCAGGTGCGGCAGCCGCTCCAGCACGCCGTTGAAGAGCAGGCTGACCACGGTGCGGGTGGTCTCGAAGGTGAAGTCGTAGAGCGACGGCGGCAGGTCGAAGGTGGCCAGGTCCTCGGCCGGCGGGGCGGCCGGGTGCACGTGCAGCGGCAGCCCGCGCTCGGCGATCTCCGCGAGCAGCGGCTCGAACTCGGGGTCGCCGAGGTAGCGGTCGCCGTAGCTGGTGAGCATGCCGACGCCGTCCAGCCCCAGCTCGTCGATCGCGTAGGCCAGCTCGTCCTTGGCGGCGGCGACATCGGGGAGCGGCAGGATCGCGAACGCGCCGAAGCGGGTGGGGTGTTCGGCGATGAGCGTGGCGTAGAACTCGTTGACCTCGCGCGCCATGCGGACGCGGTCCTCGCCCTGGAGGAAGCTGACGCCGGGGGCGGTGACGGACAGCACGGACGCGGCGATGCCGTGCCGGTCCATGACCTCCAGGCTGGCCTCGGGGGTCCAGGTGGGGTAGTCGACGCCCGGGATGGCGACGCTGTCGCCGAGCGCCTCACGGTAGGCCGGCGGGATGGCGTGGTGGTGGACGTCGATCAGACCGGACGGGGTGTTCATGGGGTTTCTCCGTAGGGGTGCGAAGTCTTGGGGCGAGCTGTCACCGCTGGCCGGCGGTGTCGGGCGGCAGGGCGTCGAGGGTCACGCCGAACCAGGTCCGGTACGCGGCGAACACCGCCGCGTCGTCCGCCAGGACCTCCTGGGTGCGGTGTTCGCCCTCGGTGCGGGTGAGAGTGCGGCCGCTGAGCGTGACCCGGCCGCCCGCGGTGGGCAGCGAGCACACCTGCCGGGCGAGGAAGGGGGAGCCGGGGGCGCTGCGGAACCACCACACGGTGGGCGCGAAGTCCGCGAGCGCGCGCGGCCGGGTCTCCAGCCGGTACTGGAGCTCGCCGTCGCGCAGCAGGTCCAGGTCGCCTTGGGGGGTCTGGACGAGCTGGAACTCCCCTTGCGGATCGGGCTGTTCCGTGCGGAGGTCCAGGCGGAGCGGGTGCCGGAAGCCGCGGCCGTAGCCGACGTCGACGAGCCAGGGCTCCGGGGTGTCCTCGGCCGTGACGCGGAGGGTCAGGTGCCCGAGCAGCGGCCCGAGTTCACCGTCCTCCAGCACCCGCCCGGCGAGCAGCTCCACCCCGAAGCCCAGGGCGCGCAGCAATTCGTAGAAGGCGCCGTTGAGTTCGTAGCAGCAGCCGCCCCGCTCGCGGCCGACGATCTTCTCCAGGGCGGGGGACCCGAGCCCGATCGGCGTGCTGGGCCTGCCGAAGGCGAAGTCGATGTTCTCGAAGGGCACGGAGAGGACATGGCGCTCGTGGAGCTCGCGCAGGGCCGCCGAATCGGGGCGCTCGGGGGGCTTGGCGCCGATGCGGCGGAGATAGGAATCCACCTCCCCGGCGGTCAGGTCGCGGGATTCCGTCGGTTCCGTGAGGGTGCTCTGGGGCATGTCGCCTGCGCTCTCAGACATATTCGGCGGCGTACCGGGCGACGATGCGTTCCGCCTTTTCTACGTCCTTGGCGTACTGCTCCGCCTCCGGTGCCGGACGGCCGTCGTCGGCGGAGACGCCCAGCTCCTTGAAGAAGCGCTCGAAGCCGCCGGGAGTGAAGATGATCAGCATCTTGCAAGGGGCGTCGCTGACGTTCTTGAAGGCGTGCACCTTGCCGCGCGGGACGAAGATGAACGCGCCGGCGCCGACGGTCTGCGAGAGCTTCTCGTTGGAGATCTCCAGCTCGCCCTCGATGAGGTAGAACGCCTCGTCGGAGTCGTGGTGGATGTGCAGCGGCGGGCCGCCGCCCGGCGGCACGAGGGCCTCGATCAGACCCAGCGAGCCGTGGGTGTTCTCCTTGTCCGCCTTGATCGTGTAGTGGTCGCCGAAGACCCAGCGCTTCGGCCCCGCCTGCGGCGGGATGTAGACGATGTCCTCGGACTCCTCGAAGCTCACGTGTGTTCCCCTCTCCTTTCCTGCCAGGGCTCCTACTCCACGTCGTGCGCCCGTTTTTGGCATCACGTGATCCCGTGATTTCCGTGTACCGCCCCCGTGAATACGGGATGGCAGCGGCGCGCGGGGCGGTCAGGGTGGTGGGAGCGCGGCGCACGGCGCCGACGTGGCAACGCACGAGGAATGGATGGGAACATGACCGCTCGATTCGCAGGCAAGGTCGCACTCGTCACCGGTGGCGGCTCCGGCATAGGCCGCGCCACCGCCCTGGCCTTCGCGCGGGAGGGCGCCACCGTGGTGGTCGCCGGGCGGACCGCGGGGAACCTCGCGGAGACGGTCCGGCTGATCGAGGAGGCGGGCGGCAGCGGCAGCGCCGTCACGGCCGACATCGCCGTCGCCGCGGATGTGGAGCGCATGGTCGACACCGTCGTCGAGCGGCACGGGGCCCTCGACATCGCGGTGAACAACGCGGGTTACCTCCCCGAGCCCGCGGAGCTGGCCGACCTCGACGAGGAGACGCTGGTGCGGACGCTGGGCATCAACGTCGTCGGCACCTGGCTGTCGATGAAGCACGAGGTGCGCCACATGCGGACCGCGGGCGGCGGGGTCATCGTGAACGTGGGCTCGGTGGTGGGCGCGCACCTGACCATCCCGGGCGCGGGCGCGTACGGGGCGAGCAAGGCCGCCGTCGCCGCGCTGGGCCGCAGCGCGGCCCGGGAGTACGCGGCGGACGGCATCCGCGTCAACACCCTCAGCCCCTCCTCGATGGACACCCCGATGTCCCTGCTGGAGGGCGAGACGGAGGCCGAGCGCACCGAGCGCGCCAAGGGGATGTTCCCGCTCGGCCGCATCGGCAGTGTCGAGGAGGGCGCGGGTGCCGTGCTGTGGCTGGCCTCCGAGGAGTCCGGCTTCGCGCTCGGCCACGACCTCGTCATCGACGGAGGCATCACCGCCTGACGAGCGCTTCCCGTCACGCACGTGTGCCCCGGTCCCGCACGGCGGGGGACCGGGGCACAGTGCGCAGAGGCGGCCTGTTCGGGGGTGTCAGGCGTCGGCCCCTGCGAGCTCCTGCCGCAGTTCCGGTGCGGCGGCCGTGGTGTTCTCCGTGCGGCGCTGGAGCGTGCCCGCCCACAGCGTGCCCAGCAGGCCGAGCACGCCGAGTGCGGCTCCCACCCACGCCACGGACTCGTAGCCCCAGTCGGCGCTGATGGCCAGGCCGCCGAGCAGCGGCGCCAGGGTGTTGCCGACGTTGAAGGCGGAGGTGTTGGTGGCACCGACGAGGGTCGGGGCGCCGGGCGCGACGGTGAAGACGCGGGACTGCAGGATCGGGTTGGTGACGTAGCCGGTCAGGCCCAGGACGAACACCGCCAGGACGGTGACGACCACGTTCTGCGCCGTCAGCGCGAGCACCACGGAGGCGACGATCAGGCCGCCGAGGCCGAGCGCGAGGGTGCGGATCGGGTGCGACTCGGCGACGCGGCCGCCGATCGTCATGCCGATCAGTCCGCCGACGCCGAACAGCGCCAGGATGGCCGGGACCCAGCCCTCGGAGAGGCCGGTCACGTCGGTGAGCACCGAGGCGAGGTAGCTGAAGGTGACGATGACGGCGCCGAAGGCGAAGGCCGTGACGGCGTAGGAGAGCCACAGCTGCGGCCGGGCCATGGCGCGGAGTTCGGCCTTGACCGTACGGGTCTCCTCCGTGGCGCTCTTGCCGCCGGGGATGGCGAACACCGAGCAGAGGAGGCTGGCGAGGGTGAGCACGGCCACGGCCCAGAAGGCGGCGCGCCAGCCGGCGAACTGGCTCAGGACGGTGCCGGCCGGGACGCCCACGATGGTGGCGAGGGTGAGTCCGCTGGCGACGATCGCGACGGCCTTGCCCTTGGCACTCAGCGGCACCATGCTCACGGCCGTGGCCACGGCGACGCCCCAGAATCCGGCGTAGGCGAGCGCGCTGACGATGCGGGTGGCGAACAGCACCCCGTAGCCGGGGGCGAGGGCGCCGACCACGTGGGCGGCGATGAAGACGGCCTGGAGCGCGACCAGCGCGGTGCGGCGCGGCCAGCTCAGCGTGGCGACGGCCAGCAGGGGCGCTCCGACGACCATGCCGATGGCGAAGGCGGAGATGAGCAGGCCGGCGTCGGGGATGGAGACGCCCAGGTCGTCGGCCATGTTGGGCAGCAGGCCGGAGAGCATGAACTCCGAGGTGCCCTGGGTGAAGATGCCGAGTCCGAGGATGTAGACGGCGAGCGGCATCTTCCCGGCCCGCCCTGGATCTGTGGTTTTCGGGTCGAGTGCCATGGGACGGCCCTTCCAGTGCTTCGGGGATCGGTGAATTCGAGTCGGGTCCACAAGCCGGACGTACGGCGCCCTCGACTGCACGGTCAGGACGCTAGCACATTTTGAAGCGGGTGCTTCAAAATGACGGGGGTCCGAGCGGCGAAGTTCCGGGAGCGTTCAACTGTCGCAGCAGCAAAGCCGTCTGCGCGCGCTGCCGCCCGTGCGGGCCGGAGACGCGGAAGCCCAGGCTCCGTTCGATCCGGGTGACGCGCTGCGCGACGGAGCTGTGGTGCAGGTAGAGGAGTTGGGCCGCGGCCCGGACCGACGCGGTGCGGCACACCGCGTCCAGGGTGGCGAGGTCCTCGCTTCCCAGCGTGGCGAGCGCCGCGGTGTCGGGGTGGGCGAGAGCGGCGTCCCTGGGGATGTCCGCGAGCAGGGCGAGCGTGCCGAGACCGGTGGCGTCCACCGCCCTCGGCCAGGTGGGGCCCAGCCCCGCGAACCGTGCCGCGCGCCGCGCCTGGGCCCAGGAGTCCGGCAGTTGGGCCGCCGTGCCCGACGGGCCCGTCCCGACCGCCACCCCCTCCGGCAGGCCGGCCGTCGCCCCCTCCGGCAGCACCGGGTCCCCGGCCCTCGCGTCGGCGGCGGCGGGGAGCAGGATCGCCCCCACGGTGGTCCACAGGGCGCCGAACGGGGCCGGCCGGCCGAGCCGCGGGTGAGCCGCGCTCAGGGCCCGCGCGCAGGAGCCCAGCGTCCTGCGCATGACCGCGGCGTCCGGCGCCACGACGGCGACGGCCCGCAGCGGCTCGTCCGGGTGCAGCCCCAGCAGGTGCAGGGCCCGCGAGCGCTCCGCCTCGGACGCCCGCGCGGAGAGCGCGGCCTGCACCAGCGCCGGATCGCCCCACTGCGGGGAGGGCACCGGGTTGGCGAGCGGCCCGGAGCGCTCGAAGGCCAAGGACGCGGCGAGCGCCAGCCGTTCGAGCACCAGCCCGTCGAGCGACCAGGCGCACCCGGTCCGTTCCAGCCAGACCTCGCCCACCGTCCGCCCGTCCACGACGACCGCGCGGCTGCTCGTCGGCACCGCCTCGCCGGGCGGCAGCGCGCGGGCGTCCGGGTCGTAGCGGTGATCCGCCGCGTGGCGGTGGTCGGCCGTCCCAGCGGGGCACTCCGCGAGCAGGGCGGTGGCCCGGGTCAGGGAGTCGGCGTCCGAGTGGTTCTCCACCAGCCGGTCGAAGTAGGAGATGACACGCAGGGCACCCGCCGCGGCTGGGTCGAGGTGCGACAGGCGCAGACCGTGCATGCCCGGAGACTAGGCAGCCCGCCCGGCCCGTCCCGCACATCGCGGGGGGACTCTGTCAGGTCGGCCCGCCACGTGGCGGGTGGGAGGCCCCCCGCCGCCGACAGGGAGCGGTCGCGGGCTCCCCCCGCCGGGCGGGAAAGTGGACGCATGAGCGAAACTTCTCCGGCCGGGTCGGCACTCCGCCCGGACTTCCACCCCGAACTCGCCCCGCTCGTCGAGGGGATCCCCTACCTCGACGTCGCCGACCCGCCGGCCGCCCGCCGCACCCTGAAGGGGCTCGAAGCGCAGTGGCCCCCGGTCGACACCAGCCGGATCACCGTCACCGAGCGCGCCGTCCCCGGGCCCGCGGGCGCCCCCGACGTCACCGTGCGCGTCTACACCCCCAGGACCCCCGGGCCGCACGGCGGTCTGCTGTGGATCCACGGCGGCGGCTTCGTCATGGGGGACCTGGAGACCGAGCACATGCACTGCGTGCGCTTCGCGGCCGACGCCGGGTGCGTCGTGGTCAGCGTCCAGTACCGCCTCGCGCCCGAACACCCCTTCCCCGCTGCCCCGGAGGACTGCTACGCGGCCCTGGAGTGGATGGCGGCGAACGCCGCCGGCCTCGGCATCGACACGGACCGGCTGGGCGTCGCGGGCTGCAGCGCCGGTGGCGCGCTCGCCGCCGCGGTCTCGCTGATGTCCCGGGACCGCGGCGGCCCGCGGCTCGTGCTCCAGCTGCTCACGTTCCCCGTGATCGACGACCGGATGGACACCCCGTCCGCCCGGCGCTTCCAGGACACCCCGATCTGGTCCACGCCGCACTCCGTGGCGTCGTGGCGGCACTACCTCGGCGAGGGGCACGAGAAGCGCGAGACCTCGCCCTACGCGGCGCCCGGCCGGGCCGAGGACCTGTCGGGGCTGGCCCCGGCGCACATCATCACCGCCGAGTACGACCCGCTGCGCGACGAGGGCCTCCGCTACGGGCTGCGGCTCCTGGAGGCGGGCGTCCCCACCGGGATCCACCAGTGGGCCAGGACCTTCCACATCTTCGACGCCTACGGCACCGGTCTGGCCGACCGCGCGGCCGCGGAGACGACCCTCGTGGTGAAGGAGGCGCTGGGCGCCTGAGGTGGCGCGGCGATGCCCGGCGAGGCCCCTGCCTGGGGTTTTTGGACGATCGCTTCAAAACCTTTAGTGTGCTGATTATGGCGAGGCCGAGGAAGTTCGACGAGACCCGCGTCATCGGCGCGGCGATGGACGCGTTCTGGCGTCGTGGCTACGAGGCGACCTCCACCCGTGACCTCAGCGAGGGCACGGGGCTGGGCCCGTCGAGCCTGTACAACACGTTCGGCGACAAGCGGCAGCTGTATCTGCGCGCCCTGCGCCGCTACTACGAGACGGCCACCAACGCGCAGATCGGGATCCTGGAGCGGCCCGGGCCGGTCAAGGAGCGGCTGCGCGAGCTGATGCTCCACGACGTCGACGTCGAGGTCGACCCCTCCGGCGCACGCCCCGTCGGCTGTTTCGCGATCAACGCGGCCATCGAGATGGCCAGTTCGGACCCCGACGTCAAGGAGCAGGTGCACCGCCACTTCGCCAGGGTGGAGGAGGCGCTCCGTGAGACGGTCGCGCGCGGTCAGCGGGCCGGTGAGATCCGCACCGACCGCGACGCGGCCGGACTGGCCCGGCAGGTGCTGAGCACCTATTACGGCCTGCACGTCCTCAGCAGGGCCCACGACGACCGGCAGGTGCTCGCGGATGTCGTGGAAGGCGCGCTCGCCACGCTCTGAGCGAGGGGAACGACCCGGCGGCCGGTGCCTCGAAGGCACCGGCCGCCGCGCGTTCACCACGCGGTGCCGCTACGCGAACGCCAGGCCCCGCCCCGCGAGCCGCGCGAGGTCGTACAGCCCCTCCGTCGTCGCCTCCACGTCGAAGGACGAGCGGTGCGCCGGCGGATAGCCGATCAGCTCGCCCGCCTTGGTCGGCAGGGGCCGCTCCGCCGCCTCGGCCGACTCCCACACGAAGACGGCGCCCCAGCGCTCGGCCGGGCCCTCGGTGTCGGAGATCCACAGCTTCAGGCGCAGCCCGGGCACCTGGGCCCAGGTGCCCACGGCCTCATCGCGGAGGAAGTCCCGCAGCGAGGCGACGGTCTGCCGCGACTCGTTCAGTTCCCACCAGACGACCACGACGCGCATGTCCGGATCAACTCCTCCAGCAGGTCACCGACGATGCGGACACCGTCCTCGGTCAGTACGGACTCGGCGTGGAACTGCACCGACGCGAAGCCGGGGCCGCGCAGCGCGTGCACCTCGCCCGTCGCGGCGTCCCGGCTGACCTCCACGACAACGCCGTCGGGGGTCTCGGCCTTGTCCTCGTCGCTGCGGGCGGCGAACGTGTTGTAGAAACCCACCCGTTCGCGCCGGCCGAACAGGTCGATCTCCCACTGCACCCCCTGGTTGGGGGTCTCCCTGCGCACCAGGTCGAGGCCGAGCAGGGTGGAGAGCACCTGGTGGCTGAGACAGACGGCGAGGAACGGCCGCTGCCCGGCCAGCAGCCCGCTGATCGTCTCCCGCAGGTGGGCGATCTTGGGGTGCGCGGTGTCGCGCGGGTCGCCGGGGCCGGGGCCCATGACGACCAGGTCGTAGCCGTCGGTGGAGTACGGCTCGTCGAAGCGGCGCACGGTCACCTCCAGCCCCGTGGAGCGGAGCTGGTGCGCGATCATCGATGTGAAGGTGTCCTCGGCGTCGACCACCAGCACCTTACGGCCGGCCAGCGCGGGCACGGGCCGGGACCGGGCCGCGTTCTCCTGGAGCCAGAAGCCCGCGAGGTGCTCGTTGCGCGCTTCGAGCGCGCCGCGCACGCTCGCGTGCCCGCCGAAGCCCTCCGCCCGGTCCGTGCCCAGGGCCGCGAGCAGCCCCGCGGCCTTGGCGCGGGTCTCCACGGCCTCGGATGCCGGGTCGGAGTGGCGCACCAGCGTCGCGCCCACGCCGATCCGCAGCCGGCCGCCGCCGTCGATGTCGGCGGTGCGGATGAGGATCGAGGAGTCCAGGGTGCGCCCGCCGCGCCCGTCCCGGCCGATGAGGGCCAGCACGCCGCTGTAGTAGCCGCGGCCCTCCGGCTCGTAGCGGTTGATCACCCGGCACGCGCTCTCCAGCGGGCTGCCGGTGACCGTGGGGGCGAAGAGCGTCTCGCGCAGGATCTCCCGCACATCGCGGGACGTGTGCCCCTCGATGAAGTATTCGGTGTGCGCGAGGCGGGCCATCTCCTTGAGGTACGGGCCGACCACGCGGCCGCCGTCCTCGCAGATCCGGGCCATCATCTTCAGCTCTTCGTCGACGACCATGTAGAGCTCGTCGGCTTCCTTGCGGTCGGCGAGGAAGTCCATCACGCCCGGCAGGGTCGGACCGGAGTCGGGGTAGCGGTACGTCCCGCTGATCGGGTTCATCACCGCCGTGCCGTCGAAGAGGCTGACGTGCCGCTCGGGGCTGGCGCCCACCAGCGTGCGGCCGCCGGTGTGGACGAGGTGGATCCAGTAGGCGCCCGCCTCCTTCGCCAGCAGGCGGCGGAAGAAGGAGAGCGCGCTGTGCGGGGTGTAGCCGGTGATGTCGGCGACGTAGGAGCGCTTGAGGACGAAGTTGGCGCCCGCGCCCGTGCCGATCTCCTCGGCGATGATCGTGCGCGCGGTGTCCGCGTACTGCTCGTCGTCCAGGTCGAAGTGGCCGCCGGACAGCTCGGTCGGCACGTTCGGCAGGCGGCGCAGCGCCTCGTCGACGGCGACGGTGCCCTGCTCCGTGACGGTCATCGCGATCAGCGGCTCGCCGTCGTCGGGAGCGGCGAAGCCGCGCTCGGCGATCTGCCGGTACGGGACGAGGGCCAGCACCTCATGGCGGGGCGCGCCGGCGGGGCCCGGCTCCTCTGAAACGGGCAGATCGGCGAGCTCGGCCACCGCCACCGCGTCGCCGATGATCACGTCCAGGACCTCCGCGCCCGCGGCCTCGGGGCGGTACAACAGGGCGAAGGAGGGCGGCTGTTCGGCGATGATCCGCGCCAGCAGGTCGGTCTCCATGGGGGCTCCTTGCGTGCTCACAGCGCCGCCCGGGCCTGCTGGAGCTGGGCGAGCACGGTCTCGGTCGTGCCGACCACGGCGCAGCGCCGGGCCGCGTAGTCCAGGGCCAGGCGGTGGTCGGCCGCGCAGAAGTCGGCGACGGCGTCGGCGACCAGGAACGGCTGGATGTCGTGGGTGAACGCGTCGACGGCGGTGCTGAGCACGCCGATGTGTGCGTAGACCCCGCAGATGACGAGCTGATCGCGCCCGTCGAAGCGCATGCGCTCCAGGAGTTCGGACTTGAAGAAAGCGCTGTAGCGCCACTTGGTGAACACCCAGTCGCCGGGCTCCGGGGCCAGCGGGTCGACCACCGCGCGGTGTTCGGGGTCGACGCGCATGCCGGGGCCCCAGAAGTCCTTGAGCAGACCGCGCTCCTGCGGGGTCATGCTGCCCGGCTGCGTGGTGTAGGCGACGGGGACGCCCAGGCGGGCGGCGGTCTCGCGCAGCGCGGTGGCGTTGCGGACCAGTTCCCGGCCGGGCGCCTCGTCCGCCGGGAAGGGCTCCAGGAAGTAGCGCTGCATGTCGTGCAGCAGCAGGACGGCGCGGTCCGGGTCCACGGTCCACGTCGCGGTGTTCTCGGGCAGGTCGCCCTCGGTGGGCATCGGGTACGGCTCGATGGCGGGAATCCCCGGCATGGGCTGCCTCGCGTTTCTGTGGTCGTTGCCGGTGTCAGACACCGAGGGCCGCACCGCCGTCGACGGTGAGGGAGGCCAGGGTGATGTGGGAGGCGTGCTCGGACAGCAGGAAGGCCACGGCCCGCGCGATGTCCTCGGGCTGGGCGACCTTGCCCAGCGGGATGCCCACGCGGTACGCGTCGAGGTCGCCCTGGATCGTGGCCCTGGGACCGCTCTCGTCGTGCCACATCGAGTTGAGCATCGGGGTGTCGGTGGAGCCGGGGCCCACGACGTTGCAGCGGATGCCGTGCCGGGCGACCTCCAGGCCGAGCGACTTGGTGAACATGGCGGCGGCCGCCTTGGACGCCGCGTAGGCCGCCATGTTGGTGCGCGGTGTGCCGGCGGCGTTCGACGCGACGGTCACCAGGGAGCCGTGGCCGCGCGGGACCATGCGGTTGACCACGGCGCGGGAGACGTGGAAGACCCCGGTGACGTTGACCGCGAAGGTGGCCGACCAGTCCGCGTCGGAGAGCTCCCTGGCCGGGCCGTGCCGGAGCACCCCGGCGGCGTTGACCAGCTGGTCGATGGGCCCGAGGCGCCGTTCGACCTCGTCGACGACGGCCTCGACGGCGGCGCTGTCCGTCACGTCGGCGGGGAACGCGGTGATCTCCAGGCCGTCGGCCGCCGCACGGCCGGCCGACGCCCGCAGAGCATCGGCGTCCCGGTCGACAGCGGCCACCGATATGCCCTGTCCCGCGAGGACGCGGGTGATCGCCTCACCGATCCCGCCCGCCGCTCCGGTGACGAGCGCGACTTTTCCGTTCACTGCTGAGCCTTTCGTTTGCGGCGCGGCGTGGGGGACGACGCGCGGGCGTCGTTCATGCCCGCCAGACGGCTGCGACCTGTACGGCCTGCATGGGATTGAGGCGGGGGTCGCAGAAGCTGGTGTACTTGTCGCCGACCCGGTCGAACGTCGTGACATCGCAGACGCATTCGGTGACGTCGTCCGGTGTCGTCTCCAAATGGAGTCCACCGGGGATACCGCCGTGTTCGGAAACCGCGATCTGGAATTCCGTGACCTCGCGCATCACGGTTTCCAGCATGCGGGTCTTCAGGCCGTCGGGGCCGCCGACGGTGTTCCCGTGCATGGGGTCGGTGAGCCAGATGACGGGGTGTCCGGCCGCGCGTACGGCCCGGACCAGGGGCGGCAGTTTCTCCGCCACGTTGTCCGCCCCCATGCGCGCGATGAGCGTGAGGCGGCCGGGCACGCGCTCCGGGTCGAGCTTCTCGCACAGCCGCAGCACCTCGTCGGCGGTCATGCCCGGACCGACCTTGCAGGCCACGGGGTTCACGACCTTGGAGAGCAGGGTGACGTGCGCGCCGTCCACCTGGCGGGTGCGCTCGCCGATCCACGGCCAGTGGGTGGAGGCCAGCAGCAGCCGGCCCTCGTCGTCCCGGCGGACCAGGGGGAGTTCGTAGTCGAGCAGCAGCGTCTCGTGGCTGGTCCACACCGGCGGGCCGATCCGGCGCGGCAGGTCGGAGCCCGTCCACCCCAGGTGCCGCATGACCTCGCTCGCCGAGGTGTAACCCGCGAGCAGCCGGCGCGGGTCGGGCCGCCGCAGCTCGGGGTCGGGGCTGGGGTCGTTGACCATGTGGCCGCGGTAGACCGGCAGCTCACGGCCGTCGACGACCTCGGTCGGCTTGGAGCGCGGCTTGCCGAACTGGCCCGCCATCCGGCCCACGCGCAGCACGGGCTTGTGCGCGTTCATCCGCATCGCCCCGGCCAGCGTGTCGAGCAGCGCGGCCTTGCGGGCGACGTAGCCCGGCGTGCACTCCGCGGGGTCCTCGGCGCAGTCGCCGGACTGCACGACCTGGACCTTCCCGGCCGCCGCCTCCGCGAGCTGGGAGCGCAGATTCCTGACGTCCGCCCCGTTCACGAGGGCGGGTTTCTCTTTGAGCTCCGCGTGCGTGCGGACGAGATCCGGGTGATTCTCCCAGTCCGGCTGTTGCTGCGCCGGAGCAGTTCGCAGGAGTGACATATCGCTGTCCACTGAATTCCTCCATGGCGATCGTGGCGCCGCCCCTGTAAAGGGATTTCAGGGAGCGGCGCCCAAGGAGTCTGTGACAGCCGGAGCGAGGAGGTGAAGGGCGTAATCGCTACTTCGTCAGGTGATGTGGGCGGTTGTTTTTCCCGGCCGGGAAAGACATTTCGCATACGCCTGGTGGTTGTCAACGGGCGCCGGTCCACTTCATCAAGTCGGCGGCGGTTCGGGGGCGATATGACGGAGTGGTCCGCTTCCGCTCGTCGCCGCGACGGGACTCTGGGACGGTGAGGGCCGATACGGCGGCGCTCGGCCAGGTCCGTACCTATACTCGGGCCGGATCGCTTGAAACAGAAACAATCGCAACGGTGTTGGGGCGGCTCCCGCGGCCCGCGCAGCGGGGAGCCGGCCGGCACCGGGGGTAAACTGCTCCACGCTGTCCGACGTGGTGCGCACCCCGTGGCCCACGCCGCCCGCCGCCCGGCCGGCGGACCGCTCACGGCACTCCACCAGGCGTCAGGGCGGGTGGAGTTGTCGGCAGGACGTTCCGCGCAAACGATACGAGCCATGCGGGAGGCGCTGGTTGAACACGGGCCCGTCCTCTGAGGGGAACGACGGCACCGACGGCACCGACGTCCTGGGGCAGCTGACCGCGGAAGGCGTCTCCCTGTGGCTGGACGGCCTGCGCCACGGCCACCTGGCCGACGGCACCCTGGCCCGCGTGGTCGCGGAGGGCGCGGTGCGCGGCGCCGTCGCCGATCCGCTGCCCGCCGACGACATCCGCGGGGCCTGCGACGCCCTGCGCGAGGTGTTCACGGCCACGGGTGGCAGGGACGGCTGGGTGTCGGTGAGCGCCGCCGCCGGCCCGGCCTCCGAGGCCGCACGGTCGCTGGCCGACGCGGTGGACCGGCCCAACGTGCTGATCAGGACCGACGCCACCGACGAGGGCCTGGCCGCCGCCGCCGACTGCCTCGCGCGGGGCATCGGCGTCCACGTCGGCCCGGTCTGCGGCCCGCAGGGGTACGCCGCCGCGGCGGACGCCTGTTTCCACGGCCTCGAACGGGCCTCCGGGCAGGGCTGCGACCTCACCGCCGTCGCCGCGGTGGTCCAGGTGGACGTCGACCGCCTCGGCGACCACGTCGACTCCCTGCTCGCGCGGTCGGCCGCCCCCGGGGCCGGGGCGCTGCGCGGCACGGCGGCCCTGGCCGCGGCCCGGCTCGTCTACCGGACGCACGACGAACTCCTCGGCACCGACCGCTGGCGCGCGCTCGTGGCCCACGGCGCCCGTCCGCCCCGCCCGTTGTGGGCCACCGACGCGCGCGGGGCCGCCGGGCTCGTCGGCTGGGGGACGGTGAGCGCCCTGTCGCCCGCGGCCCTGGAGGACCTGGCCCGGCACGGGAGCGCGCACGGTGACACGCTCACGTGCGGGCACCGGGCGGCCGGTCAGGTGGTGGCGGAGCTGGAGAGGCTCGGCATCCCCTTCGACGAGACCGCGCGCTCCCTGGAGCGGGCCGCCTTCCCGGAGTCGGCCGCCGTCGCCTGACCGGCCCGGCCGGGGAAGCCGCCGCGGGTGAGGGCCAGCAGCGGGGCCGCCTTCACCGCCGTCTCCTCGAACTCCGCCTCCGGGTCGGAGAGGGCGATGACGGCCCCGCCGACGCCGTACCGCACCCGGCCCGGTGTCACCACGGCGGTGCGGATGACGATGCTCAGGTCGGCGGCGCCGGACAGCGAGAGATAGCCGATCGCACCCGAGTAGATGCCGCGCGGGCCCGCTTCGAGCCGGTCGATGATCTCCATGGTGCGGACCTTCGGCGCCCCGGTCATCGAACCGCCGGGGAACGCGGCGCGCACGCACTCCACCGCGCTCGCGCCGGGCCGCAGGCGCGCGCGGACGGTGCTGACGAGCTGGTGGACGGTGGCATAGGTCTCGACGTCGAAGAGCCCGGTCACCTCGACGGAGCCCCACTGCGCGCACCGCCCGAGGTCGTTGCGCACCAGGTCGACGATCATCAGGTTCTCGGCCCGGTCCTTCTCGTCCGCGCGCAGGTCCGCGACGAGCGCGGCGTCCTCCTCCGGCGTGGCGCCGCGCGGCCGGGTGCCCTTGATCGGCTTGGACTCGACGACGCCGTCCCGGGAGATCCGCAGGAAGCGCTCGGGCGAGGTGCTCAGCACCGCGAGGGGCCCGAAGCGCAGCAGCGCCCCGAACGGTGCCGGGCTGACCCGGCGCAGCAGGCGGTAGCCCTGCCAGGGGTCGAGCTCGCCCTCGGCCTCGGCCATGTTCGTCAGGCACACCTCGTAGGTCTCGCCCGCCGCTATCTCCCGCCCGCACTCGGCGATCAGGTCCAGATACGCCTCGCGGTCGTGGCGCAGCCGCACTCCGGAGAGCGGCGCGGTCGCCGGCGGCGGGGGCGGCCCGCTGCCGGCGAGCGCCGCGAGTGCCCTGGCGGTGGCGTCGAGCCAGGCCCGCGCGGCGCCGTCGTCGCCGTCCTCGGCCAGCGCGAGCAGATGGGCGGTGCCCGTCAGATGGTCGAGGACCAGGGCGCGGTCGGCGAAGACCATCGCCGCGTCGGGCTCCTCGGAGCGGTGCGCGCGGGTGCCGCCGCACTCCGCCTTCAGCTCGTACCCGAGATAGCCGACCCAGCCCAGGGCGAAGTCGAAGGGCAGCTCGGGGACGTCGGTGGCGCACTCCCGCAGGTCCGCGTCCAGCCATTCGAGGAACTCGCCGGTGACGACCTGCGTGCCGGTGGCCGACCGCACGGAGACGGTGCGGGTGCCGACGTCGGCCGTGGCCACGCGGGCGAGCGGGCCCGAGGCGTCCCCCATGACGGAGAACCTGCCCAGCGGCTGCTCATGGGTGCTGCTGTCCAGCCAGAAGGCGTGCTCACCGCCGTGGAAGAGCGCCTCGAACGCGGCCTCCTCGTCCCAGCGGACGGGCAGTCGCTCGGCCAGCACCCGCAACGTCCGCTGCCCCGTACGGGCCGAAGGCGCGGCCGGGGGGCCGGAGAGCCGCACGGGCGCGGGCCGTTCCGCCTGGTGCTCGCGCTGGTGCTCACGCGTCAACGCGGCGAAGTTCGCGAGGAGTTCGTGCCCGTACTCGGTGCGGATGGACTCGGGGTGGAACTGCACGCCCCACATCGGCCGCCGCCGGTGCCGGAGCCCCATGAGGACGCCGTCCGGCGTCCAGGCCGTCGCCTCCAGCTCGTCGGGCAGGTCGGTGACCGCGAGCGAGTGGTAGCGCACGACCTCGAACGGCGTGGGCAGCCCCGCGAACAGCCCGGTCCCGTCGTGCAGCACGGGAGAGGTGCGGCCGTGCCGGGGCTCCGGGGCGCGGCCCACCGTGGCGCCGTGCTGGAGGGCGATGCCCTGATGTCCCAGGCACACCCCGAGCAGGGGCAGTCCGCAGCGCTCCACGAGCTCCCGGCAGATGCCGAAGTCGGCCGCGAGCCCGGGGTTCCCGGGGCCGGGCGAGAGCACGACGTTGTCGAACTCCGCGAGCCGGCCGGTCCGCCACGCGGGGTCGTCGTTGCGGACGACCACCGGCTCCCGGCCGTTGACCGCGGCCAGGTAGTGGACGAGGTTGTAGGTGAAGGAGTCGTAGTTGTCGATGATCAGCGTGCGCACGATTGCCCCGTATCTCGCGGTGTCCTGACGACGGACACCTCCAACAGCGTGTGCTCGACCGGGACCGCGCCGTCGCGGACGGTCGTACTGCTCAGCTCCCGTAGCTCCCGGCCGCACTCCCGCGCCGCCCGGCGCAGCGCCTCGGCGTCCCCCCGGCTGGAGAAGTGGAGCAGGGCCCGGCCGCCGGGCGCCAGCCGGAGGGGCGCCTCCGCCAGATACCGCCGGTGGGCGGCGTAGCCGGGATCGACGTACGCCTGCTCGTGGACCGAGCGGTAGCGGTAATCCGGCGGCGCGAGGACGAAGTTGGAGTGCCAGTAGACCGTGTCGAAGCGCTCGTCGTCCGCCAGGGCGGCGAAGAGATCGCTGTGCACGGCCCGGACCCGGTCGGCGACGCCGTGCCGCGCGGCGTTCAGCGCGGTGTTGCGCACCGCGTGCGGGTTGATGTCCGAGGCGGTGACCCGGGGGCTGCCGGCCAGGGCCGCGCTGACGGCGATGACGCCGGTGCCGCAGCCGATCTCCAGCAGCGAGCCCCGCCACGGCCCCGGCCGCGGCCCGGCCAGGCCGAGCAGGCCCATGGCGGCGCCGGTCGACGAGGTGTGCGGTGGTGCGAAGACCTCGTCGAGCAGGTCCCACTCGCGTGCGTTCATGGTGAAGATCCGTGGCCGGTCCTCCCGGGTGAGGGAGTCCTGGCTGCGCTCCAGGGAGCGGAGGTAACTGCGGACTTCGGACATCAGGCCCCTGTGCCCCCTACAGCGGAAACGTCGTCGGCGGGGGCCTGCCACGGCCCCGTTATTGATCATGGCGTGGGTAATGAAAGGGCAAAAGGTGACGCCGTGACACACTCCGCCTCCCGACGTGGTGACCGGGTCACCATCCCCGGTGCTCTCTTTACGGTTTCATGTCGCACCCTCGCCCTGACCTGGGGCTGAAATGACCAAAACTAGTAGCCTTAGGACATGGATTCTTAGATGGATCTTGGGAGGCAGTCTTTGTTACGGGGGGACAAACTGATGGCTGACGCACACCGAACCGGCCCCGACGCGTTGGACGTGCTCGAGCTTCTGGCCCACCGACAAGCACCACGGCAGTTCGAGGAGCTGCTGCAGCGTGCGCGCAAGGACGGCGTGTCCGTCAAGAAACTGGAACGGCTCGAGCGGGCCGTGCGCCTGGGCACGGACATCCATGAGCTGTTCGGCCGCGGGCAGCGGCGCGAGGCGGGGCTGACCGCGCTGGTGGACACCGCGCGCGAGCTCAACCACGCCCGTGACCTGGAGACCCTGCTCAAGGACGTCGCCCGGCGGGCCCAGCGGCTGCTGCGCTTCGACCTGGCCTACATCGGCCTCCACGAGGCGGCCGCGGGCGTGGACTTCGACCTCGGCGCGGACTCCGAGGGCGGCGTGATGACCATCCGCGCCTCGGAGGGCGAGACCACCGCGCTCAACGTCGGGCTGAAGGTGCGCGGCAGATCGGGCCTCGGCACCGCGGTCCTGACCGAGGGCGCCCCCTTCTGGACCCCGGACTATCTCGCCGACGAGCGCATAGCGCACGCCGACGAGATCGACGAGGTGGTCCGCGCCGAGGGCATCCACGCGATCATGGCGGTCCCGCTGTGGTGCTGCGGCACCGTCGTCGGCACGCTCTACGGCGCGGGCCGCGAGGTGCGCCACTTCCTGCCGGACGAGATCAGCCTGATGTGCTCGCTGGCCGACGTCGCGGCCGTCACCATCGAGAAGGCCAGGTCACTGGATGCCGCCCGGGCCGAGGTGCGGGCGCTGGAGCGGGACAGGGACGCCGCCCGCGCCGAACTCGCCAAGCGGCGCCGCCTCGAGACCGTGCACACCGACCTGGTCGGCCGGGTCCTGGACGGCAGCGATCTGCGCGGCATCGTCGGCGCCTCCGCGGAGGCGATGCGCGGCACGCTGGCCGTCCGTGACCCCGGCGGCCGGATCCTGGCCGCGACCGGTGAACTGCCCGCGTTCGCCACGGCGGACCTGACCGAGAGCGTGCTGGACGCGCACGCCGGGGGCGAGCCGGTGCCGCTGGGCGACGGGTCCTGGATCGCCCCCGTCAGCGCGAGCGGCGAGGACCTCGGCACCCTGCTGTTCATCCCGGACGAACCGTACGCGGAGCCCCCCGCGCCGCTCCTCCTCACCGCCCGGACCGTCGCGCTGGCCCTGCTTCTGGAGCGCAGCACGGCCGTGGCCGCGAGCCAGGTCCGCGACGAGTTCCTCGACGAACTGCTGGCGGGCCCGCGCCGCCCGTGGCGGCACGTCGAGGAGCGGGCCCGCGCCCTCGCCGTCGACGTCGACGACCCGCACGTCGTCGTGGTGGCCCGCCCCGAGGGCGGCTCCCAGGGCAGGGCGGTCGTCTGGGCCTCCTCGTACGCCCACCGCAGGCGCGGCCTGAAGAGCGCGCACAACGGCTGCATCACGCTGCTGCTGCCGGGCGGCGACGCGGAGGCCGTCGCCCGGTCCGTGAGCGACGAACTCTCGCCGCTCCTCGGCCATCCGGTCACGGTCGGCGCCTCCGGCCCGACGTCGGGCCTCGACACGGTCCGGCAGGTCTACCGCGAGGCGCAGCACTGCCTCGAAGCGCTCACGGAGCTCGGCAATACGGGGTGTGTCGCCACGCCTCGGCAGATGGGCTTCCTCGGCCTTCTCCTCTGCGACACGTACGACACCGACGACTACATCGGCTCCGTCATCGGCGCCGTGCTCGACTACGACACCCAGCGCTTCACCGAACTCACCCGCACGCTGGAGGCGTACTTCGCCTCGGGCAGCAGCCCACGGCACGCGGCCCGCGCGCTCCACGTCCACCCCAACACGGTCTCGCGCCGCCTGGAGCGGATCACCGAACTGCTGGGCTCGGACTGGCAGAAGCCGGAGCGGTCGCTGGAGATCCAGCTTGCGTTGCGGCTCAATCGGACTCGGCGGATGTTGGCTGAGCGGGGTACGTAGGGTTGTCTGCGGGTCCGTTGTGCTTTCTGTGGGGTGGCCTCAATCGCCGGCCGGGCTGGGTTTGGTGGGGTTCGCCGTTGTCTTCTGCGGGTTCGTTGCGCCTGCGGCGGGCGGCCTCAAGCGCCGGCCGGGCTGGTTTGTGGTGGGTGCCGGGGGTGGGTCTTCCGGGCTGGGGACCTGGAACGCGGTGCGGTTGCCGTTTCGCGTATGGAGTGCCCCGAATTCGCACCGCGTTCCAGAACCCCACCCTCCAGCCCCACCCCCTCCCGCCGGAGGGCGAGTGCGGGATGTGTCCGCTTCAGGGTTCGCATTCAGCCTGTCCGGCGTTTGAGGACAACGCGCGAAGCGTGTTGCGGGGGTCTGGGGGCTCGCCCTCAGTTTCGGGAAGGGGCGGGTAGGGGAAGACGCCCGCCGCAGGCGCCCACCCACCCGCAGCCGGGGCCTGGGGCAGCGCCCCGGTTTCGGGGTGCGCGGCGCTGGGGCCCGGGGCACGCCCCACGCGGCGGAGCCGCAGATCAGATGCAGTGGGTAGGGGCGGGGCCGGGGGGAAAGCCCGCCGCGGGCGGCAGGCGCGCCCGCACCCTCCCGCACAGCCCGCCGCAGGCGCTAGCTCGCCCTGCGCTGCTGCTCCCGCGAAGCGGTTCGCATGGCCAAAGCGTGCGCCGCCGACACCAGCGTCATGTGCCGGTGCCAGCCAGGGAACGACCGCCCCTCGTAGTCACGTTGCCCCACCCGGTCCCCCACCCGCTCCACATCGTGGTCGACCCGGGACGTGAGCTTGCTCAGGCGCAGCAGGGAGCTCAGCGGCACCCCCGGCAGGTCGGCGAGCCAGATGCGGGACGGCTGGCGGCGGCGGTCCGGCCACTCACCGAGCAGGAGGAGGTCGCGCCGGGGGAGCGGCGCCGGGCCGGACGCGGGCTGTGCGATGCGTACCGGGACCGCCGCGGCGAGCGCGGTCAGGCGTACGCCGGGCGCGGTCGGGTGGGTCCAGTCCACCGGCCGGGCCAGCCCCCTGACCGACTCCAGGATCTGCCGGGCCGGGAGGGCCCCGCGGCCGGAGCCGGGCAGGGCGCGGTCGGCGACGGTCAGCTGCGTCCTGTCGTCGATCCGTGCGAGCAAGGGGACTCCGGCCGCCGCGAACGCCCGTACCGCCGTGCCGGGTTCACCCAGCTCGGTGTCCAGGATGACGGGCCGGTTCGGCAGCCCCGAGGAGCGTGCGGCGGCCAGGCCCGTGTCGACGGCGCACTGGGCCGGGGTGGCCTCCTCGATGCCCTCGGGTATCTCCGCCCGGGACCGCCGGCCCTCGTGGTCCAGCCAGTTGGGCGGCAGGAAGAGGCGCCAGTCGACGGGTGCGCTGATGCCCTCGGAGGCGAACCAGGCGCCGTACGCCAGCTGCCCGTTCATCACCTGCCCGAGGTCGGGGACGAACTGGCGGCCCACGCCCACGGAGTGCGTCCCCGCCTTGGGGATCGCCAACGACCGCACCACCCAGGCCCGGTGGGGCGCGGTCCGGCCCAGGAAGCGGGCGAGCTCCGCGCGCATCGGCGCCCAGTCCCAGGTGGAGCTGCAGATGAAGTGGTGCAGGCTCTGCTCCGCGGCGGGTCCGCCGTGGACCGTGGCGATGTTGCGGATCGACTTGCGGCCCTCGGCCCCGAGCAGCCCGCTCAGATAGAGGTCCGCCTTCTTGCGCTGGTCGCTGCGGCGCAGGGTGGAGAAGAGGGAAGTGCGCAGCTCCGCGCCCCCTCTTGCGTCCGGACCGCTCCTTCCGGCGCGGTCCGGCCCCTGGTGCTGCCCCCGGCGGTCATTAAGACTCAGCACTGCTGCTTGGTTCACGACACTCCGTCCTGCGGTTCGGCCGACTGGCGACTGAGCCTTCAACGGTGGTCGTTCGAGCGTGGGGAAGACGAGGTGCGGCGGTCACCCAACCGGGGGGCCGGAGAGGTTCCGGGAGCACAGCGGCGGTTCAGCCGCCGAGCGCCCAGGAGATCGTGTGGTCCGTCGCCATCAGCGCGACGATGACGGCGAGGTCCGCCGCGCCCAGCGCGAGGCCGAGGGCCGCGCGGCCCTTGCGGGTCGTGCCGCGGGTGAGGGCGAGGCCGGCCAGGGTGAGGGCGATGGGGCCCAGCACCAGATTGAAGATCAGCAGCCCCACCAGGCCCAGGACGAAGGACCAGACGGCCATGGCGTCCGGCACGTCGCGACGCACGCGGGGTGCGGGCGCCGGGGCGGGGCCGGAGGGGGCCGGCCGCGGGGTGGTCGCGTTCCGCCGCTCGTTCAGGGTCGTCGTCATCGTCACCGCTCCCTCATCCGTTCACGGACCGCGAAGGCCATCAGCCAGACGGCGATGACACCCGCCGCCGGGATCAGCACGGGCAGCGGGGTGTGTGCCGCGGCGCCCACCAGGACCCCCAGCAGGAGGATGGCCGCCATCAGGAAGATCATTTCCGGGTCCTTCCTCGAGCGCGTTTTGGGTGAACAAGTGGAGTGACAACTGTTCACTGAAAACAGCGTACCCCGTGGTGGCGTCATCAAGCAAACAGTTGTTTACTGAATTCATGAGCAACACCCTCGGCGTCCGCCAGGCCCAGAAGCAGAAGACCCGTCAGGCCCTCCTGGAGGCGGGGCTCGGTCTGCTGGAGGAGCAGAGTCTGAGCAGCCTCGGCCTGCGCGAGGTCACCCGGGTCGTGGGGGTGGCGCCCGCCGCCTTCTACCGGCACTTCCGCGACATGGCCGACCTCGGCGTGGCCCTGGTGGAGGAGTCGCTCGGCAGCCTGCACGTGATGATCCGCGCGGTCCTCGGCGAGCAGACGGACGCCGAGGAGGTCATCGACCGCAGCGTGGCGGCGGTGGCCGCGTACGTAGGGCTGCACCCGGCGCACGTCCGCTTCGTCGCCCGCGAGCGGCACGGCGGCGTACGGGCGGTGCGCGAGGCGATAGCGGCGGAACTGGCGAAGTTCGGCGACGAGGTCGCCGAGGCGCTCGCCGCGCAGGAGGTCTCCGCGGGCTGGAGCGCGGAGGACGTGCGCATGCTCGCCGGGATGTACGTCGACCACCTGGTGATGACGGCGTCCGCCTTCCTGGAGGCGGGTCCCGGGGAGGGGCCCTCGATCGCGGACACGGCGCGGCGCCAGTTGCGGCTGATCAGCGTCGGGCGGCGGCACTGGCGGGACGGCGTCTGAGGGGTCAGCCCCCGCCCACCGTCACCGCCACCCGCCACGTCCCCGCGCCGCGCCCGCCGAGCACCTCGATGTCCACCCCCGCCGTCGAGCACCGCTCCCCGGTGACGTAAGGCGCGTCGCTGAGCGGGGCGTTGACGTTCAGGTCGTTGGTGTAGCAGCCGATGCTGCCGGGGGTGGCGTCGAGGGTGCGTACGGGGCCCGCGCCCGAGGCGATGTCGGTGGCGACCGTGGAGACGAGCACGCCGGCCCGGCAGACCGCGTGGTCCAGCGGCCCCGGCGTGCGGACCTCCAGGGTGATCGCGCGGGTGCGGGAGAGCGGGACGACGGCCAGCTTGGGGCCGCCGGGGACCGAGGACGGGGTCAGGGTCACCACGTGCCGCCCGGGGCCGGTCAGGCAGCGCACCTGGCCGGGGGCCAGCCAGCCCAGCTTCCACTTGTGCCAGGCGAGGAAGTCGTTCGACGGCCCCCAGTCCTCGTCCATCGGGTCCCAGTGGCCCACGGGAGTCTTCACCCGGCCGCCGTCCTCGGTGCTCGTGTAATAGAGGTCCGGCAGGCCGAAGCTGTGGCTGTTCTCGTGGTTGAGGACGCGGAACGGGCTGTCGCCGGTCTGCCGGCTCCAGATGAACGAGACGTTCTCGAAGGGCGTCCCGTCGTCCGTGGTGAGCCCGGTGGGGGCGCCCGCGAAGGTCACCGAGCGGACGTCCTGCGTGGCGGGCGGCCCGGCGCCCGGCGCGACCAGCACGTTGATGAGGTCGAACTGCCGGAAGTCGACGCTCTGGTCGACGGCGGCCAGGATCTCCTTCGCGATCGCGTGGTAGCCGTTCTCCCTGCCGCCGTCGAAGGGCGCCCCGCGCGTGATGCCGTAGGTGGCGTACGGGCGGGACATCCGGATCCAGCGCGGCACCGGCGTCGAGCGGTAGTCCAGCCGTCCGTACGAGCTGGCCCGGAAGAAGTCGGCGACCGCCGGGAAGAACTCGGCGTAGCGCTCCTGGGGGCTGATCGTGGCCCGCGCGTCGGGGAAGTCGACGAAGAGGGTGACCGCGCGCACCGTGCCGAAGGAGCGGGCGAAGCCGTCGGGGGTGTGCGCGGACTCGGAGACGTTGTCGGTGACGCCGGGGAGCGCGCAGGGGCCGGTGGGGCGGCCCGCCCCCGCGGGCGTGGCGGACCGGGCGCCGGGTGCCGCGGCGACGAGGGCGCCGGTCCCGCCCTCCCGGACGGGCAGCGGCACGGTGAGGGCGAGCGTGAGCAGCACCATGACCGCGATGGCCAGGGATCTCATGCCGGTGCACCTCCCGGGCGCGCGGCCCGCCGTCCGGCCGCTCTGTGATCACCCTGTGCCGCCGCGCGCCGGAGCGCTCCCCGGGCTGCGGCAGATGGAGGCTTCGGGAGTGTGACGCGCGTCATGCCCGCGGTGGGAAATATCCGGGGAGCGCGTCCCCGTTTAACCCTGCGTCCGGCCGAAACGGGGAATCGCTCCCCGCTTGTGATCCGGCGCACAGAGCCGGCTCAGGGCGTCACCCGAGCCGGAGAGAAGCCCGAGAGAGGAGTGCCCCCGTGGCCACCGCCCAGCCCCGCCTCCGCGCGGACGCCCTGCGCAACCGCGAGCGGATCATCGCCGCGGCGCGGGAGGCGCTCGTCGAGTACGGCGACGAGACCTCGCTCGATGAAATCGCTCGACGCGCCGGGGTCGGGAATGCCACGCTGTACCGGCACTTCGCGGACCGCTCCGAGCTGATCCGCCATGTCACCCTCCATGTCCTCGGCCGCCTCGCGGAGCAGGCGGAGAGGGCCCGAGCCGAGGAGCCCGATGCTTTCCACGCGCTGAGGCGCTTCGCCCACGCGGCCGCCGACGAGCGGGTCGGGGCGCTGTGCACGCTCTTCGCCGAGAGCATCGACCCGACGCACCCGGACCACATCGCGGCCGGCGGCCGCCTGGACCGGGCGGTCGAGGAGCTGATCGAAGCCGCCCGCGCCTCCGGGCAGTTGCGCACCGACGTCGCCGTCGGGGATCTGATGATCGCGCTCGCCCAGCTGACCAGGCCCCTGCCGGGCAAGGGCTGTGATGTCTTCGACGCCTTCGTGCACCGGCACGTCCAGCTCTTCCTCGACGGCCTGATGAATCCGGCCCGTTCCGAACTGCCCGGCTCCGCAGCCTCGTTGGAGGAGCTGCGCCGCGGCGGCTGCTCCGGCTGAACCCCCAAGACTTCGTGGCGGCTCCCTTCCGTCGTCCCCGCCACGCGCTCGCCGTCCGCACCACGCAACACTGAGGTAGGCACCATGCCCGACACGACCGCCCCCGACCCCAGGCGCTGGAAAGCGCTGATATTCATCGCCCTGGCCCAGCTGATGGTCGTCCTCGACGCGACCATCGTGAACATCGCGCTGCCCTCCGCCCAGACCGACCTGGGGATCTCGGACGGCAACCGGCAGTGGGTCATCACGGCCTACGCGCTCGCCTTCGGCGGCCTCCTGCTCTTCGGCGGGCGGATCGCCGACCTGTGGGGCCGCAAGCGCACCTTCGTCATCGGCCTGATCGGCTTCGCGGTCGCCTCCGCCTTCGGCGGCGCCGCGATGAACACCGGCATGCTGCTGGGCGCCCGCGCCCTCCAGGGTGTCTTCGGCGCGCTGCTCGCGCCGGCCGCGCTGTCGCTGCTCGCCGTCACGTTCACGGACGCGAAGGAGCGCGCCAAGGCGTTCGGCGTCTTCGGTGCCATCGCCGGTGCCGGCGGTGGCGTGGGCCTCATCCTCGGCGGTGTCTTCACCGAGTACCTCAACTGGCGCTGGACGTTCTTCGTGAACATCCCCTTCGCCGTGGTCGCCGCCGCCGGTGCCATCGCCGTGATCCGCGAGCCCGCGGACAGCCGCAACCCCTCGAAGCTGGACATCCCCGGTGTCGTGCTGGCCACCACCGGCCTGGTCTCCCTGGTCTACGGCTTCACCCGCGCCGAGTCCGACGGCTGGACCGCGGGTGCCACCATCGGCCTGTTCATCGCCGCCGCGGTGCTGCTGCTCGCCTTCGTGGCCGTCGAGTCCAAGGTGAAGTCGCCGCTGCTGCCGCTGCGCGTGATCACCGACCGCAACCGCGGTGGCGTCTACGCCTCGCTCGGCCTCGCGGCCATCGCGATGTTCGGCCTGTTCCTCTTCCTGACCTACTACCTCCAGGTCGCCCGCGGCTACAGCCCGGTCAGCACCGGCCTCGCCTTCCTCCCGATGATCTTCATGATGATCATCGGCTCGACGCAGATCGGCGCGCGCCTGATGACCCGGGTCGCCCCGCGCTGGCTGATGGGCCCGGGCTTCCTGCTCGCGGCCCTCGGTCTGCTCTGGCTGACCCGGATCGACCTGGACACCTCCTACGGCGTGGGCATCCTGCCCGGCCTGATGCTGATGGGCCTCGGCATGGGCACCGCCTTCATGCCCGCCATGAGCCTGGCCACGCACGGCATCCAGCCGCGTGACGCCGGTGTCGCCTCCGCGATGGTCAACACCTCGCAGCAGGTCGGCGGCGCCATCGGCACCGCGCTGCTCAACACCATCGCGGCCAGCGCCAGCACCGCGTACGCCAAGTCCCACCTGTCCGAGGCCGCCCGGGGCGCCGCGGGGCAGAAGCTGCTCGTCCTCCAGTCGAGCGTGCACGGCTACTCCGTCGCCATCTGGTGGGCGGTCGGCATCCTCGGCCTGTCCGCGGCGATCGCGTTCCTCGCGATCAACACCGGCCACCAGGGCGGCCCGGCCGCGCGGTCCGGTGACGGCGAGGCGGTCGAGGACGCCATCCCGGTGATGGCGCACTGACGCGGTCCCCATGAAGCCGAAGGGCCCCCCGCTGTTCCCGGCGGGGGGCCCTTCGGCGTACGAGCCCTCAGCGCAGCCAGGGCAGGTCCGCGCCCGAGGCCGGCTGGAGGCCGGTCGCGATGGCGCGGCAGATGTCGCCGAGCTGGACGGCCTGTTCGGGCGTGAGCCGGTCGAAGAGGGCGCCGCGGACCGCGGCCACATGGCCCGGCGCGGACTGCTCCAGCATCGCGAAACCCTCCTCCGTGAGGACGGCCAGCTGACCGCGCTTGTCGGAGGGGCAGTCCTCCCGGCGGACCCACCCGTTCTTCTCCAGGCGGGCGATGGCGTGCGACAGGCGCGAGCGTGTGATCTTCGCGCCCTGCGCCAGCTCGGTCATCCGCATCCGGCGGCGCGGCGCCTCGGAGAGGTGGACCAGCAGCCCGTAATAGACGTGCGGCATCCCCGCGTCACGCTGGAGCTGCCGGTCGAGGTGGTCCTCCAGGAGCATGGTGGCCTGGAGGTACGCCCGCCAGGTGTCCTGCTCCTCGGCGCTGAGCCAGCGCTGTTGCCCGGCGTCCGGGACCTCTCGGTCCGGGGCCTTTCGATTGGTCATGGCATCCACTGTTTCACCCGTCGGCTTCCTCGATGTCGCAATTCTTGAAGTTTAAATAAGGCAGGGCTAAGCTGGCGAATAGCTTGAATGTTCAAACAAACTCCTCGGGAGGCACCATGCAGGCCACCGGCGAGCGCTTGCCCGCGCTCTACCTCTCCCATGGCGCGCCGCCCCTCGCGGACGACGAGCTGTGGACCGCCGAGCTCGCCGCCTGGTCCGCCGGGCTGCCGCGGCCGACCGCGATCCTGATGGTCTCGGCCCACTGGGAAGAGGCCCCGCTCGCCCTCGGCGCCACCACGCGGGTGCCGCTCGTGTACGACTTCCGGGGCTTTCCCGAGCGCTATTACGCGGTGCGGTACGACGCTCCCGGCGCGCCGGAGCTCGCCGACCGGGTGCGCGGGACGCTGCGGGGCGCCGGGACCCCCGTGCAGGACATACCGGACCGCGGGCTGGACCACGGCGCGTACGTCCCGCTGGTCGAGATGTATCCCGAGGCCGACATCCCCGTCCTCCAGATCTCGCTGCCCACGCTCGACCCGGAGCGGCTGCTGGAGATCGGGCGCAAGCTCGCGCCGCTGCGCGACGAGGGCGTGCTGATCGTCGGGAGCGGGTTCTTCACCCACAACCTGGCGGCGCTGCGGCACGCGGGATCCGGGCCGCCCGCCTGGTCGGTGGAGTTCGACGCGTGGGGGCGCGAGGCGCTCGCCGCCGGGGATGTCGACGCGCTGCTGGACTTCGAGCGCAAGTCCCCGGCGGGCCGGCTGGCCCACCCGCGCACCGAGCACTTCGCCCCGCTCTTCGTCACCCTCGGCGCGGCCGGCGGCGACCTGGACCGTCAGCGCACCGCCATCGACGGCTTCTGGATGGGCCTGGCGAAGCGGTCGGTGCAGTTCGGGTAGGAGCGGGGCGGGCGTGGGCTCAGTGCTCGTGCGAGTAGAAGACGTAGTACGACGCGAGGCCCATCCCCAGGCCCAGCAGCAGCCCGATCTCGATGGAGCGCAGCACGGAGTCGCCGCTGAGGCTGTAGAGGAAGCCCATGCTGCAGCCGAGGAGCGCCCCGAACGCGCCCGCGCGGACCTCGGCGATCATCTTCTTCCGCTCGCGGATCAGGACGTACCCCACGCCCCCGGAGACCAGCGCGACGGCGATCCCCATGAGCCAGGAGCCGGCCGTCGTGAAGCCGTTCTGGCCCGAGAGGAGGACGGCGTACAGACCGAGCGCGACGGCGCCGGTGAGCGGGACGGCCCAGGACAGCCGGGACGGGTGCTCCGCGCCGCGCAGCCGCGTGCCGCGCGGGACCGGGCCGGGGCCTTCGTGGCCGGGGTGGTGGCCGGGCATGATCGAGTGCGTCGGCATCGCGGGCTCCTCTCGCCTGTGCGTCACCCCCGCGTCGGCTCCGCCGGCGGTGGCGCGCACCGCTGCCTTGTCCCACCAGGGCACACCCGCGTACGGGCGGCGGCAACTCGATCACTTCCGGCCCCCGGCGCGCCGGGCCGGCCCGGTGGAATCCGACGTTCCGGACGTCCCGGGCGGGGGGCCGGGCAACCGTCGGCGGGTCCGGTTCGTCTTGAAGGGCGAGCGGGGGCCCAAGGCGTCAGCGCCGACGATCGCGGACCCCGCTTCCCGGCCGCCCCGGCGTCACCCTCCGTACCGGCTCTGACCTGCGCTTCCCCGGTTCCTCGGAGCATCCTCCCCGTACTGTGGCCGGACAGGGTACTGCATGATCACAAAAAATAAGACGTTCCATGGGAATTCTGTCCGGATTCCAGTCGTTCTTTCCTTCGGACGGGGCACCCGTGACAGGGTCCGCCCTCAAAGGGAGTCCCATCCGTCCCGCGACCGACTCATCGCAAGGGAGCACGCATGGCAACCCGTGCCGTCGCCCGTCGTCAGACCGCCGCAAAGGGCGCTGCAGGGGCAAGCAGTGTTCGCGCCGCTGGCGGGGAAATCGCCGACCGCGACCTGGTCGGCATGTACCTCGACGAGATCGCGCGTACGCCCCTGCTCGACGCCGCCAAGGAGGTCGAGCTGTCCCAGACCATCGAGGCCGGTGTCTATGCCCAGCAGCTCCTCGACGGAGCCCTCGACTCCGAGGGCGCCGGAGCCGCGGGCGCGGACCGCGCGGAGCTGGAGGCGATAGCCGCCGAGGGCGCCCGCGCGAAGGACGTCTTCATCAAGTCCAACCTCCGCCTCGTCGTCGCCGTCGCCCGCCGCTACCCTCGCAGCGGCCTGCCCCTCCTCGACCTCATCCAGGAGGGCAACGCCGGCCTGGTGCGCGCGGTCGAGAAGTTCGACTACACCAAGGGATTCAAGTTCTCCACGTATGCCACGTGGTGGATCCGCCAGGCGATCACCCGGTCCATCGCCGACCAGTCCCGCACGATCCGGCTGCCCGTCCACCTCGTGGAGGAGCTCGGCCGGATCCGCCGCGTCCAGCGCGAGTTCAACCGGGAGAACGGCCGCGACCCCGAGCCCGCCGAGATCGCCGCCGAGCTGGACACCACCCCCGGCCGCGTCAGCGACGTCCTCGACTGGGCCCGCGACCCGGTCAGCCTGAACATGTCCGTGGACGACGAGGGCGAGACCCAGTTCGGTGACCTCCTGGAGGACACCTCCGCCGTCTCCCCCGAGCAGTCCGTGATCGCCCTGCTCCGCAGCGAGGAGCTCGAGGATCTCATCGGCCGCCTCGACCAGCGCACCGCCTCGATCATCAAGGCGCGCTACGGCATCGAGGACGGGCGCGAGCGCACGCTGACCGAGGTCGGCAAGCAGCATGGGCTTACGCGTGAGCGGATTCGGCAGATCGAGAAGCATGCTCTTCTGGAGCTGAAGAAGATGGCTCACGATACGGGTTTCGACGCGGCGGCGTAAAAGGGCATATCCTCATAGACCGGACCCCGGCGCTTCCCCCCCTGCGTCGGGGTCCTTCTGTGTGGGTTGTTTGTGACTGGGGTTCGGGTGGCCTCAAGCGCCGGCCGGGCTTGGGGTTGGTGGGGTTCGCCGTTGTCTTCTGCGGGTCCGTTGCGCCTGCGGCGGGCGGCCTCAAGCGCCGGCCGGGCTGGGTTGGTGGTGGGTGCCGGGGGTGGGTCTTCCGGGCTGGGGACCTGGAACGCGGTGCGGTGCGGGTCTTGCGCGTTGGGTGCCGTGATGTCGCACCGCGTTCCAGAACCCCACCCTCCAGCCCCACCCCCTCCCGCCGGAGGGCGACATTCGGTTGTGGGGCGCGCCGGTCTTTTCGTTTCAGCCGGCTCAGGGTGCTCGTTGCCGTTCCAGGCGAGCCAGCCTTTTCTTTTCAGCCCGTCCGGCGTTTGAGGACAACGCGCGAAGCGTGTTGCGGGGTCTGGGGCGGCAGCCCCAGTTTCGGGAAGGGGCGGGTAGGGGAAAAGCGCCGCAGGCCAACGGATCCGCAGCCGGGAGGCCGGGGCGCAAGCCCCCACGCGGCGGAGCCGCAAGCGCGCCACCCGACCCGCCCCCGGGGGTCCGGGGCGCGCGCCCCGGGACAGCGGGAAGACCGCCGCCCTACCCCGCCGCCGCCCGGGAAATCCGCGCCCCCAACTCCGCCAAGTGCGAAACCAGCTCCGCCGGCTCCCGCGCGGAGAACTCGCAATCGATCAGCGCCAGCCGGAACGCCACCCACTCCAGCGAATCCGCGGTCGTGAAATCCAGCTCGCACCGGTCGGAGCCGACCGGCACAGGAACCCCCAGCTGCGAAGGAAAGCGCGCCGCCACGAACTCCGCGGGAGCGTGCAGTGTCACCACGACGCGATACGTCGGCTGGAGCCGCGCCATGGAGCGGCTCATGAATTCCGCCGCGTCCGCCGCGGGAAGCTCGCGCGGGGTGAAGCGCGCGCCGGTCGCGAAGGGGTCGCTGACCCGGTCCACCCGGAACGTACGCCAGTCGTCGCGGTCGATGTCGAAGGCCACGAGATACCACCGCCGCCCCGTGCTCACCAGCCGGTGCGGCTCGACCAGCCGCTGGGTCTCGGTGCCGTCGCCCGTGCGGTAGGCGAAGCGCAGCCGTTCGTTGCCGGTGGCCGCCGCGGCCATGACGGTCAGCGTGTGGGGGTCGACGGTTCCGGAGTCGCCCCAGGTCAGCGGCACGGTGGCGGCCTGGAGGGTGGCCACGCGGTGCCGCAGGCGGGACGGCAGCACCTGTTCCAGCTTGGCGAGGGCCCGCACCGACGCCTCCTCGATGCCGTCGACGGCGTGGCCCGCGCCCGCGCGCAGCCCGACCGCGATGGCGACGGCCTCCTCGTCGTCCAGGACGAGCGGCGGCATGGCCGCGCCCGCGGCCAGCCGGTAGCCGCCGACCGCGCCCATCGTGGCCTGCACGGGGTAGCCGAGGTCGCGCAGCCGCTCGATGTCACGCCGGATCGTGCGCGTGGTGACCCCGAGCCGCTCGGCGAGCTCGCTGCCCGGCCATTCGCGCGGGGTCTGGAGCAGCGAGAGCAGATTCAGCAGCCGTACGGGGGTGTCGGTCATGTCACCCAGCCTGCCAGCGATGTGGGACACGGTCTGTCCTAGATGGCCTATAGCGTCGTTTGCGTTCCCCCGCTCCACCGGAAAGGGCTCTTCCTGATGGCCACCGATTCACCGCCCGCGGACCGCCGTCGCTGGCTGGCGCTCGCGGTCGTGATGACCGCGTCCTTCATGGACCTGGTCGATGTCACCATCGTCAATATCGCGATGCCGAGCATCCAGCGGGACATCGATGCCTCGTTCAGCGTGTTGCAGTGGCTCAGCGAGGGGTACGCGCTGGCCTTCGCGATCGGCCTGATCACGGGCGGGCGGCTGGGTGACATCTACGGCCGGAAGAAGATATTCCTGCTGGGCATGGGCGGCTTCACGCTCGCCTCGATGCTGTGCGGCGTCGTCAGCGACCCGCAGCTGCTGGTGGCCGCGCGGGTGCTCCAGGGCCTGATGGGCGCGATGATGGTGCCGCAGGTGCTGTCGATCATCCACGTCACCTTCCCCGCGCACGAGCGCGGCAAGGTCTTCGGCATGTTCGGCGCCGTGGTCGGCCTCGGCGCGGTCTCCGGCCCGCTGCTGGGCGCGCTGCTCACCCAGTGGAACCTCCTCGGCCTGGAGTGGCGCCCGATCTTCCTGATCAACCTCCCGGTCGGCATCGCCGGTCTGCTCCTCGGCCGCCGTTTCATCATCGAGTCCAAGGCCCCGCGGGCCATGAAGCTCGACCTCGTCGGGGTGGCCCTGGCCAGCGCCGGGCTGCTGATGCTGCTCTACCCCCTGACGCAGGGCCGCGAGCACGACTGGCCGGTGTGGGGCTTCGTCTCGATGGCGTGCTCGGTGCCGATGTTCGTCGCCTTCGTGCTGTACGAGCGCCACAAGACCCGCAAGGACGGCTCGCCGCTGGTCGAGCTGTCGCTGTTCAAGGTCAAGAGCTTCGCGGCGGGCATCGGCGTGCAGCTGACCTTCGGTCTGACCTCCGGCATCTTCTTCCTGGTCTGGACGCTCTATATGCAGATCGGCCTCGGCTGGTCGGCGCTGCGGGCGGGCCTGACCGGCGTCCCGTTCTCGCTGGCGGTCTCGGCCGCGGCGGGCATGTCGGTGCAGAAGCTGGTGCCGCGCTTCGGGCGCAAGGTGCTCCAGGCGGGCGCGCTGATCATGGCCGCGGGCGTCCTGACGTACATCTGGGAAGCCGGCCACTACGGCGCGGACATCACGTCCTGGCAGATGGCGCTGCCGCTGATCGTGATGGGCGCGGGCATGGGCCTGATCGTCGCCCCGATCACCGACGCCGTGCTCTCCGAGGTCCCGCGCGAGCACGCGGGCTCCGCGTCCGGCCTGATCAACACCACGCAGCAGCTGGGCAACGCGGTGGGCCTGGGCCTGGTCTCGGTGGCGTTCTTCGGCGTCGTCGACAACGCGGACCCGCGCACGCGGCCGATGGCGGACATCTTCGGCGAGGCGTTCACCCACTCCCTGTGGTGGGTCGCGGGCGGCCTGGTGCTGGTCTTCGGCCTGATGTTCCTGCTGCCGAGGAAGCGGGCCGTCGAGGCGGCCGCGGGGGAGCAGCGGGAGGAGGGGCTGGTGGCGGCGTAGGGCGTACGGCCGCTTCCGAGCGCCGGGTGGGTTGCCGTCAGGGCGGCCTGCCCGGCGCTTCGCGTTCCGGGGCCGGTCAAGTCCGGCCTGGGCGGCTCCAGGCGGCCGGCTCGCTGTTGGTGACGGCCACCGCGGGGCGCGGGGCGCGCGCGAGTCCGACGGCGTCGTCCACTGCCCAGATGTGGCTGAAGAACAGGCGGGGTTCGTCGGTGAGGCCGTGGTTGTGGAGGGAGACGCCGTCGATCCCTCCGCGCCGCAGCGCCTTGAGGGCGTCCTGGACCTCGTCGGCGATCATGACGAAGTCTCCCCTGGGCGCGGCTCTGCCGCCGCCCGGGGGCTGGAAGTTGACAGTGGTGGTCGACGCCAGGCCGGGCGGCAGGACGCGGTCCATGTCGGCCGGTCGTGCTGATCGGCTGTCTGTCCGTGGGTGCCCTTGCGCCGAACAGGAGCACCACGCGGCCCAGGCCCCGCGCGATGCCGCCGGAGTGCGAGTCGGGGGGGGCGGACGACGACGGTCGTGACGCCGCCGCCACAGGCGGGGCGCGTCGGTGATACGGGTGCCGGGTTCGCCGTCGGCTTCGGGACGGGAGGCACGGGCCGCTCCTTTGACGGCGTCTTCTCCTAGGCGAGGGGGAGCGGCGTGCGCCGCGACTATCCGTTTGTGCCCACTTGGCGCCCGAATCCATTTACTTCCCTCCTCTACTCGGGGTAACGTGCCCGACAACCACACACTCGGGCACCGAACGGACACAAAGCATGTACGCACCGGAGCGGCAGCAGGAGATCTTGCGGATCGCCCGTGAGAGCGGGCGCGTGGACGTGCTCTCGCTCGCCGAGGAGTTCCAGGTCACCGCCGAGACCGTGCGGCGCGACCTCAAGGCGCTCGACCGGGCCGGGCTCGTCCGCCGGGTGCACGGGGGTGCCATCCCCGCCGGGCGGCTCGACTTCGAGCCGGACCTCGCCGAGCGCGAGGCCACGGCCGCCGGCGAGAAGGACGCCATCGCCCGCGCCGCGCTCGCCGAACTGCCCGCCGACGGCAGCGTGATCATCGACGCGGGCACGACCGCCGCGCGCCTGGCCGGGCTGCTGCCGCTGGACTCCACGCTCACCGTCGTCACCCACGCCCTGCCGGTCGCGGCGCGCCTCGCCGACCACCCCGGCATCGCGCTGCACCTGATCGGCGGGCGCGTACGGCACCGTACGCGGGCCGCCGTGGACGCCTGGGCCCTGCGCGCGTACGCCGAGGTCCACGCCGACGTGGCGTTCCTCGCGACCAACGGCTTCTCGCCCGACGGCGGGCTCACCACCCCCGACCTCGCCGAGGCCGCCGTCAAGCGGGCCGCCGCCGCTGCCGCCCGCCGGGTCGTGCTCCTCGCGGACTCCGGGAAGTACGGGCAGCGGCACTTCGCCCGCTTCGGCGACCTCTCCGCGGTGGACGTGCTGATCACCGACGCCGGCCTCGCCGACGAGGACGCGCGCGCCGTCGAGGCCGCGGGCCCGGCGGTGGTCCGCGCGTGATCCTCACCGTCACCCCCAACCCCAGCCTGGACCGCACCTACGAGGTGCCCCGGCTGGAGCGCGGCGCCGTCCTGCGCGCCGCCACCGACCGCGTCGACCCCGGCGGCAAGGGCGTCAACGTCTCCCGCGCCGTGGCCGCCGCCGGGCACCGCACCGTCGCGGTCCTGCCCGTGGCCGGGCCCGAGGGCGCGCTGCTGCTGCGGCTGCTCACCGGGCTCGGCATCGAGGCGGCGGGCCTGCCCGTACGGAGCGGCTCCACCCGCGTCAACATCTCCCTCGCCGAGTCCGACGGCACCCTCACCAAGGTCAACGCCCCGGGCCCCGAACTCGCCGCCGACGAGGCCGAGTCCCTGCTCACGGCCGTCCGGGCGCGGTCGGCGGGCGCCGACTGGATCGCCTGCTGCGGCAGCCTCCCGCGGGGCCTCGCGCCCGAGTGGTACGGGCAGTTGGTGGCCCGCGCGCACGCCGCCGGGGCCAGGATCGCCCTCGACACCTCGGGCCCGGCCCTGACCGCCGCGCTGCGCGAGCGCCCCGACGTCGTCAAGCCCAACGCCGAGGAGCTCGCCCTGGCGACCGGCCGGGCGCTGACCACGGTCGGCGACGTCGTCGCGGCGGCGCGGGAGCTGCGGGCCGCGGGCGCGCGGGCCGTCCTCGCCAGCCTCGGCGCGGACGGGCAACTGCTCGTCGACGACTCCGGTACGCACTTCGGCACTGCCCGGGTGCCCGCCGTCCGCAGCAACGTCGGCGCGGGCGATGCCTCCCTCGCGGGCTTCCTCACCGCGGGCGGCTCCGGCCCGGCCGCCCTCGCCTCGGCCCTGGCCCACGGCGCGGCGGCCGTCCAGCTGCCGGGCAGCGCCATGCCGGCGCCGTCGGATCTGGACCCGGCGGCGGTGACGGTGACCTCCGAGGTGCCCCTCGACCGCGCCCTGACGGAGCCGGTGTCGTGACCCCGCTGATTCCCCACGCGCGCAAAGGAGCCCGCGATGAGTGAGCTGATCACCGCGGAACTGGTCGATCTCGGCCTGTCCGCCGAGACCAAGGAGGCGGCGGCGCGGTCGCTCGCGGAGCGGATGGCGGCCCTCGGCCGCGTCACCGACCTCGACGGCTTCCTCGCCGACGTCGCCGCGCGCGAGGCGCAGATGCCGACCGGTCTCGACGGCGGCATCGGCATCCCGCACTGCCGCAGCGCGCATGTCACCGAGCCGACGCTCGCCTTCGGCCGCTCCGCCGCCCGGATCGACTTCGGCGCCCCGGACGGCCCGGCGGACCTGATCTTCCTCATCGCGGCCCCGGACGGCGCGGACAGCGATCACCTGACGATCCTGTCGTCGCTGGCGCGGCAGTTGATGCGGCAGGAGTTCACGGACGCGCTGCGGTCGGCGGGCAGGGCGGACGCGGTGGCGGCGCTGATACGGGGGGACGAGCCCCCTGGGGAGCTTCCTGGGGAGCTTCCCGAGGAGCTTCCCGAGAAGGGGACGAGCCCGGAAGCGGAGGCGCCGGATCCCGAGATGCCGGAACCGGAAGCACCGCAGCCCTTCCGGATCGTCGCCGTCACCTCCTGCCCCACCGGCATCGCCCATACCTATATGGCGGCCGAAGCGCTGGAGCAGGCGGCGAGCGCCGCCGGGGTCGAACTCGCGGTCGAGACACAGGGTTCGGCCGGTTTCACCAGGCTGGACGCGCGGACGATCGCTGCGGCGGACGGCGTGATCTTCGCGCACGACGTCGAGGTACGGGAGCGGGCCCGCTTCGCGGGCAAACCCACCGTCGACGTCGGCGTGAAGGCGGGCGTCAACCGCCCCGCCGAACTGATCGCCGAGGTGCGGGAGATGGCGGCCGCCGCCCCAGCGGCCGTACGGGCCCCGGCCCCCATGGACACCGCGGCCGCCTCCGAGGACGGCTTCGCCACCCGCCTCCGCGCCTGGCTCATGACCGGTGTCAGCTATATGGTCCCGTTCGTCGCCGCGGGCGGCCTCCTCATCGCGCTCGCCTTCGCGATCGGCGGCTACCAGATCGACAAGGCGCCTTCCGTCGCCGGCCACTTCGCCTGGGCGGAGTCGGCGAGCTGGGCGGCGCTGTTCTTCCAGACGGGCGGCGCCGCGTTCGCCTTCCTGGTGCCGGTGCTGGCCGGCTATATCGCGTACGGAATGGCCGACCGGCCCGGTCTCGTACCCGGCTTCGTCGGCGGCTCGATCGCCCTCACCGTCAACGCGGGCTTCCTCGGCGGCCTGATCGCCGGTCTGCTGGCGGGCGGCGCGGTGCTGGCCGTGCGGCGGGTGGGCGTGCCGCCTGTACTGCGCGGGATCATGCCGGTGGTGGTGATCCCGCTGCTCTCGTCGGCGGTGGTCGGCTTCCTGATGTTCCTGGTCGTCGGCAAGCCGGTCGCCTCGCTCCAGAAGGCGCTCACCGACTGGCTGAGCGGCCTTTCCGGCGCCAACGCGGTCGTACTCGGCGTCGTCCTGGGCCTGATGATGTGCTTCGACCTCGGCGGCCCGCTCAACAAGTGCGCGTACGCGTTCGCCGTCGGCGGCCTCGCCGACCCCAACGAAGGCAGCCTCAAGGTGATGGCCGCCGTGATGGCGGCGGGCATGGTCCCGCCGCTCGCGATGGCCCTGGCCACGACCGTACGCGGCCGCCTCTTCACCAAGGCCGAGCGCGAGAACGGCAAGGCGGCGTGGGTGCTGGGCGCGTCCTTCATCACCGAGGGCGCGATCCCCTTCGCGGCGGCGGACCCGCTGCGCGTCATCCCGTCGGCGATGGCGGGCGGCGCGGTGACGGGCGCCCTCTCGATGGCCTTCGACTGCACGCTGCGCGCGCCGCACGGAGGAGTGTTCGTGGTCCCGCTGATCGGGGCCCCGTTCCTCTACCTGCTCGCGATCGCGGCGGGCACGGCGGTGAGCGCGGCGCTGGTGATCGCGCTGAAGGGCCTGCGCGCGGCGCGGCTATAGCTCCAGAAGGGGCTCCACGGCACGCAACTGCCGGCGGATCTCGTCCAGGGACCCGGTCCGGTCGCGTTCCAGGACGAGATAGATGAAGATGCCGCCCTCGCGCAGCCGTGGCAGCGGCCGGATCAGGTGCAATTCCTCGGACAGCGTGATCAGGATGTCCTCCACGCTGTCCGGGGCATAGCCGAGCAGCTCCAGCGTGTAGAGCTTGGCGCGCATGACGTCGCTGTCCCCGTAGGCGACCTTGTCCATGTCCAGCCCGCTGCCGCGGTCCAGCGCCCCCAGGACCCTGCGCTGCTGGAAATCGACTATCGCGACACCGGTGGCCCCGTCGATCGCCAACGCCTTCTCCAGGGCATCCGCAAGGGAACCCATCCGGCCACGACCTCCTTCGAGCAGAATCCGACAGGACGCGACGACGCCCGTGCTTCCCGGCTGCTCAGGACACGCACGCTAGCGGAGATGAGGGAGATCGCGCATTCTCCTTAATTTTACTGCGCATCAGTCCATAGGACATGCCTGCCTGCTGGGGGCCATGTACTGTGGCGATCACCGCTACGTGACTGTCCCCCGGACCCGGATCGCGGGGGCCGTCCCCCCGGGACCAGGTCCGCTACCGCGACTGCTCCGCGTACCTGCGCAAGGCCACGGCCGCGGCGCGCGGCGTCGGCACGATGTATCCGCAGGACAGGGCGCTTGAGATCGCCATCAGCGGGACTCACGACGTCCTGGTCCACCTCCATACGGTCCGGGAGGCGGGCAAGTCGCGGCGCGCCGCTCCGGCGGTGTGATCTTGGCGGGTCATACGGGCCAGGACGCGCGTGGATCGTCCAGCCAGGCGAACTGCCCGTCCGGCGTGACGGTGAGCCCGAACCGGGCGTGCCCTGGCCGGTCCTGGTCCTCCCACCAGCGGTAGGCGGCTTCCACCTCGTCCCAGAGCCGGCGGGGCCCGGACTGCCATACGCGTGTCCTCTCCCCGTCGCGGAAGAGAGCGCAGGCCCATGAGGAGTCGCCCAGTCCGTAGAACCAGACGGGGCGTGTGCCGTCGCGCTTGTCCGCCACGGCCTGGACGCAGTCCCGCACGCGGAGCCCGAGGGTGAACGGGAGCGCGGTGAACCGGCCGGAGACGAGTTCCGGTTCGGTCACCGCCGTGGTGGAGGTATCCGCAGTGTCGAAGGCGTCCGCCGGAATATATTCCTTGTGTTCCCGCGTCGGTGAGCGTTGCGCTCGCATCTTCATGAATTCCACGGGGCGGGTGAACTGCCCGTGCGCGACCGCCCCGTTCACCGTCAATCGGACCACGGCATCCGCGTTGCTGAAGTGCGTGCCCCATGGGGCGACGATGACGCCGCCCCTGCGGGTCTGGGGAATCCAGGCTCCGGGGAACTGCCGTAGCCCCACAGTGGCGAGGACGCGGTCGTACGGCGCGCGGTCGGCGTGCCCCGCGAAACCGTCGCCGACGACCACTTCCGGGTGGAGCCCGGCCGCACACAGCCGTTCACGCGCCCGGTCCGAGACGGAGCGGTCGATCTCGACCGTGGTGACGTGCCCGTGGCGTCCGCAGCGGTGGTACAGGGCGCCCGCGGTCTCACCCGTGCCGGTGGCCACGTCGAGTACGTTCATGCCCTCTTCGGGGGCCAGGTCGTGAAGCATCGCGTAATTCACGGAGGGCGCGGAGGACGAACTCGTCGACAGCCGGCCCGGCGCGGTGCCGGTGTGTCGGCCGTCGTCCCACTGGGTCACGATCGGGGAGTTGACGTCGACGGCGCCGAACCAGGCATCAGGGTCGGTGGCCCGGTCGACGGCGACGCTTGTCCGGGTGTCCATGTCGTAAGGCCAGATGAGCGGCGGCAGGAAGGCGGCGCGGTCCACAGCGTCGAAGGTCGGAACCCAGTCGGGCGACATCGCCTTCATGTCGAGAAGGGAGCGCCCCAGCGCCTCCCGCGCGGGGCGCCCCGATTCGGTCATCACTTGCGATGCGTCCCGTCACCGTCGGGCTGGGACCCGTCGGGGGAGGGCGGATCGGAGGGCGGCGCCCAGGGCTGCCCGGGGTGGCCGTCGCCGTCCCCTTCGTCCTTGCCGTGGGTGCCGCCTTGGGCGAATGCGGTGGGGTGCATGGGGCCTTCTCCTTCTGGAGGTTGGCGCGGGTCGGCTGTGGAGAGCCCCGATCCGAGGCTGTGGCATGGGTCGGACGGGGGCAGCCCTTCAGCGAAGGCGGTTCGCCTCCCGCGCGCACTTGTCGCAGACGTACCGCGAGCGGAGTACGAGCCGCATAGCATGCGGGTCCCGGTGCTCGGGGCACAGCCAGGAAAGCTCGGAATCCTCGGGCAAGTCGTGCTTGAGGAACTGCCGCAGCGTGGCACGCACGCCGTAGCCGTCAGGGGTGTTGCTACTTGTCATCTCCGGTGTCCTCGTCGCCGGTGTCCTCGGGCGGGTCGACGGGGGTGATCGTTTCGTTCGCCCCCAGGTCGTACCCGTTGACTTCGTCCTTGCCCATGCGATGGTTATCCCGACCGGCAGCTGCGGCCGCGTTTCCTCGGCGGAGCGACCGGATGGGCGTCTGGGTTCACTCATCCGTCGGCGACGGTTCGACTACGCCGCTACGAGCTGATGCGCACGGCGTCGGTGATCGGAGAGCAGGCTGTTCATGTCCCTCATCGCAGCCCAGTCGCGGCGTGCTTCGGCATCCCACCGGGTTCGGGCGAGCAGGATGCACGTCGTACAGGTCTCGGTCGCGGCCAGGGTTACGACGTGGAAGCCGGACGTTCCTGCGACGAGCACGAGGGGACGGCTGTGGCTCGCGATCACGAGTGGACCTCTCGCCAGTGGCGGGCCTTCTCCACGTTGACGGCGGCGGCCTCGGCCAGTCGGCCTTCTCGCACGGCGAGGACGTGGGCGAGGGTGAACCCGTGGCATTTCCTGCACGGGCGGGAGGTGGTCGGTGTGCTTGCCGCCGCGCTGGTGCGGCTCATCGCGTTGGCGGCGGCGACGCGGTCGCTGAGGCTTTCGGACATGTTGGGGCGTGGGTCCTCGTCAAGGATGGGGTGTGGTGCTGCGGGCATGGGTGCACCTCTGAGGTCGTCGAGATGGGGCCGGACCGGCTGGTCGCCGTCGGCAGGCATGCGAAATCAGCCTCGATGAGGCCCCGGTTCCTTGCCCGGCGAATCCAGTGCAAGGTTGCACGCGCCCCATGGGTGCGTGCAACCTTGCACGCACAACCCAACTCGTGTGGGTGGCGCTGCACTTCGCGCTGACGCGGCCCCTCGGTGCGCCGACTATGGTGACTTGACTTGGCGATTCAGGGGAGGAACGAGTGCCACGCTCACAGCCGACGGCTCGACAGATGAGGCTGGGGCGTCTCCTCAGGGGCCTGAGGGATGACCGGCCTCAATCCGTGGTCAGCGCCCTCGCGTGGAGTGAAGCCAAGATCAGTCGTATCGAGTCGGGGCGGATCGGGATCAGTGAAAATGACCTGGACCTCCTCCTTGGCCTCTACGGCGTCAAGGATCAGCCCCTGCGTCGACACGCTCATGAGCTGCGCGTGAAGGGCGGGCAGCAGGGCTGGGAGAGCAGTCCTTCCCTCCGGGGAATTCTCTCGCCGGAGTACGCCTCTTTCATCGGGTTCGAAGCCGACGCCTCGGAAATGCTCACCGCTGAGCCGGTGGTGATTCCCGGCCTCCTCCAGACTGAGGAATACACACGCGCCTTGCTCGGCGAGTTGGCGGATGAGCCCAGTGAGGATGAGGTCAAGAAGCTGGCTGCCGTGCGGGCGAAGCGGCAGGAGGTGTTCCGGAAGGACGCCCCGCTGAGGTTTCGTGGAGTGGTCTCCGAGTCTGTGCTCAGGCATGAAATCGGCAGCCCGAATGTCATGTCGGGCCAGCTCAGGTACTTGATCGGCCTGGACCGGCGGTTCGGTGGCCGTGTGCAGCTCCACGTGCTGCCCGAGGCGGCAAGTGCCCATGCCGCCCTGCACGGAGGGCCGTTCGCGATCCTGAGGTTTCCGGAACGGTGGGAGCCCGATGTGGTGTGCCTTGACGGCCTCACTGGCATGCGCTACCTGGAGAAGGAGCCCGAGACCGGCGTCTATCTCAGGGCGTTTCAGAACTTGCTCGCCGAGGCGTTGAGCAAGGAAGAAACCCATCGGCTGATCCGGCGCCGTATTGACGAAATCGAGGCAGGGGAAAAATGACCAGAGCCATACCTGACGCATCCATACTCGCGGTGCAGTGGATGAAGTCGAAGGCGTCAGGCCAGCAGAACAACTGCGTCGAGGTGGCCTTCGGAGGCGGGTCTGTGTACATCCGCGACAGCAAGAGCCCAGCCGGCCCGGCGCTTCCCCTTTCGTTGGCCGGGTTCGTGGAGTTCATCGAGAGCGTCCGCACAGAGGGATCCGGTCACTGAGCGCACCGATGAGGCCCACCCCCAGCGCCCCGGCCGCCTGGAACGCGTACCTCGCCGAGGGCAATGCCACGCAGGCCCGGAAGCGCATTGCCGCTCCCTGCTGGTGAAACCCATCTATAAGCCCGGCTGGGGCCTGCCCGGCGGCATGGCGGAAGCCACGACCCCAACACAAACCCCAGGCGAACGCCCGTCAAGTCACCTGCGCCGTAGCCGGGGCGGGACGCGGCGGACACAGGCCGGCCGGGTTCGGACGCGACCCCGACCGGTGCGCCAACACCGTGCCGGGGTCTGACCAACAAGATCGTAGTAAGGCCGATCTCATGGCTGACGCCGACTTTAGCCCTGCCCCGCGCCCCGCGCACCGACACCCCCTCGCCCGCCCCGGCTACGGCAAGCGCACCGCCCCCGAGCAAGCGCCCCGCCGCCGTGGTGACTTCGCGCATCTGCGGCCCCGTGAGGCGTCGATCGCCGCGTTCATCGACCGGCTGCCCGAGGGTGCGGCCATGGACGCCAAGACGCTCGCCGCCCAGCTGCCCGACTACGGGCAGGCCGCCTGCCTCACCGCGCTGCGGCGGCTCTCCGAGGCGGGGCATCTGCGGCGGGTGACGGAGCGGATCAAAGGTGACGGCGGCAGCTGGCACTGGGTGACCCGCTCGCATTTCTCCCGCACCGCCCGGGACGACGCCTGGTGGACGGCGTTCCTCGCGGGCAACGTCCCGGCGCCGCGCGACCGGTCGCGATCGCAACCCGAGGCCAAGGCCCCGGCCCGTTCGTACGCGTACGACGCCCTCGCCTCCGTCGGCCGTACGGATCCTCGCATGACTCTCTCCGCCGCCGACTGCGCGGCACTCGAAGAGCTCGCCGCCGCGTGGCTGGCGCGCGGTGCGGACGAGGCGGAGCTCGTACGCACGCTGACGGCCGGACTGCCGCCGGAAGTGCACTGCGCGGGCGCCCTCGCACGCCGTCGGCTCATCGACAAAATGCCGCCCGAGCCCGCCCCCGGACCTGCTGAAACACCGCTGCGCATGCTGGAGTGCACGATCTGCCGCGCGCCCGGCCGCCCCGAGGCGCTGCCGGGCGGGATCTGCCGCGACTGCCGGGGCGAACCCCCGCTCCACCCCCTCCACGGCGTGGCGCCGGACGGCGTGCGGGCCCGCGTCGCGGAGGTCCGCGCCGCCGTCGGCGCCCGCCCGTACGTCACTCGTGGCCGCTGACACCCGCCACCGTTCCGCTGGGTGAGCGGAGCGGCGCGCTCCGTGATATTTGACGCCGACGGCGGACGCTCCGCATTATTCCACTAAGACGTTAGTGAAACGAGGGTGCGAATGATCGTGTTCCGGATAGATCGGCGCAGCGGCGTCGCCACCTATCTGCAACTCGCGCACCAGGTCAGGCAGGCCCTCCGGCTCGGTGTGCTGGAGCCGGGGGACCGGCTGCCCACGGCCAGGGAAGTGGTCGCGGCCACCGCGATCAACCCCAACACCGTGCTGCGGGCCTACCGGGAACTGGAGCGCGAGGGGCTCGTCGAGCCCCGCCCGGGGCAGGGGACGTTCGTGCGACGTTCACTGTCCCGGCCCGCGACGGCGGCGGACTCGCCGCTGCGCGCGGAATTCACCGACTGGGTGGACCGGGCCCGCGAGGCGGGCCTGGAACGCGAGGACATCGCGGCCCTCACCGCCGCCGCCCTCGACGAACGCTTCCCGGCGCCACCCCCGTCCCACCGATCACCGCAGTCCATGGAGGAAGACACGTGACCGACCCGATCGCCTCTACGGCCCTGAGGGCGACACGGCTCGGCCGGAGGTTCCGGAGCGGATGGGCGCTGCGCGACTGCGACTTCGCCCTGCCCGCAGGCCGTATCACCGCGCTCGTCGGCCCCAACGGAGCCGGCAAGAGCACGCTGTTCCACCTCGCCACCGGCCTCCTGCGGCCGACCGACGGCGAGATCAGCGTCTTCGGCGCCGACCCGGTCACCGCCGGGGCCCGCGACCGCACGGCCTTCCTCGCCCAGGACAAGCCGCTCTACCCCCGCTTCACCGTGGAGGAGACCCTCCGCTTCGGCCGCGAGCTCAACCAGGACTGGGACCAGGCCGGCGCCGAACGCATCGTCCGCGCCGGGGACATCTCCCCCGCCGCCCGCGTCGGCGCGCTCTCCCCGGGCCAGTGCACGCGCGTCTCGCTCGCCCTCGCCTTCGGCAAGCGGCCCGACCTGCTGCTCCTCGACGAGCCGCTGGCCGACCTCGACCCGCTCGTACGCATCGAGGCCATGGGCCTGGTCATGGCCGAGGTCGCCGAACGCGGCACCACCGTCGTGATGTCCTCGCACGTCCTGTCCGAGCTGGAGAACGTCTGCGACCACGTGCTGCTCCTCAAGCACGGCGGCGTACGGCTCCAGGGCGACGCGCAGCAGCTGTGCGACGACCACGTCCTGCTCACCGGCCGCGCCGAGAGCGCGCGCGAGGACGGCCTGCCGTCCGGCCTCGGCGGCGCGACCGTCGTGGAATCGACCGTCACCGGCCGCCAGGTCACCGCCCTGCTCCGCACGGAACCGCGTACGGAAGGCCGCCCCGCCGACGACTCCGCCGACGTCTTCGCCGACGACCGGTGGGTCACCGAAATACCCTCCCTGGAAGACCTGTTGCTCGCATATCTCCGCTCCGTCCCGGCCGACGCCGCCCCCTCCGGTGACACGGAGGCAGCGGCGTGAAAGGCACCCTCTGGCTGGCCTGGCGCCAGCAGCGCACGCTGATCCTCCTCGGCGCGGCGGTTCTCGTCGTCTGCGCGGTGTGGGTCGCGTTCCAGCGCGCGGACATGCTCGCCTTCATCAGCGACCACCACATCGACACGAAGAACTGCAAGGGCTGGAACGGCGACTGCGCAAGCGAAGCCGCCGCGCAGCTGATCGACGACACCAACGGGCCGCTGCGCGCGCTCGGTTCGCTCAGCACCGCGCTGCCCGTGCTCATCGGCATCTTCTGGGGCGCGCCCCTGCTCGGGCGCGAGCTGGAGAGCGGCACCTGGAAGCTCGCGCTGACCCAGGGCGTCAGCGTCCGCCGCTGGTTCCTCACCCGCTTCTCGCTGGCACTCGGCTGTGCGCTCGCCGGCTCGGCGGTCCTCGCCGCGCTCCTCGCGTGGTGGTGGGAGCCGGTCTCCAACATGCTGAACGGCCTCTACTGGCACGACGGCTACATCTTCAACGCCACCGGCCCCGCAGCCGTGGCCTGCGCCGTCTTCGGCCTCGTCGTCGGCACGGCGGCCGGGCTGCTGCTGCGCCGCACGGTGGCCGCGATGGGCACCGCGCTCGCCGTGATCGTGGGCGTACGGCTGCTCCTCAACACCGTCCGCCACGACTGGATCTCGCCCGCGCTGCGGACCAGCCAGGGAGACGCGCCCCGGCAGTACATCGGCAGCGCGGAATCGGCCGGCGACTTCGGCTTCATCGACCGCGCCGGCCGCCTGGTCCACGAACCGGCCGCCTGCGCCTCGGGCCCCGGACTGCCCGACATGAAGACCTGCATGGCACAGAAGGGCTTCACGGGCCGCTTCTACAAGGTCTACCCCGCGAGCGACTTCTGGGTCCTCCAGTGGATCGAGACCGCGATCCTCATCGGCCTCGCGGCCGCCCTGATGGCCCTGATCTGCGTCGCCCTGCGCCGCCGCGCCGTTCTCTGAGACCCGCCGCCACCCGCACCCGGGCTTGCCCGGGTGCGGGTCTGCTGTCGCCCACGGCGCTCGAAACGCACCGCCGTACGCGACCTCGTCTCAGCCGCCGTACGGATCTCCGTACAGATCGCCGTACAGGTCTCCGTACGACGGGAAGACGCCGCCGGGGCCGTCCACCCCCTCCGCCGCCAGGATGCCCTTCACCACCGCGCGGGTCAGGACGTCCGCCCCCGCCGCCAGGATGTCGTTGAGCGCTCCCGCCGCCGGGAGGACCGTGCTGCCGAACAGCTCCTCCTCGGGCAGCGGACGGTCACCGGTGGCCAGGGCGAAGACCGTGTCGCCGTCGCTCAGCAGGTGTACGGGCCGCACCGCACGGGCCAGACCGTCGTGTGCCGTACCCGCCAGCTTCTGGGCCTGGGCGCGGGTCAGCGCGGCATCGGTCGCGACCACCGCGAGCGTCGTGTTGAGCGGAGGCCGTACGGAGGCGGCCGACCGCCTCGCCGACTCCTGCCGCGCCGCCGCCAGCCTCTCCTGGGCGGCGCGGTGCCGCGAGGGCGCCGGGACGTCGACCACGCCGTGCGCCAACTGCCCGTACAACGCGCCCGTCATGGGCTCGACGGCCGAACCCGCCGCGTTGACCACGGCCAGCGCCGCGACCGTCGTGCCCGACGGCAGCACCACACTCGCCGTGCCGACGCCACCCTTGACACCCCCGGCCACCGCGCCCGTACCCGCGCCGACCGTGCCCTGCTCCACCGGCGCCCCCGCCTCCGTACGCGCCGCCGCCTCGGCCGCCTCCCGCCCGAGCGCCGCGTCGGGACGGGCCCGCCAGTCGCCGCCCCGGCCGAGGTCGAACAGCGCGGCCGCCGGGACCACCGGCACGACCTGCGCCGGATCGGGGCCGACCCGGAAGCCGCGGCCCGCGTCCTCCAGCCAGGCCATCACCCCCGACGCGGCGTCGAGCCCGAAGGCGCTCCCACCGGAGAGCACGATCGCCTCGACGTGCTGCACGAGATTCCGCGGATCCAGGGCGTCGGTCTCCTTGGTGCCCGGACCGCCGCCCCGCACGTCGACGGCGGCGATCGCGCCGCCCGCTCCGGTGAGCACCACGGTGGTGCCGGTCAGGGCGCCGTCCCCGACGCGCCGCGCGTGCCCGACCCGCAGTCCGGGAACGTCGGTCAGCGCGTCGAGAGGGCCGGGGGAGGGCCGCTGTGCGGCGTGGGCATCAGTCATGGCCCATGCGTATCACTTCCCTTCCGCCGTGTCTGCGGTGCCCGCGGCCATCGCCTCCCTCGCCGGTCGCCGGGTGGTCAGGAAGACCCCCACCGCCACCGTGCCCGCCGCGACCACCCCGGCCAGCAGCACCGCGGCGTGCCCCGCGAACGTGCAGGCCAGCACCAGCACGGCCGACACCGGCAGCACCAACTGCTGTGCCAGGCCCCGCTTGTGGTGCCGGGAGTGGATCAGCCAGACCGAGAACATGAACAGCGCCGTCGCCGCCGTGACCGCCCCCGACGCCGCGAACGCCGAGATGTGCGCCTTGCCCACGGCCTCCTCGATCGCCACCTCGATCCCCGCCCCGACGGCCGCCGCCGAGCCGAAGACGAGGTAGTGGCCGTAACCCCACAGGAACGCCTGGCTGTTGGAGACCAGGTGCAGATGGATGGGCACCGCGAAATAGATCCAGTACGCGGCGAAGATGATCAGCAGCCCGCCGCCCGCGATCGGCAGCAGCGTGCCCAGCGCCTCGTGCTCGTCCACCGCCGACTGGACGGCGACCGTGGCCGCCGACACCGTCTCGCCCAGCACGATGATGGTGAACAGGCCGTACCGCTCCGCAATGTGGTGCGGATGCCACCCCGTCTGATACCGGTGCTCGGCGATCGCGGGCACCGACATCTCCGCGACCGCCATGACCACGAAGAGCCACGGCTTGGCGTGCTGCGGCAGCAACAGCAGCCCCAGCCAGCCCACCTGGCACAGGCACACGCCGACCGCGTAGCGCAGCGCTGTCCGCCGCTCCTCGCCCGTGCTGGCGTGCGCGGCCCGCAGCCACTGCGCCACCATCGCCAGCCGCATCACCAGATAGCCGAACCAGACCACGCTGAAGTCGCTGCCGTCGAAGGCCCGGGGAACACCCGCCGCCAGGATCAGGACCCCGGCCATCTGCACCAGCGTCACCACGCGGTAGAGCACGTCGTCCGTGTCGTAAGCGGAGGAGAACCAGCTGAAGTTGACCCACGCCCACCAGACGGCGAAGAACACCATCAGATAGCCGGGGAGACCGCTGGCCGGATGGCCTTCCGCGAGGGCGTGCACCAGCTGCCTGCCGGCCTGCGCCACCGCGACGACGAAGCACAGGTCGAAGAACAGCTCCAGTGGCGTGGCGGTGCGATGCGCCTCGTCGCGGCCGCGCTCGGTCATGCGGCGCACGACTCCGCCCGATGCGGGGGTCAAGGCCGCGCACCGCTTCCGGGGCTTTGCCCCGGACCCCCGGCGGGGGAGCCCTTGGGGGTGCCCCCGGACGACGTGTGGGGGAGTGTCCTCAAGCTGCCCCGGCTACGGCTGGGAGGTGCGCCCACGGGCTGATCGGGCACCCCCGAAGCGGGGCTCCGCACCGGATCCCGCAGCCTCTTCCGCGCGGTGGCCTCCGGCACCGGGCCGGCCGTGGTCCGGCGCTCGGGGCGCGTGTCCCGGGCTCGCCCGGCCGCCGGGTGCCCCGGGGAGCGCGGGCCCGTGACCGGCAGGGCGTATGTGGGCAGCATCACCTCGCTCATGCGGCGATTCTCGCCGCTGCCACCGCCGGGCGCGCGCCGAGCCTCTGGCGGCCCGACCGTACCCTGGAGGCATGAGCAACGCCCCCGAACCCGCCGCCGAACCCACTGTGCCGCCGCGCCGGCCCGCCGCCGCGCTGATCTTCGACGACCCGCTGTCGCAGCAGTCCTCGGACGACACGGACAGCGGCTGGGGCGAGCGCCCGGCAGGCGGCGGCAGCGCCGCCGACCTGGCCCGCTTCCTGGACGAGAAGCCGCCCCACCACATCTGAGCACTGCGGCGGGCCCGCGGCCTCAGCGCTGGGCCGGGACCGGCTCCGGGCCGCGACGCTGCTCGACCAGCGCGTCCCGGATCTGCTCCAGCAGCTCGATCTCGGTGACCTGGGCCGGCGTGGGCTCCGCCGGGTTCTTCGCGGCCTGGCGGTCCTGCCAGCGCTTCATCGGCAGCAGCATCAGGAAATAGACGACCGCGGCCGTGATCAGGAACGTCAGCGTCGCGCTGAGCACCGTGCCCCACTGGATATAGACACCCTCGGTCACCTCGCCCGCGGCGTTCCTGGCGCAGGGGCCCTTCAGACAGGCCGCGTAGTGGTCGAGGTCCTTGGTGCCGAAGGCGCCCACGACCGGGTTGATCACACCCTTGACCACCGAGTTGACGATGTTGGTGAACGCCGCACCGATGACAACGGCGACCGCGAGGTCTATGACGTTGCCCCGCATCAGGAACGCCTTGAAGCCACCAAGGACGCCTGTTTTCTTCTCGCTCACCGAGCGGCCTCTCTCTTTCTGTACCGGAATGGCATGGTCCATGCCTTCTGGAAGAGTTTGCCAGGTCTGGGTGGGTGGTTGGGGTGATCATGCGAGGGCGTAGTGCGTGAGGGCGGGCAGGCAGGGGGTCACTGTCGCCGCCGCGGCGGCGGACGCGATCGCGATCGTCAGTCGGCGTTTGCGTGGTCCGGCCCTTCTCCTGCCCACTCGGACCGGTTCGAATGGGGGGAGGGTGTGGGTGGGCGGGGGCGTGTGGTTGCTTCGGGGTGCGCTTGTCATCGGGGCCGCCTCGGTTTGGCTTGCGGGCTTGGGCGGTTCCCACGATTCCGTGTTCTTGGCGGTTTCGCTTGGGCCTGTGGATTACCGGGCGGTTGTGGATAACGGGGCCATCCGCCGGGGGGATCTGGGGTTTTCGTTGCCGCCTGCGGCGGGAGCGGCCTGCGGCCGCGTCCTCAATCGCCGGACGGGCTGTTTGTTCCCCAGCCCCGCCCCTTCCCGAAACTGGGGGCAAGCCCCCAAACCCCCGCAACACGCTTCGCGCGTTGCCTCAAACGCCGGACGGGCTGAAATGAGCACCCCGGACGGGCTGAAAAGAAAAAGACCGGCGCACCCCACGACCGAATGTTGCCCTCCGGTGGGAGGGGGTGGGGCTGGAGGGTGGGGTTCTGGAACGCGGTGCGTTTTCAGGGCACTCAATCCGCATGACCCGCACCGCACCGCGTTCCAGGTCCCCAGCCCGGAAGACCCACCCCCGGCACCCACCACAAACCAGCCCGGCCGGCGATTGAGGCCACCCCACCGCAACCACAACACACCCGCACCCGACAACAGCGAGCCCGGCAGGGCGCTCCCGCCGCAGGCGGCGAACCGGCCCGCACAAGGCAACGGCGAGCCCGCAAGCCACCCCGCCGCAAAGCGCAAGCAACCCGCACCAGACAACGCCGAGCCCGCAAACAACCCCGCCCAGACCTACGGCAGCGAAATCCCCAAATCCCACCCCTCATGAACCCCCGCGCACAAACAAGCCCGGTCCCCCGTCTCCGGCAACGCGCAAACCGCCGCGAACAAAACCTCCCGCAAACGCCCCACGTTCTCCCCGAAGACCCGCATCACCTCGTCATGCGAGACCCCGTCACCCGTCTCCGCCCCCGCGTCGAGGTCGGTGACCAGCGACATGGACGTGTAGCAGAGGCCCAGCTCGCGGGCGAGCACCGCTTCCGGGTGGCCGGTCATGCCGACGACCGACCAGCCCTGCGCTGCGTGCCAGCGGGATTCGGCGCGGGTCGAGAAGCGGGGGCCCTCGATGACGACCATGGTGCCGCCGTCGACGGGGTTCCAGCCGTGGCCGCGGGCGACGGCCACCGCGACGGCGCGGCCGTCGGGGCAGTAGGGGTCGGCGAAGGTGGTGTGGACGACGTTGGGCACCGAGCCGTCGGGCAGGGGCTCGCCGTCGAAGAAGGTCTGGACGCGGTTCTTGGTGCGGTCCACGAGCTGGTCGGGCACGAGCAGGGTGCCCGGCCCGTACTCCGGCCGCAGCCCGCCGACCGCGCAGGGACCGAGCACCTGGCGCACGCCGACGGAGCGCAGGGCCCACAGGTTGGCCCGGTAGTTGATGCGGTGCGGAGGCAGATGGTGGCCGCGTCCGTGGCGGGGCAGGAAGGCGACCTTGCGCCCGGCCAGTTCACCGATGAAGAGCGAGTCGCTGGGCGACCCGTAGGGCGTCTCGACCGTGACCTCGGTCACTTCCTCCAGGAAGGAGTAGAACCCCGACCCGCCGATCACGCCTATGTCCGCCTGTGCGGTACCGATCTCGACCATGCGGCCACCCTAACGGCGCGCCCCGGAACGGCAGGAGCCCGCGAGCCCTCGGGGAGGGTTCGCGGGCTCCGGTGCGCCGTGGTGATGCCTCAGGCGGCGGACGTGCTGCTCGACGCGGCGGTGCTCGACGACGAGGTCGAGGACGCCGAAGAGGAGGACGTCGAGGAAGAGGCCGACGAGGAGTCCGAGCCGCTCTTCGAGGTGGACGAGGACGTGGACGTCTTCGCCGGGCTGCTGCTGGACGACGAGCCGCGGCTGTCGTTCCGGTAGAAGCCGGAGCCCTTGAAGACGATGCCGACCGCGGAGAACACCTTCTTCAGGCGTCCGTCACAGCTCGGGCAGACGGTCAGGGCGTCATCGGTGAACTTCTGCACCGCCTCGAGGCCCTCGCCGCACTCGGTGCACTGGTACTGGTAAGTCGGCACTTGATCCTCCTGGCACTCTCACTCAATGAGTGCTAACGACGCTCCATAGTGCAGTATTCCGGCGCGTCAGTCCACCGATACGGCCTCGCGGTGACCCACCCCACGTGCGGCGATGAGCGATTCGCTCTTCGGGGTGAGCGCCTTGCGCAGCGTGAGGAGGACCGCCAGGGCCAGGACGGTGCCGACCAGCGGGATCAGGAAGCCGGAGCTGGCGGTGTGCGAGTCGATGACCCGGCCGCCGATGCTGGCCCCGGCCGCCTGGCCGAGACCGACGGCTCCGGTGAGCCAGGTGAAGGCTTCCGTACGGGCGGTCGGCGGGACCAGCGACTCCACCAGCGTGTAGCCGGTGATGAGCGCCGGGGCGATGCACAGGCCGACGAGCAGGCCGAGCCCGCCCAGCAGCGGCAGCGCGTGCGCGGCCCACAGCGGGGTGGTGGCCAGTGCCAGCAGCGGGTAGGCGAGCAGCAGGCGGCGCTGCGGGCTGACCTTCCAGGCGATGGCGCCGCAGACGAGGCCCGCGATCATGTTTCCGGCCGCGAACGTGCCGTACATCAGGCCGTTGAGCCCCGGCTCGCCGAGCTCCTTGGTGAAGGCCGTCATCGACACCTGCATGCCGCCGAAGACGGACCCGATGCCCAGGAAGGCGATCGCGAGGACGCGGACGCCGGGCACGGACAGCGCCGAGGCGGCCTTCTGGCGGCTCCCGGAGCCCGCGCGGCTCGGCTGGGGCTCGGTGCGCCGCTGGGAGGCGAAGAGAAGGCCGCCGACGAGCGTCAGGACCGCCTCGGTGATCAGACCCGCGGCCGGGTGCACGCCGGTGCACAGCGCGGTGGCCAGCACCGGGCCGATCACGAAGGTGAACTCGTCGGTGACCGACTCGAAGGCCGCCGCCGTGGACATCAGCGGCGAGCCGTCCAGCTTGGCCGCCCAGCGGGCCCGGACCATCGGGCCGATCTGCGGGGTGGACGCGCCGGCGGGCACCGCCGCGGCGAACAGCGCCCACAGCGGTGCGTCCGCCAGCGCCAGGGTGATCAGCAGGGAGATCGCCGCGGCGTGCACGACCACGCCGGGCAGCAGCACCCTGCCCTGTCCGAAGCGGTCCGCCAGCTTGCCGCTCTGCGGGGCGAACAGTGCCATCGCGACACCGGCGGTCGCCGAGACGGCGCCCGCCGTGCCGTACGAGCCGGTGGTGTGCTCGACCAGCAGCAGGATGCCGATGGTCAGCATCGCGAAGGGCTGCCGGGCCAGAAAGCCGGGAAGCAGGAACGTCCAGGCGCCGCGCGTGCGCAGCAGCTGGCCGTATCCGGGTCGCGCCTCGGCGTGGTCGTTGACCGTGGATGCCACGGCCGGGCCTTTCCGCCGCCTGGTAGCGCCCACCGCACGGGACACCGCACGGAGCGCGCCGAGAGCTGTCCTCTCGCGCAGGACCGTGGTAGATGCCGTGCCGGCCGCCTTGTGTCGCGCGACCGCGGCCGCCGTGCGGTCGCGCCAGCCCTGCATCAGGCAGAGTTGGTTCGAAAATGGGGAAATAACGTGGAAATAACGAGGTTACTTCCCCTTCAGCGTACCGGGTGTCCCCAGCCAGCCCGCAAGCTTGCCTCCCTCGCTCACGGCCCGCAAGCGTTTCTCCGCCGCGTCGCGCACCGGGTCGGTGGCTACCACCAGCAGCTCGTCGCCCAGGCGCAGCACGGTCGTGGGCCCCGGTACGGAGCTCTTGCCGTCGCGTACGACGAGGGTGACCGCGGCCCCGGCGGGCAGCCGCAGCTCCCCGACCTCCACGCCGTGCATCTTCGACCCCTCGGGGACGGAGACGGACAGCAGGTGGCCGCGCAGCCGCTCCAGGGGCGCCGATTCGATGCCCAGGTCCTCCGGCTCCGTCTCGCCCAGCCGCAGCCGCCTGGCGAGCCAGGGCAGCGTCGGGCCCTGCACCAGGGTGTAGACGATCACGAGCACGAAGACGATGTTGAAGATCGTCCGGGAGTCGTTCACCCCGGCCACCATGGGGATGGTGGCCAGGACGATCGGTACCGCGCCGCGCAGCCCCGCCCAGGACAGCAGGGCCTTCTCCTGCCAGGGCGTGCGGAAGGGCGCGGTGCTCAGGAACACCGACACCGGCCGGGCGACCATGGTCAGCACCAGGCCGACGATGAGCGCGGGCAGGATGTCGTCCCCCAGTTCGTGCGGGGTGACGAGCAGGCCGAGCAGGACGAACATGCCGATCTGGGCGATCCAGCCGAGCCCCTCGGCGAAACCGCGGGTGGCCGGCCAGTGCGGGAGCCTGGCGTTGCCCAGTATCAGCGCGGCCAGATAGACGGCCAGGAAGCCGGAGCCGTGGGCGAGCGCGCCGCCCGCGTAGGCCGCGGTCGCGATGGCCATCACGGCGATCGGGTAGAGGCCGGAGGCGGGCAGGGCCACGTGCCGCAGGCCGTACGCGCCGAGGAAGCCGATCGCGAGGCCGATGGCCGCGCCGATGGCCAGCTCCAGCGCGATCTTGCCGACCAGGACGTACCAGTGGTCGACCGGTCCGGCCGCCGAGAAGGCGACGACCAGGATGACGACGGGGGCGTCGTTGAAGCCCGATTCGGCCTCCAGGACACCCGTCAGCCGGGCGGGCAGCGGGACGTTGCGCAGCACGGAGAAGACGGCCGCCGCGTCCGTCGAGGACACCACGGCGCCGATGATCAGGGCCTGCCGCCATTCCATGCCGGCCAGATAGTGCGCGGCCGACGCGGTGATGCCCACGCTGAGGGCGACGCCGATGGTGGAGAGCACGGCGGCCGACGGCAGCGCCGGTCTGACCTCGTGCCACTTCGTGCCGAGGCCGCCCTCGGCGAGGATCACGACCAGTGCCGCGTAGCCGATCACCTGGGTCAGGCCGACGTCGTTGAAGTGGACGCCGATGCCGTCCTGGCCTATGGCGACGCCTATGCCCAGATAGATGAGCAGGCTGGGGAGCCCGCTGCGCGAAGAGATCCGTACCGCCGCCACCGCGACGAGCAGCACCAGAGAGCAGATCAGCAGGAGTTCGTTGAGGTGGTGGACAGTCAGGGGCCGGTCCCTTCACGAGTCTTTCCACGGATATCGGCCGAAACGTTCCTCCGGCCGACCGGAACTTCATTTCCTAACCTAATATTTTACGGGTTCTTGACGCGTGATAGCGGCCACAGCGACGCATGTCACTGTCCCGCCGGACTCCGCGTCCGGCTGTCCGGAGCGCTGCGCCTATGGTTGCTACAGCACTCCAGGACCACCCTGCCCCTCTAAGGACAGCGATGCCCGCCAACAAGACCGGCCCTTCCGGCAAGAAGTCCGGTAAGAAGAAAGGCCGCCGCGCCCGCCTGCTCGTGATCACTCTCGTGCTGCTGCTCGTGGCGGGCGTCGGCTTCGGCGCGTACTGGAGCGTCAGTACGGTCCGCGCCTCCTTCCCGGAGACCAGCGGCACGCTCCAGCTCAAGGGGCTTTCCGGGCAGGTGCGGGTCGCGCGCGACGGGAACGGCATCCCGCAGATCTACGCGGACTCCGCCGAGGACCTCTTCCGCGCCCAGGGCTTCGTCCAGGCGCAGGACCGGTTCTGGGAGATGGACGTCCGCAGGCATCTGACGGCGGGCCGCCTGTCCGAGATGTTCGGCGAGGGGCAGGTGGAGACCGACGCCTTCATCCGCACCATGGGCTGGCGGAAGGTCGCGCAGGAGGAGTACGACACCAAGCTGTCGGCGGGCACCAAGAAGGCACTCCAGGCGTACTCCGACGGAGTCAACGCCTACCTCAAGGACCACCAGGGCAAGGCGCTGTCCGTCGAGTACGCGGCCCTGTCGTTCAAGAACGACTACAAGCCCGAGGCGTGGACGCCGGTCGACTCCGTCGCCTGGCTGAAGGCCATGGCCTGGGACCTGCGCGGCAACATGCAGGACGAGATCGACCGCTCGCTCGCCGCGACCCGGCTGAGCCCCAAGCAGATCGACCAGCTCTACCCCGCGTACCCGTACGACCGGAACAAGCCGATCGTCGACGGCGGCGGGGTCGACCCGCTCACCAAGGCGTTCGACCCCAAGGCCACGCCGTCCGAGAGCACGCAGGCCGGCGGCACGGCCGGTGCGAACGGCACGGGCGGCACCAACGGCAAGCCGGGCGGCACGGCCACGGGCGGCGCGAACGGTGCCACCGGAGGCACGACCGGCGGGGCGAACGGCGCCACCGGCGGGACCACCGGCGGCGCGGGCGCGGCCAACCCCACCACCGGCGGCAGCGCCGGCGGCGGGCTGCGCAGCGGCCTGTCCTCGCTCTCCAGCACCCTCGACAAGATCCCGGCGCTGCTCGGCCCCTCCGGCAACGGCATCGGGTCCAACTCCTGGGTCGTCTCCGGGAAGTACACGACCACCGGCAAGCCGCTGCTGGCCAACGACCCGCACCTGGCGCCCCAGATGCCCTCGCTCTGGTACCAGATGGGCCTGCACTGCACGAAGGTCAGCGCCGCCTGCCCGTACGACGTGGCCGGCTACACCTTCTCCGGCATGCCGGGCGTGGTCATCGGTCACAACCAGAACATCGCCTGGGGCATGACCAACCTCGGCGCCGACGTCTCCGATCTCTATCTGGAGAAGGTCACCGCCGGCACCTACCTCTACGACGGCAAGCAGGTCCCCTTCACCACCCGCAAGGAGACCATCAAGGTCGCGGGCGGCAAGAGCCGTGAGTTCACCGTCCGCTCCACCAACAGCGGACCGGTGGTCTCCGACCGCAACGACGAACTGGGCAAGGTCGGCCAGGACGCGCCCGTGCAGGACCCCGCGCCCGACCGCGCCGAGGGCTACGCCGTGTCGCTGCGCTGGACGGCGCTCGACGCCGGCAAGAGCATGGACGCCCTGCTGGACCTGAACCGCGCCAAGGACTTCAAGGAGTTCCGCGCGGCCGCCGCCGAGTTCGAGGTGCCTTCGCAGAACCTCATCTACGCCGACACCGAGGGCAACATCGGCTACCAGGCGCCCGGCCGCATCCCCGTCCGCAAGGGCGACGGCCGCTACCCCGCGCCCGGCTGGGACCCGGCCTACAAGTGGACCGACACCATTCCGCAGGCCGAGCTGCCCTGGGACTACAACCCCAAGCGCGGCTACATCGTCACCGCCAACCAGGCCGTCGCCGACAAGAAGTACCCCTACCAGCTGACCTCGGACTGGGGCTACGGCGCCCGCAGCCAGCGCATAAACGAGCTCATCCAGTCGAAGATCAAGGACGGGGGGAAGATCTCGACGGACGACATGCAGAAGATGCAGATGGACAACACCAGCGAGATCGCCAAGCTGCTGACCCCCTACCTGCTGAAGATCGATCTCAAGGGCGACAACGAGCGCGAGACGAGTTACGTCCGCGAGGCGCAGAAGCTCCTGGAGGGCTGGGACTACACCCAGGAGGCCGACTCCGCGGCCGCCGCATACTTCAACGCCGTGTGGCGCAACACCCTCAAGCTCGCCTTCGGCAACAAGCTGCCCAAGGAGCTGCGGGTCAAGGGCCAGTGCCTGCGGGTCCGCCCGGCCAACGACTCCGGGCCGCAGGAGGACCTCGACGGCAACACCCGGCTCGTCACCGAGTGCGGCGAGCGCGACCCCGACTCCGCGCAGCCGGACGGCGGCGACCGCTGGTTCGAGGTCGTCCGCAACATCCTCGACAAGCCGGACGACGCGTGGTGGAAGACCAACGGCACCCGTGCCAACCCCGACGCCGGCGCGCACAACCGTGACGAGCTGCTGGCCCAGGCGATGAAGGACGCCCGCATGGAGCTCACCTCCAAGCTGGGCAAGGACGTCAACTCCTGGAGCTGGGGCCGCCTCCACCAGCTGAACCTCAAGAACCAGACGCTCGGCAAGGACGGCCCCGCCCTCGTGCGCTGGCTGCTCAACCGCGGCCCCTGGAACCTCGCCGGCGGCGAGGCCGCGGTCAACGCGGCCGGCTGGAACGCGGCGGGCGGCTACGACGTCATCTGGGTGCCGTCGATGCGCATGGTGGTCAACCTCGGCGATCTCGACAAGTCGCGGTGGATCAACCTCACGGGGGCGTCCGGGCACGCGTACAACGCGCACTATTACGACCAGACGGACAAGTGGGCGAAGGGTGAGCTTCTTCCTTGGGCGTTCGGTGCGGACGCGGTGAAGAAGGGGACCGACGCGGAGCTTGTTCTGAAGCCGTAGCTTCGGCTGGGGGCGGTGCGTGGCGCCTGCGACCGCCCCTTGCCGGCCGCAGGCCGCTCCGCCGCAGGCGTCACCCGAAGCGGCGCACGCCGGACGGTGTCACCGCCGCGTCCACCGGCTGATCGTGCGGCTCCGCGGGGACCTCCGCGACCACCTCGCTGTCGTACAGCAGCACCACCCGCGCGGGAGCCCGCCCGGCGAGGGCCAGGCGGGCCAGGACGCGGTCGTACGACCCCCCGCCCCGCCCCAGCCGCAGGCCGTGCTCGTCGACCGCCAGGCCCGGCAGGAGGACCGCGCCGGCGGAGGTCACGGACTCCGGGCCGAGGCGGGCGCCGTCGGGCTCCAGGAGGCCGCGGGCGGCGCGTACGAGGTGGCCGGGGCCGTCGTAGCGGGCCCAGTCGAGATCGTTGTCGGGCAGCAGGACCGGCAGGAGGACGCGGACCCCCCGCTCGCGCAGGGCGTCGATCAGGACACGGGTCCCCGGCTCGCTGCCCACGGAGACATAGGCGGCCACCGTGCCCGCCTCCGCGAGTTCCGGGAGACCGAGCGCGCGGCGGGCCAGAGCGGCCTCCGCGGCCGCGCGGTCATCTATGGTCAACCCTGCTCTCACCGCAAGGAAAGAACGCCGCAACTCGGCCTTCGTACCCTCATTTTTGATCACTGTTCGTACAAACTCCATGTCTCGGGTCATACTCGGTGGAGCCTCATCTTCCGCACAATCTCAACCGTTAGTGTTCGGCCCATGACTCATTCGCGTCCTCGGATCAGCAAGGCTGTCATCCCTGCCGCCGGTCTCGGCACCCGCTTCCTGCCGGCGACCAAGGCCACGCCCAAGGAGATGCTGCCGGTCGTCGACAAGCCGGCGATCCAGTACGTGGTGGAGGAGGCCGTCCTCGCCGGCCTGTCGGACGTCCTCATGATCACGGGGCGCAACAAGCGCCCGCTGGAAGACCACTTCGACCGCAATTACGAGCTGGAGGAGGCCCTGCGGCGCAAGGGCGACGAGTCCCGGCTCGCGCGGGTGCAGGAGTCCAGCGACCTGGCCACGATGCACTACGTCCGCCAGGGCGACCCCCGGGGCCTCGGGCACGCCGTGCTGTGCGCCGCTCCGCACGTGGGCAACGAGCCCTTCGCCGTCCTCCTGGGCGACGACCTCATCGACGCCCGCGACCCCCTGCTGTCGCGCATGGTCGACATCCAGCGCAAGCACGGCGGCAGCGTGATCGCCCTCATGGAGGTCGACCCCTCGCAGGTCCACCTCTATGGCTGCGCGGCCGTCAAGCCCACCGACGTGCAGGACGTCGTGGAGGTCACCGGCCTGGTGGAGAAGCCCGAGCCCGCCGAGGCGCCCAGCAACTACGCCGTCATCGGCCGCTACGTCCTCGACCCGGCCGTCTTCGACGTCCTGCGCGAGACCGAGCCCGGCCGCGGCGGCGAGATCCAGCTCACCGACGCCCTCCAGGCCCTCGCGGCCGAGCCGGGGCTCGGCGGCCCCGTGCACGGCGTGGTCTTCAAGGGCCGCCGCTACGACACCGGTGACCGCGGTGACTATCTGCGCGCCATTGTCAGACTGGCATGCGAGCGTGAAGATCTAGGACCGGACTTCCGGGCCTGGCTCCGCCGTTACGTCACCGAGGAGATGTAGCACCTTGAGCAGAACCGCCGACACATCCGCGGCCGGCACGTCCCCTGACACCGCCGCGGCCGAGGAGCGCCTCTGGTCGGTGGACGAGCATCTCGACGACGTCCTGGGCCGGATCCGGCCGCTGGAGCCGATCGAGCTGCAACTGCTGGACGCCCAGGGCTGCGTGCTCGTCGAGGACGTCACCGTGCCCGCCGCCCTGCCGCCCTTCGACAACAGCTCCATGGACGGCTACGCGGTCCGCACCGCGGATGTCGAGGGCGCGAGCGCGGAGTTCCCCGCGGTGCTCACCGTGATCGGCGACGTGGCCGCGGGAAGCGGCGAACTGCCCACCGTGGGGCCCGGCGAGGCCGCCCGCATCATGACCGGCGCCCCGCTGCCGCCGGGCGCCGAGGCCGTCGTGCCCGTGGAGTGGACCGACGGCGGCACCGGTGGCGGGCCCGCCACCACCATGGCCGCGCACAGCGCCGCGCCCGACGGCGCCACCGGCGAGGTCCGCGTCCACCGTCCCGTCGCCGACCGCGCCCATGTGCGCGCCCGCGGCAGCGACGTCGCCGCCGGATCCCTGGCCCTGCGCGCCGGTGCGGTCCTCGGCCCGCCCCAGATCGGCCTGCTCGCCGCGATCGGCCGGGCCACCGTGCGGGTGCGGCCCCGTCCCCGCGTCGTCGTCATGTCGACCGGCAGCGAGCTCGTCCAGCCGGGCGCGGAGCTGGGCCCCGGCCGGATCCACGACTCCAACAGCTTCGTCCTCACCGCCTGCGCCCGTGACGCCGGTGCCATCGCCTATCGCGTCGGCGCCGTCGCCGACGACGCCGAGACGCTGCGCTCCGCCCTGGAGGACCAGCTCATCCGCGCCGACATGGTCGTCACCAGCGGCGGCGTCAGCGTCGGCGCCTACGACGTGGTCAAGGAGACCCTCTCCGGGCTCGCCGGCGACGAGGGCAGCGTCTCCTTCCGCAGGCTGGCCATGCAGCCGGGCAAGCCGCAGGGCTTCGGCCGCATCGGCCCCGACCGCGTCCCGCTGCTGGCCCTGCCGGGCAACCCCGTCAGCTCGTACGTTTCCTTCGAGCTCTTCGCCCGGCCCGCGATCCGCGCCCTGATGGGACTCGAACCCCATGACCGCGCGACCGTGCGCGCCGTGTGCGCCGAGCGGATCGCCTCTTCCCCGGCGGGCCGCCGCCAGTTCCTGCGCGCCCGGCACGAGGACGGCACGGTCGAGCTCGTCGGCGGCGCCGGATCCCATCTGGTGAAGGCCCTCGCGGACGCCAACGCCCTCATAGTCGTCCCGGAGGACACCACCTCCGTGGAGGCGGGCACCGAGCTCGACGTGATCCTGCTCGACTGACCGCACCTGCACTGCTCCGCCACCCTCGCTGCCCGATACGGTGTCTGCCCGAACGGACCGGACCAGGAGAACGATGAGCAGCGCCCAGGACCCCCTTCCGCGGCCGACCGGCCTCACCCACCTCGACAGCGCGGGCGCGGCCCGGATGGTCGACGTCTCCGCCAAGGACGTCACCACCCGCACCGCGCGGGCGAGCGGCCGGGTGCTCGTCTCGCCCCGCGTCGTGGAACTGCTGCGGGGTGAGGGCGTCCCCAAGGGCGACGCGCTCGCCACCGCCCGCATCGCGGGCATCATGGGGGCCAAGCGCACCCCCGAGCTGATCCCGCTCTGCCACCCCCTGGCCGTCTCGGGCGTCAAGGTCGACCTGAGCGTCGACGACGACTCCGTCCGGATCCTCGCCACCGTGAGGACCACCGACCGCACGGGCGTGGAGATGGAGGCCCTGACGGCCGTCACGGTGGCCGCCCTCACGCTCGTCGACATGGTCAAGGCGGTCGACAAGGGCGCCGTGATCACGGATGTCCGGGTGGAGGAGAAGACCGGCGGCAAGTCGGGCCCGTGGACCCGGCCGGAGCGGGAAGGGGCGGGGGAGTGACGGACGCGCACGCGGGCGGACGCGCCCGCAGGGCCCTCGTCGTGACGGCCTCCAACCGCGCCGCCGCCGGGGTCTACGCCGACCGCGGCGGCCCGCTGCTGGTCGCCGGTCTCGAAGCCCTCGGGTTCGCCGTGGACGGCCCGCGGGTGGTCCCGGACGGCGAGCCCGTCGAGGCCGCGCTGCGCGACGCCGTGCGGGAGGCGTACGACGTGGTGCTCACCACGGGCGGCACCGGCATCTCGCCCACCGACCGCACCCCCGAGGCTACCCGCCGCGTCCTCGACCGCGAGATCCCCGGCATCCCCGAGGCGATCCGGGCGGAGGGGCTGGCGAAGGTCGCCACGGCCGCGCTCTCCCGGGGCCTCGCCGGGGTCGCGGGCCACACGCTGATCGTGAACCTGCCCGGATCGACCGGCGGTGTCCGCGACGGCCTGGCCGTCCTGGAGCGGATCCTCCACCACGCCGTGGACCAGCTCCACGGCGGCGATCACCCCGGCGGGACGGACGCTGACGGCACACCCCGCCCGCCGCGCCCGCCCGCGGACGGCCCCCGGACGCCCGCATGAGCGCCTGGCCCGCCGAGCTGCGGGACGGCGATGTCCTCTTGCGGCCCATCAAGCTGCGCGATCAGCACGCCTGGCGCGAGGTCAACCGCCGCAACCGCGACTGGCTGCGCCCCTGGGAGGCCACCATCCCGCCGCCCCCGCCCGGCGGGCCGGTCACCCAGCGCCCCACCTTCCGGCAGATGGTCCGCCATCTGCGGGCCGAGGCCCACGCGGGGCGGATGCTGCCCTTCGTCATCGAGTACCAGGGCCGGCTGGCCGGTCAGCTGACCGTGGCGGGCATCACCTGGGGCTCGATGTGCTCGGCCCACATCGGCTACTGGGTCGACGCGGCCGTCGCGGGCCGCGGCGTCATGCCGACCGCCGTCGCGCTCGCCGTCGACCACTGCTTCCACCATGTGGGGCTGCACCGGGTCGAGGTGTGCATCCGGCCGGAGAACCTCCCCAGCCGCCGGGTGGTGGAGAAGCTCGACTTCCGGGAGGAGGGCCTGCGCCCCGGCTACCTCCACATCGACGGCGCGTGGCGCGATCACCTGGTCTACGCGCTGACCACGGAGGAGGTCCCGGGCGGGCTGCTGGCGCGCTGGCACCGGTCCCGGCCCAGCACCTCTCACAAATGAAATAAACGTTCGAATTTAGCTGCCAATTGACAGTATTCGAGAAGTTCCGGTCCCAACAATCACAAAAAAAGTTCGAGATATCAGCCGGATCGTGCGACACACCGGGCCAATTGGCGGAATCCCTCGCGTGCGCCCCTCTACGGTGTGAAGTGTGAGCAGCAGTGGCCTCATCTACGCAGTCATCGTCGGGGCCTGGGCCGCCTATCTGGTGCCGATGTGGCTCCGCAGGCAGGACGAGCTCAATGAAGCCCGTCCGACGGAACGCTTCAGCACCGCCATCCGGCTGCTGTCCGGACGGGCGGGCATGGAGCGCCGTTACGCCAAGGGTCTGGAAGGGCGCGCGACCGACGGCGCGCCGGACCCCGGCGAGCCCGCGGACGTCCGCGGGCCCGAGCCGGCAGCGCCGACCGGGACGGTCGACGTCCGGCCCTTCGGCGCGCCCGCGCACCAGCCGGCCGGCGCGCCCCCCGGCGTGCCGCACTCCTCCCCGTCGGCCGCCGAGCGCGCCCGGCGCTCGAAGGTTCTCGCGCGCCGCCGCCGCACCACAGTGGTGCTCTTCCTCGCCTTCACGCTCGGCGCGGTCGTCGCGGGCGTCGGCGGGCTGGCGTTCCTGTGGGCCCCGGCCCTGCCCGCCCTGCTGCTCAGCGCGTACATCGTCTATCTGCGCACGCAGGAGCGGCGCCGGTTCGCCTTCACCATGGACCAGCGCCGTGCCGAACTCGCCGCGCAGCGGCTCCGCGAGGGCAGGCCCCGCCCTCGCCAGGCGGCGCCGGACCCCGTGACCGCCGCCGCACCCCTTGAGGACACCGTCACCCATCCGGCGCCCACGCCCGCCCCGCCCGCCGAGCCCTCGGCCACGGCGGGCCGCCGCGCGCTGGTCGAGCAGACCGACCACGCCGAGTGGGTCGACCAGCAGCGCGACCGGGGCACGGGCGGAGGCTGGGAGCCCGTGCCGGTGCCGCTGCCGACGTACGTCACCGCGCCGGTCGCCCCGCGCGCGGGGGACAGCGTGGACCTCGGCGCTCCGGACACCTGGAGCTCGGCCCGCTCCAGCACCGCGGAACCCACCGGCCGCCGCCCCGCGGAGGACCGCCGCTCCGGCCGCGGCCGCCGCCGTCCCCGCGAGCGCGGCCGCACTCCGCTGTTCGACCAGTACGCCGACGAGGAGCGTCCGCGCGCGGCCAACGAGTGACCGCCGCGCCCCCGCGGCCCGCGTCGCTGACCAGCGGGGGAGCGGATTTCCGAGCACCCGGATGGAGGTGCTAGAGTTTCACTCGTTGCAAGGGCCTGTGGCGCAGTCCGGTAGCGCACCTCGTTCGCATCGAGGGGGTCAGGGGTTCGAATCCCCTCAGGTCCACCGCAACAACTGTTCTCGGGTCAGCCCGGGGGCAGTTGACGAGATCCCGTCCGATCGTTCCGATCGGGCGGGATCTTCGCGTTTCCGGGGCGTCCGTGAGGTCCGGTGCCGGCGGAGGCCGAGTCCGGGCGCCGTCCGCGGCCTTGACCGCTGCGAGGCCGTCGGCCGTACGGCGGGGTGCCGGGATGTGCCCTGCCGCCCGCGTCCCGGCATCGCTCCCTTGAGCCGAATTGCTCTGCTCCGCACCTTTCTTGGCCCACGTTCCGCCCGGCGCCGGGCCCCGGCCACCTCCGGCTCCGCCCACCCCCCGCTGCCGTCGGAGCGGCGCGGGCCGTTCGTGATCCCGCCTCTACTCTTGTGCCCGTCGGACGGGTGAGCGAAGAGCGGTCGTGGAACGGAGCGTGCGGTGTCGACGGGGGACGCGAAGTACGGAGAGCTGATCGGGAAGCTTCTCGGTGGCCGGTACCGGGTGACCGCGACGGTCGGGCGGGGCGGCATGGGAGTCGTCGCGCGGGCGGTCGACACGCTGCTCGACCGGGAGGTCGCCGTCAAGGTGCTGCGGGCCTACACCGACGCCTCCGCGGCCGAACTGGCCGGTCTGCGCGCCCGGATGCGAAGGGAGGCGCGGGCCGCGGCCCGCGTCCGGCACCGTGGCGTGGTCACCGTGCACGACGTGACCGAGGAGGAGGGCCTGCCGGTCATCGTCATGGAACTCGTCGACGGGCCCTCGCTCGACGACGTCCTGGCGGAGCGCGGCGCGCTGGATCCGCGCGAGGCCGCGGCGATCGGTGCCGAGCTGACGGACGCTCTCGACGCGGCGCACCGCGCCGGTGTGCTGCACCGGGACGTGAAGCCGGGCAACGTCCTGCTGGAGCGCGGCGGCCGGGTCGTGCTCACCGACTTCGGCATCGCCAGCATCGAGACGTCCGGCGACGACGCCATGGCCAAGCTGACCCGCAGCGGTGAGATCGTCGGGTCCCTCGACTATCTGCCGCCCGAGCGCGCGCAGGGCGCGGAGCCCGGACCCGCCTCCGACATCTGGTCGCTCGGCATGACGCTGTACGCGGCGGTCGAGGGCACCTCGCCGTTCCGCCGGACCTCCGTCTGGTCCACGCTGTCCGCGATCGTCGGTGAACCGCTGCCCGAGCCCCGGCGGGCGGGGCCGCTCGCGCCGGTGCTCCGGGCGCTGATGGCGAAGGAGCCGGAGCGGCGGCCGACCGCCGGGCAGGCGCGCGCGATGCTGGAGCAGGCGGCCGCCGGCGGGCCGGCGGCCCCTGTTTCCGTCCCGCGGACCCCCACCGAGCCCTCCGTCGTCGCTCCCGGCTTCGGCCCGCCGCCTGCCGTCGGGACCGGAGGCGCACCCTCCCCGCAGCCCGCTCCCGCTCCCGCTCCCGCGCGCGGTGGCAAGGCCCCGCGCCGTGGCAGGGTCCTCATCGCGGCGGCGGCAGCGGCCGTCGTGCTCGTCGGCGGCGGCGTCGCGTACGCCCTTGTGGGCGAGCACGGTGACGGCCGCGCGCGGGCGGCGGCGCCCGGACCCGCGGCGTCCCCCAGCGGCCGGCCGGGCCCGGGTGGCGACGCCGACGGCACGCGCGTCTGGCCCAGCCCCTCGGGCTCCCAGGGGAAGCCGTCCGCCACCGCTTCCGAGCCGGGCGCCCCGCCCCGGGCGCCGGCGGCGTCCTCGGTGAAGCCCAGCCCGCTGCCGACGGCCTGCGGCGGCTGGAACCACCGCGACCCCGACCCGGGCACCTACGGCTATATGACCGGCTCCTACCACCTGGAGACCGGGCCCTACGCGAACTGCCCCGACGTCTCGGTGGCCAAGGCCGGAGCGAATCTCTGGTACCACTGCTACGTCGCCAACGCGTATGGCCACAAGTGGACTTACGTCCGCATAGCGGGCACCAGCACGGCGGGCTGGATGTCCAACGACAACCTCACGCGGCAGAACGGCCCCTCGACCCACTGCTGAGCGGAAGGCGGGCCGCTGCGCGGGCCGGGCGAAGGCCGCTGCTGAAGGAGCGCGGGGCGGCACCGATTCGCGGCTCCGCCGTGTGCGCGCGACCGGCCACGACGGCGCCGCGCACGCCCGACGGCACCTCGCCGTACTTCCAGCGCGGCGCTCACAGCTTCGCCGCCACCGCGTGGGCGATCCGCACGATGTCGCCCGACGGCTTCACCGGGTACGCGGGATGGTCGCGGGTCCAGCGGTCCTCCAGGGTGAACCAGTCGACCGGCTTGGGCTCGCGGTGGCCGGCCAGCGCCGTGTCCAGGGAGGTGAAGTACGTCTTCCAGCGCAGCCGGTAGAGGCCGCCGACCAGGCCCGACCACTCGCGGTTGGCGTAGTCGTGCAGCTTGCCCCGGTCGGCCGACGGGCGCGGGCCCCAGGTGGTCAGCAGGGAGACCGCGTCGTACTCCAGGCGGTCGCGCTCGGCCGCCGTCGTGCCCCAGGCGCGCGCCTCGGCGATCCAGCGGCCCAGCAGATGGCCGCCGTCGGTGGCCACGGCCTGTTCCAGCAGCGACATCCAGGAGAGCCACTCGCGGGCGAGTGCGCGGAAGCGGGCCCGGTCGCCGGCGTCGAACGCGGCCTTCAGGCGCGGCAGGAGCAGGCGGGCGCGGTTGGCGACGCACTGCCGGGTCACGTCCAGGAGGTCGTAGCGGTAGGCGCTGCTGCGGCGCAGCGCGGGGGCGACGGCGAGCAGTGCGGGCAGGGCCTGTTCGAACTCGGCCGCGTCGTAGCGCAGTTGCCCCGGCGACCAGGCGGCGGCGTGGGTGACGGCGAGGTCGGGGCGGGCGGCGAAGAGGCTGTCGGCGGGCTCGCTCCAGCCGTCCGTGCGGCTGGTGCCGTAGGCGGTGCGCCGCAGGATGTCCCAGGCGCGCACGGCGTGGGCGTCGGCGGCGCCGTAGCGGTAGCGGGGCCACTCCTCGAACCAGGACGGCAGGTCCACCGGGCCGTTCGTCCACGGCAGGTCGCCGAAGAGGGCGAGGGCCGCGGGGTTGTTGTCGGCGGCCTCGGGCAGCAGGGCGATGCCGCGCAGGGCGCTGCCCTTCTTGGTGCGCCACCGGTCGTAGAGCGTCGCCCAGTCACGGGTGTTGGCGCCCATCGCGGTGTGGCCGCCGAAGTTCCAGATCGACCCGAAGGCGTACGGCGTGCCCCGCCAGTCGGCCTCCCGGTCGGTGACATTGCCGTAGTGGTCGCTGAGGCCGTCCAGGATCAGCATCCGGGACCTGTCGACGGCGTCGAGGATCTCGCGGCGCGGGTTGCTCTGCCAGCCGAGGATGGCCCAGGTGGCGTCCGGGTGGGCGGTGCGCAGGGCCTTCTCGACGGCCCGCGCGGCGGTGCCCACGGGGACGTTCCCGGGGTCGCCGCCCTCGTGCAGCAGGTCCATCTTGTACATCGACGTCGCCCCGAACAGCTCCTGCTGCACCCCGTAGAAGGTCCGGGCGACCCGGCCGAAATGCGCGGTGCGCGGGTCGAGCCAGTCGGGCCGCCGGAAGCCGCCCCAGTCGCCCTGCGGGATGGTGCGGGCACCGGGGTTGCGCCGGGTGAACCCGGGCGGCACGGTGCCGAAGTAGCCCGGCAGCACGGGCGTCATGCCCAGCTCGCGCAGCCTGCGCACGATCTTCCGCGCCAGGGCCACGCGCCGGTCGAGCAGCGCGCGGGAGACGGGCCCGCCGAAGGAGGCCATGTTCTGGAGCAGCCACCACGGCTGGTGCGCGGGGGCGGGCAGCCACTCGCGCAGCTCGGTGTCGCTGTAGCCGAACTCCGCGAACGTCCGGTGGTAGACGGCGTCGGTGCCCGCGTAGACCAGCACCTCGTTGAACCCGTGCAGCGCCAGCACATCGATTTCGCGCTCCCAGTAGTCCCACCCCTTGTACGGCCCGGCGTAGCCGTCGTTGGTGTCGTTGAGGGCGAAGCGGTGCGTGACGTTCGCGGCCTTGGCCAAAGGGGTACGGACGCCGGGTAGGCGGTCGGGGAGGGCGGTCTGCGCACCGTTCCAGGAGAAGTGGGCGTGGGCCGTATGTCTGAGATACCAGTGGAATCCGGTCAGTTGCACCGCCGGGGTGCTGCCCTCCACCAGGAGCGTGCCCGGCCCGCCGGAGACCCGGAAGACGTCCGCGCCGCCCTGGCGGGGCACCGTGCGGAAGGTGACCTGGGAGTGATGGCGGGGCAGCAGCCGCGCGAGCGCCGCGGCGGCGCCACCGGCCCGGCCCTCGGCGGCGGCCGGCGGCCCGGCCGCACCGAGCGCGGCGGATCCGGCGAGTGCGCACAGGAGCGTACGACGGGCGACATGCATGAGTGACCTCCACCGTGACACCGCGGCGACCGGACCGGACCACTTGAGCCCGGTGATCCTACGAGCTGACAAGCGACATCGGGCAAGGGTGCGGTCGGCAAACCAGCCACGCCGGTTACATTTGGCACGAATGGCCCCATCGGACTGCTCCGACCTGCTACGCCGTCCCCGCCCGTCCGACCCGAGGAAGCCCGTGCGTACGCTGCGAACGCCGATCGCGACCCTCGGCGCCCTGGTCCTCGCCCTGGCGCTGCTGGGCGCGCTGTGCGCCTGCGCGGAGCCGGGCGGGCTCAAGGTGGAGGGCCCCGCGCCCAGCCCCTCGCCGGGCACCGCCCCGGTCTATGTCTCCGAGGGCGCGGGCCGGCCGCCGCTGCGCAGCCCCGCCGCCTTCACCGCCTCCGGCAGCGTCCGCCTCACCGGGCTGAGCTGGAGCACCTGGGGCGGCGCGACCGCCCGGGGCACCGGCAAGGTCGGCGGCGCCTGGTGCGCGCCCGGCTGCGCCACCGCGCCGTACGACGCCAAGGTCACGCTCGGCGGCCTCGTGCGGCAGGACCGGTCCGCCTACTACAGCCGCGCCACCGTCGACGTCGACGGCCTGCCGGCCGAGCAGCGGGCGGAGCTGCGCGACCTGCGGCTCCACATACCCAAGCGTTAGCCGGCGAGGAGCCTTCAGCCATGGGACTGCGTACGAAGATCGGTGTGGCCATCACCGCCACCGCCGCCCTGGTCGCCGTCATCATGGGCCTCGTCGTGCACCACCGCACCGCCTGCACCCAGCTCGACACCGCGCGCGACTCCCTCGACTCCCGGCTCGGCGCCGCCGTCGAGGACCACGCCGCGGGCTTCGACCGGCCGCACACGCTCATCAACCCGGCCGGGATACCGGGGCCGCTGCGGAGGGCCATCGACAGGGGCAAGCGCGCCACCTATCTGGACCGCAGCGGCCCCGAACCGACGCTCTGGGCGGGCAGCCGCCTCGGCAACGATGTCATCGTCCTCAAGCACCCCTACACCCGGCAGGTCCGCAACCTCCAGAACCTCGACGAGGTGCTCTGGCTGGCCGGCGGCCTCGGCACCGCCTTCGCCTGCGTCGTCGGCGTGGGCCTCGCGACCGTGGCCGGCCGCCGCCTCAACGCCTCCGCCCGCACCGCCGAACGCATCGCCGACGGTGACCTCACCGCCCGTCTCAGGCCCCGGGGCGGCAAGGACGAGATCGCCCGGCTGATCGTCGCGGTGAACACCATGGCCGACGCCCTCGCCGCCCGCCTCCAGGCCGAACGCGAAGTGACCTCGAACATCGCGCACGAACTGCGCACGCCCGTGGCCGGCCTCGTCACCGCCGCCGCGCTGCTGCCGCCCGGCCGCCCCGCCGACATGGTCCGCGAACGCGCCCGGCGGCTGAGCGGACTCATGGAGGACGTCCTGGAGGTCGCCCGCCTCGACGGCTCCACCGAGCAGGCCGAGACCGAGGTACGGGCGCTCGGCGAGCTCACCCGGCGGGCGGTGCGCGCCACCGCCGTCCCCGAAGGCGCCGTCGTCGAGGTCCGCGTCCTGCGCGAGGGCCTGGTCGAGACCGACGGGCGGCGGGTCGAGCGGATCCTCGCCAATCTCGTCACCAACGCCTTCCGGCACGGCGCCGCGCCGGTCGTCGCCGAGGTCGACGGCGGCGTCGTCCGCGTACGCGACAGCGGCCCCGGCTTCCCGCCGCGGCTGCTCAGCAGCGGCCCGCAGCGCTTCCGTACGGGCTCCGGCAGCGGGCTGGGCCTCGGGCTGACCATCGCCGCGGGGCAGGCCCGTGTCCTGGGCGCGCGGCTGACCTTCGCCAACCCCGACGGCGGCGGCGCGGAGGCCGTCCTCGACCTCTCCTCGGCCGTTCGCGAGAAGCAGGCCGAGGAGAGGCCGTGAGAATGCGGGCGGAGCGGGCAGGCGCAACAGTGGAAAGCACGGAAGCCACCGATCGAGCCGGTGGCAGCCACCAACCGAGCCGACGCACGGGAGCGGTCACGATGGACGAGCACGTCCTCTTCATGAATGTCGACGGCCCGCACGACGGGCGGCGCGCCCTCGACGCGCTCCGCCAGGCGCACGCCGACGGCGACATCAAGCTGCGCGAGGCCACGGTGATCAGCCGGGACGCCGAGGGCAACCTCGAGTTCCCCGACACCGAGGACAACACCGGTACCGCCCGCGGCTTCGCCGTCGGCAGTCTGGTCGGCGGTCTCGTCGGCATCCTCGGCGGCCCGCTCGGCATCATGATCGGCTTCGGGGCGGGCGGCCTTGTCGGGGGTGCGCGTGACGCGCGCGACGCGACCGCGGCCAACGCGGCTGTGGAGATGCTTGCCGCTGAGGTTCCGCCGGGGAGCACGGTGCTGATCGCCGAGGTGGGGGAGGACCGGGCGGATGTCCTGGATTCGGCGCTGTCCCGGTTCGGGACGGGGCTGGAGAGGTATCCGGCGGAGCGGGTGCGGTCGCTTGTGGAGGCGGCGATTGCTTCGCGGGAGGATTGAGTGGGTTCATCCGCGGGTTGTATGTGGTTGCGGTTCGGGTGGCCCCGATCGCCGGCCGGGGCCGGCTTTGGCGGGCTCGCCGTTGCCTTGTGCGGGCCCGCCAAAGCCGGCGGCGGCAGCGGACCCGCACGGCGGGGGCTGGTGAGGGAAAGGGCGGGGCAGGGGAAAAGCCCCGGTCACCCCAGCCGTTTCGTGAAGCAGCGGCTGCCCTCGTGGTAGCGGTACAGGCCGAACTTCCGCTCCGCCGGAACCGGGGCATAGCCGCTGGAACCGTAAAGCGCTATCGCCTCCGGCTGCATCGTCCCCGTCTCCAGAACCATCCGCAGACGGCCGGCCGCCGTCGCGTCCTCCTCCAGAGCCGCCAGGATCCGCCGCGCCAGGCCGCGGCCCCGCGCGCGCCGGACCACGTACATCCGCTTCAGCTCCGCGTCGCCGTCCGCGTACCCCTCGTCGTTCGCCTCCTGCGAGCGCCAGCCGCCGGTGGCCACCGGGGTGCCGTCGTCCTCGTACGCGATGAGATATAGGCCACGCGGCGGGTCGAACTGGGCCGGGTCCATGGGGGTGAGGTCACCGTCGCCGTAGCGCTCCGCGTACTCCAGCTGCACCTGGTCAGTGAGCTTCACGGCGTCCGGGTGGTCGTAGGCGACGGGAACGATGCGCATTCAACGGATCGTACGGCCGCACGGACGGGCGCGACAGGCGTGTCGCGGAAGTCGGTATCGTGCCGGAATGCTCACCGTGACCTCCGTGAATGTGAACGGCCTGCGCGCCGCCGCCAAGAAGGGCTTCGTCGACTGGCTGGCCGCCACCGAGGCCGACGTCGTCTGCCTCCAGGAAGTACGCGCGGAGGCCCATCAGCTTCCCGAGGACGTGCGCGAGCCCGCCGGCTGGCACACCGTGCACGCCCCCGCGGCCGCGAAGGGGCGCGCGGGCGTCTCGATCTACTCCCGGCGCGAGCCGGACGCGGTGCGGGTCGGCTTCGGCTCGGCCGAGTTCGACGGCAGCGGCCGCTATGCGGAGATCGACCTGCCCGGCGTCACGGTCGCCAGCCTCTACCTCCCTTCCGGTGAGGTCGGCACGGAGCGGCAGGACGAGAAGGAACGCTTCATGGCCGAGTTCCTCCCCTACCTCGTCGCGCTGCGCGCGCGGGCGGCGGCGGAGGGCCGTGAGGTGCTCGTCTGCGGTGACTGGAACATCGCCCACACCGAGGCCGACCTCAAGAACTGGAAGGCCAACCGCAAGAGCGCGGGCTTCCTGCCCGAGGAGCGCGCCTGGCTGACCGAGGTCTTCGGGGAGTACGTGGACGTGGTCCGTGCGCTGCATCCCGGTGTCGACGGGCCCTACTCGTGGTGGTCCTACCGGGGGCGCGCTTTCGACAACGACTCGGGGTGGCGGATCGATCTGGTTGTCACAACCGAAGGTATCGCACAGCGGGCGGTGAAGGCACACGTGGAGCGGGCCGCCAGCCACGCCGAGAGGTGGAGCGACCACGCGCCTGTGACGGTCGTCTTCGACATGTAGTGCAGGAACGAAGGGCCCGCGTTCGGCGGGGCCGCTGAACAGGGACTGCCCCTTGCCCCTCCGGATCGCCCAGAGGCCGTCAGAGAGCCGGGAGAGGGTCGCCCTTCACCTTGGCCACGAACGCGGCCCACGCGCCCGCAGGGAAGCTCAGGGCGGGGCCGCAGGGGTCCTTACTGTCGCGCACAGGGACTATGCCAGCAGTAACGGCGATCTTCGGCTCCCACTCAACACAGCCGCCTCCGTTGCCGTTGCTGTAGGTGGACTTGACCCACTCCGCGTGGGAGAGGTCAGGGGTGGTGCTCATGAGGAAGTGCCTCCATTACGGATTGGATGAAGACCGCCGACTCACTTGGCGACAGGGCGTAAGCCCTCATCAGATCGTAGGACCGGTGGCGGGTGCTGACCGCCTCCGGGTCTTCGATCAGCTGTCCGGTAGCAATGCTTTCCTCGTAGGCAACCGTCGAGCCATCATCCAGGGCCATCAGCGTCAGCGCGCCACCCAGTAAGGCATGTTCCCCGTGTTCGAACGGCAGAATCTGCACCGTGGTCGTTGGAGTGTCCACAAGCTCGATCAGGTTTGACAACTGCGCCCGCATGACGGCCGACCCCCCGATGGGGCGCCGTATCACTGCCTCATCCAAGATCATGGAGAGGTCCGGCACAGGGTCGGTTCTCAGCAGCGTTTGCCGACTCAACCGGGCCGTTACAAGTTCCTCTACCTCGTCTGCGCTGGCCTTCGGGTTACTGATGCGGAAGAGCGCACGAGCGTAATCCTCAGTTTGAACGAGCCCCGGCACGATGTGCCCGGCGTACTCGCCGATGACACGTGATCGCGCCTCCAACTCCATCCTGCGCCTGTACTTGTCTGGGTGGATCTCCTTGCGGGCAAGGCGGTAGAGCTCTTCGAAGATCCCGTCAGTACCAAAGGCCACGTCTAGCACGGCCGGTAGCTCAGGGGGCGGCATGACATCGGCCGCTTCGATACGGGACAGGTGGCTTTTGCTGATCTTCACCACGCCTGCCAGGGCGTCAAGGCTCATGTTGTCTGCCCGCTCGCGATACGCGCGCATCTTGGCACCGAACAAGTGTCGGGCACTCCTGTCCGGCGTGAGTGCGCGTGGTCGTGCTGACATGTGTGCAGCTCCCCATCTCCCCAATGCCCATTGGGGACATCAATCTCTAGTAGTCGCGTGGCCAGTAGAGCAACTCTAAGCATGTACACGGGAGTTGCCCGGCCGGGACGGTCGGGACACATGGAGGCTCGAACACGATGACGTACCGGACTGGGGCCTGGGTCGTAGACACCCGCAGCGACAAGCTTGGGATGGTGATGGACAAGCGATGGGGGAGCGTCCAGCTCCGTGCGCCCGGCGGAGGCAAAGAGTGGGACTGCCCCTCTTCGGCGCTGAGGCTGGCGACACGTACTGAGCTGGGCGCGGCCAGAGTGTGGCACAAGGCGGGCGCATGACGACCATGCGAGTACCAAAGATGCTGGCACTCATTCCGTCATCCACCGTGCGCTACACGCCCCCGGGCAGGACCGTGAAGCCCTGCCCGTTCCCGTGCTCCATCTGTCGGCGGAAGGGACGGCAATGATCCGGCGACGGCATGCGCGCCGCTCGGGCGCACGGCGGGACTGGACGGGCCATCTCGAAGGGCTGGTTCTTCTCGGCGCCCTGATGGCCGCCTGTGGCGCTGTCATCTGGCTCGCTGCTCACGGCGGCCCGAGCCGCTTCTAGATTCCGCTCTCTGCTGGTGTCACCTCTCCGCACCCTCTTCCCCAGCAGAGGGCGGGAACCACGCCCGTCCGGTGGGCGCCTTGGCAGGTCCAGCCGGACGGGTGCACCACCGCACGACAGCCACGGCGGCTGGGCCATCAAGTCGCGCTTAAGTAGGGCGATTTACGGATGCGTGCCGCCCCTAGCTGACACAGTGGGGAACATGAACGACGGCAACGGAACATGGTCCGACGCGTACCGATCCGGCGGGCCGCAAAAATCCCCCGTGAAATGCGTCAAGTGCCAGAACCCCGACAAGGTCATCACCACAAAGGCAATGAACCCGCGCACTGGAGAAGAGGAATGGCGACTTACGTGCCTGGGCTGTCGGGTTGCCTGGCCGATGGATCAACACGGGGGGGAACCCGACGAGTACATGTAATCGCATGGAGGGATCATGGACGGTCGACAGTTCCGCAATGCGCTCCGGTGGCTCCCGATTCTGGCGAACACCAACTGCCCGAGCTGCAACAGCCCGCTCGTGTGGACACCCGACGGCCGTAAGTTCATCTGCCAGAGCTGCGGCAACGAGTGGACGTAACAGCATGATTGGACGGCACCGGCCGCAGTCTGAGCGATCAGCGTAGCCAGCAGATCGCCCCGCCTGCGCGTTCCTCCCCCGAGGCGCGCGGGTAGGGCTCTGCGCTCCGCTACGCCCTACTGGCCAAGATGCCTGTACAAGGTTGCCCTGGACACCCCAAGGGCCTTAGCGATGGCCGTGACGCTCTCCCCCTTGGCGTGCCGAGCACGGGCCACGGCAAGCTTGTCGTCATCGACAACGGTCGGTCGTCCGCC